>CAZXDD010000029.1:3940-22590 GCA_964639415.1 uncultured Armatimonadia bacterium
GCTGCGCCAGGCCCTGGAAGGCCGTGGGGAACAGGGCATAGTAGCGCTCCAAAGCGGCCCGAAAGCCCCACTCCGGCGCGTGGCGGTACAGGCAGAAGGTCACGGTGGCTCGGGCCCGCGGGGCGGTGGGGACGACGGCCATCTCCGCCACCGAGACGACGCCCTCGACATCGACCCGGAAGGTCTGCAGGGCGGGACGGTCCGGGTCTGCGGCGATGGCCAGCCCGGTGCGGTCGTCGGCAATGGACACCAGCGGGTAGCGGCCGAGCGGGTGCCCGGCGAAGTCCACGCTGTCCTCATAGGTCCGGTCCGGCACGACCGTTTCCTGCCCTCGGGGGCCGGCCGACCAGCGCCGGCCCTCGAGAACGACGGGCAGACGCCAGAGCAGGCGCAGGCAGCGGCCGGTATCCCGCGCCTCGGTGCAAGAGACCTCGCAGGTGGCCTGGAGCCGGTCGCCGACGGAAGCGTATTGCGTGGAGAAACGCAGGCCCGCATCCTGGAGCACGGTCTCCTGCACCAGGCCCTGGGGGGTCTGGGACAGCGGGCCCCGCACCGCCATCGGCTCGGTCCAGACGCCTCCGGGGCGGGCCGTGACGCGGATGTCATCCACATCGGCCCGGAGGTCGCCGTCCCGGTAGACACGGAGCGACAGCCCGATGGATGCGGCGCCCTCGGGAGTGATGTAGGGCACCGCCAGCCGCTCCCATGTGGCGGGCTGCGCGTGGCAGCGGTCGCTGCGATAGTGGGCCGCGGAGTAGGGGCTGTAGGTCCACCCCTGCGGGGCCGGCGAGTGCCGGGTGATGTCCTGACCCGCGGCGTCGAACACCCGGACGCAGATGATGTACGTCAGGGCCACATCGCTGGTGCGCCCGAGCCAGGAGATGGTGCACTCGCTGCCCGCGTCGATGGGCATCTGCTGAGTTGCGGCCATGCCCACACCGGGGCTCTCCCCGTCGCCCAGCTCAAGGTACGCCTCGCCCCGGGGCGCGTCGCCGACCCTGCGCCGCACGTAGTCGCCGGGAGCCTTCCAGTCTGCAAAGGACGCCGCCGCGAAGGAGCCGTCCTCGCTCTCGGCGTCGATGTGCAGGACCGTTCGCTCAGGCGCCGAGGCGTCCCGCGAGAACTCCTGGTAGTACAGGCCACCGGGGCCGGACAGACCGAGGTCGCGGCCGTCCACGGTAACGCCGGACACGCCGCCGTCGGTGTCCGAGAGCACGATGGAGAGCCCGTCCGCGGTCTGCCAGGTAGCCGCCGAGGAGGTCGCCACGGCCGCTCCGATCAGCAGGAAGCCCTGCCAGGCAAGTCGCATGGTCATCATTCCTCTGCAGGCGCGCACGTCGTTGCTCGTTCGCAGCGTCCCGGACGAACGCTACGGGCTCACCCTCCACACATGGACCAGGCTCTTGTCGCCATCGGCGCGGGGCTCGAAGACGTATAGATACCCACGCTCGCGGTCGAAGCCCATCGCGGCCACTCGGTGCTTGTCCTGCGCACCGCCGACGGCGAAGAGCCGGTCACTAAGGTCCAGTGAGGCATACGGCTGGGGTTCCCAGGGCTGTCTGGCGCCACTCGCCACGGCGGCGAGGTCGGCCGGGTCGTAGAAGATCATCCGCGCCGAGAAGCCCGTGCTCCACCAGCCCCGCAGGCCCTCCGGGTCGTCGGGGAATGGACCTTCATCCGGCCAGCGGGTGCCGTCGGGCAGGCCGTACCAGCAGTCGCCGGTGCCCTTGGTGCCCACGAAGACCACCGCCGCCTTGTCCCCGGCCGTCAGCCACGCGCCACCTGTCCACTCGTCGGCATGGTGGTAGTCGTCCATCACGTGGTAGGGCTCCTGGTCGGTGGCGGTGCTGGAGTACAAGAGCAGGGGCACCGCGTCCAGCACCGTGTCCGGAGGCGGCGGGTTGCCGTGGTTCCACGGCCCGATGGCAAACAGGCAGGGTCCCTGGCCGCCCCAGCCGCCGTCGCGGAAGCGCCCGGTGGCCAGACGCTTGCCGGGGGTGTTGGCCGCCGCCCAGCCCGCCGGGATGGCGAAGAGGTAGTCATTCACGCTGTAGGGCGAGTAGGCGCCGACGCGCCAAGCCCCACGGGAAGAAGTCAGGTCCGGCTCGCACCACATGTGCGAGGCGACGCGCTCGGCCTCCTCCTGGTAATGGGCGCCCCAACATAGATACAGCTTGCCCGCGGTCTGGGCCCCCTGGGCCGGCAGGTACTCCATGCCCACCCGCGGCATTTCCTGCAGCAGGTGCAGTTGCCCCACACCGGCCCGAACGTCTGTGAAGGGACGTAGCGTCTGGGCGATGTTCAGGTCGTCCAGGCGCCTGCCCGCCGATACCACGGGTAGCGGGATGCAGACCTCGGATACCTGCTTGTCCCAGTCGTGGCCGATGCCATAGAGCGATCCGGGGAAGCCGTCGTCCGGGCCGTCCGCATCGCCCTCGGGGCAGTAGGCCAGAGCGTCGCCGGACCATTCCCAGCTCGACCCGCCGGAGGCCTCCGGAAGACGGAAGGCTCCGGCGTACCGCAGGTCAGAAGGCATCAGTCTGGTGGTTCCAACGGCGGGCGCATCCGGGGCCTCAGTGCCCGGCGCCCCGCCCTGCTGGGCGCAGCCGCTCGCGGCGCACAGGGCCACACCGATCATCGCTGTCGGCCAACGCATCGCTTCTCCTCCTCAATCCACCCTTACCCATGTGTTCGGCGCGGCGGGCACATGTCCCTTTGGTCTTGGCCCACCCGGCAGTGCCCGCGCCTCCCGGGCCCGCCGGAAGCTCTCTTCAGCGCCGCTTTGGCCGTCGGCGACGCCCGGTAGACGGGCTGTCCTCGGGCCCCGGATCGATCTCGCTCACCCTCAGGGCGCAGTGGCGGGCACGGGCATCTCCGTCCAGCGGCACCCCCTCACGTCTGCACCACGCGACGAGGTCGCGAACGTCGATGTCGATGCGGTGTATCTTGTGACCGCCGCTCTCCAGTTCCGCGAGCTTGCAGCGAAGCCAGGCCTCCCACTCCTCATAGCTCTCTTCGGTTTCCGCTCCGTCCTCTGAGAGCATCCGCAGCAGGTCCCACTGGTCTTCGCGGTACAACGCAACGCCTATGGCGATACGGGCCTGCTTCTCACGGTCGTTCGGCACCTGCACGACCCCTTTGCGGGCTGCGGAGGATGTCGCCCCATGGCCTACGCGCAGCAGGAGCCCATGGCTCGGCCAGCGAACATGAGGTCCGTCCTGCGTTTGCGCGCTGCACGGCAAACACTCTTCCCCCACTGAGGACGGAGGGCCTCCTGATGCTGACACGCTTCGCTGCCGCGCTGGCGCTGTTGGTGCTGCCGACGGCCACGTTGGCTCAGGCCGAGACGGACGATGAGGACGCGTACAAGGAGGCGATGTCGCGCTGCCAGGCGGCCAAGGAACAGGGGGATATGCCGCAGATGGCCGCCGCCATCCGCGCGGCCCTCAAGTACGGCCCCGGCGACGAGTACGCCTGGCGCAGCCTGGCCTGGGCTCTGGCCGGTAGCGGGCAATGGGAGGACTCGCTGGCCGTGGCGCGGCAGAACGTGGCCCGCAACGGGGTCTGTGGGTGGTCGCTGGAGCAGCTTTGCGAGTCCCAGATGGCGGCGGGCGATTTCGCCGCCGCGCGCGAGACGCTGGCCCGGATCGACGAACTGCCGCAGGACACTCTGGGCAGCTCCGAGGGAGCCATTGAGGGTGCGCGGCGGCGCTTGCTGGACCTCACCGGCCGGCGCCGCTACAGGCTGCACTGGCAGGTGGACCTGGGACAAGGCGGCCCCGAAAAGGAGCCCAAGCGCCTGCTGATGCCGCGCTTCTCCGACCCGCGGCAAACCTTCGATTTCACGGTAACCAATGCGGTGTCCTGCGAGCGCATCAGCGAAGGCCCGCGAGACTTCATCGACGTGGTGCAGGAGCCCGGGAAGCCCTTCGACATCCACGCCACGGTGACCATCCGCGGCTTCGCACTGGGCCCGCGGGCTCTGGCCGAGGCGCGAACCTTCACAGTTCCCGACGCCCTCTCCGGCTGCCTGAAGCCCTTCTGCCATGGCGAGACCTTCGACCCGGCCTCACCGCTGTGCGCCAGGGTGGCGGCGTTCTCAAAGAGCATCACCATGGCCCGGACCGTGCAGAACCTGCTGGACTGGATGCATCAGAACATGAAGTACGCCGACACGCAGAACGGCACGCTGGACACGATCCTGGCCGGCGGGGAGGGGGTCTGCCACCACCAATGCGCCGCCTTCACGGCCCTGTGTCGGGCCGCCGGCATCCCCTCCCGCGTGGCGCACGGCGTGGTGCTGGATGGGGAGGGGCAGTTTGAGGACAACCACGGCAGCCACGGCTGGGCGTCGGTGTACATCGACACCCTGGGCTGGGTGCCGGTGGAGCCGCTGGACCACGGATCGCTGGTGCTGTTCGGCCGCTCGAACTACCTGCTCACCGACTACGCCAACGAGACTCCTGAGGACAACCACTTCTCCTATACGTCGATCCAGGGCTTCGCCTGCGACGGGGAGGTGCAGGCTCTGGAGCCGCAGCAGTAGGGGAGGGGCCGGGCGCGTGTTCTGCGACGGCATCCCCCGCAGCCGTGGACAAAGCACACTGGGAGTGATCTCTGAACATGTCGCCTGCCACCGTCCTGTCACTGACGGGACTTCTCGTTTGTTCGCTGCCGGGGCTGCCCGCCTCTTTCAACGACATCTTCGCCTCGGATCCCGGCGAGCCCACCCGCAAGCCGTTCATGTGGTGGATCCCGGCCGCCGATCCGGATGGCCCGGCCTCCTGGGAGCTTGTGGATGGGGCGCTGCAGTACCGCTGCGCGGGTGCGGTGCTGGCCCCGGCCACGGTAGAGCACTTCGACGCCGGGGTGCAGATGCGCGACGATTCAGCCTGGACGCTGGAGACCGCCTTTCGGCACATCTCCGGGACGCCGCCGATCTCCCAGTACGAGACGGTCATCTACGTGCGCTGGGCCGCCGACACGCCGGACCACATCGGCCTGCTGTGCCTGTGCTACGACGCCGGGCGCAAGCAGCTTGACTTCCTCAACGGAGACGGTAAGCACGAGAAGATCGCGGCGGACCTCACCGGCGAGTTCCACCGCGTGCGCCTGGCGGTGCGCGACCGCCAGGTGACGATCTACCTGGACGGGCAGCCCGCGGCGGGGCCGTACGCCCTGCGATGGCTCAAGTACGAGGGGCCGGCGCAGTTCATCCTCGGACCGATCACGGCAACCCAGCCGCATGACCTCGTCTGCCAATGGGACTACCTGGCCTACACCGATCGGGGCGCCCTGGCCCCCGGCGAGGGCGGGTGGGACCCGTCAGCGGATACGGAGCCGGTGAGCATCCCCCGCGACCTGGGTGGCCCGGCGCCCGAGGACCCTGAGGCCTTCACCAAGCACCCTCCGTACGACAAGATCCGCGTCCTGTCCAGGGAGCGCGGCACCGAGGCCTACGACCGGGCGCTGCCCGAGCACGTGCGCCTGTGGCAGGTTGCGGCGGCCGCGCGGCCTGCGCAGATGACCCCGGACTGTTACACCTACCCCGACACCGGCGGACCGGTCCTGCAGAACTTCTACCGCGGGACCTTCCCCTCAAGGTCCGACGACGGCCGCTGTGTGGCGATCTTCCACATCACCCGCGGCATCGGGGACACCATCTTCGGCTTCAGCGACTACAAGGTCTGGTACTGCGTGTCGACCGATGGGGGCAAGACGTGGGGCGAAGAGAAGCCGCTGGTGCAGGAGGGTGCCGAATACTCGCCCCAACACCCGAACCGCTACGTGCGAGTGGGCAAGAACGGCTTTGTCTTCGCGACCCTGCAGCCCTTCATCTACCCGCTGAGCAACGGCAAGCTGCTCTTGCCGTGCTACTACGGCCCGCTGGATGACGATGGCGAGTACTACAATCCGCTGAGTACCTCCACCTACAGCCAGGTGTTCTGCCTCATCGGCACGTGGAACGAGACCGGCGATGATCTCACCTGGGAGGCCACCGAACCCATCACCATCGGTACCGACAAGTCTACGAGCGGGCTGAGCGAGTGCGCGATCATCGAGCTTGCGGGTAAGCCGGGGCACGTTCTGATGGTGATCCGGGCCGGGAACGAGGGGGACAGGACCGGTCAGGTGCCCTCCTGGAAGTGGAAGACGCTGTCCACGGACTACGGCAGGACGTGGTCGGAGCTTACGCCCTTCACGTTCAGCGACGGCAGCCGTTTCTGGTCGCCCACGGCCCAGAGCAACCTGATCCGCAGCTCGCGCACGGGTAATGTGTACTGGATCGGCAACATCAGCCGCGTGCGGCCCCGTTCAGGCTGGCCGCGGTACCCTCTTGCGATCGCCGAGCTGGACGAGGAGACCCTCGGCCTGCGCCGGGAGACGACGACGATCATCGATGACCGCCGCCCGCAGGATGGCTCGAACATGCAGCTTTCGAACTTCGACTTCCTGGAGGATGCCGCATCGGGGCACATCATTGTGCGCCTCAACCGGCTCAGCGGTGGGCCCGGGGCGGATGGGCTGCATACGTATGTGATCCAGGTCAAGTGACGGTGTACGACCACACCGGAGGCGTGAGCTTCGCGGCCCGTGGACATACTGCTATCGAAGCTTCGCCTCGGACCGTCGAGCACGGCGCGGAGGTTCGCGTCCTGTCGGTGGCACGGCCAGGCGGCGATCCCGTAAGGGCGGGCTCGCCGAGTCGGGCTGGAAACTCATACTATGCAGGTTCCGACCGGGCGGCCGCCCGGAACCTGCATAGCCTGAGTGGGAAGCCCGATCCCATCCTGCGGGAGGGTGGCCAACGGCTTGGCTGCGGCCCCGGAGCCTGCCTCAAACGTCAGGAAATGCGCCCACATAGGCGTCTCGTATGCGTCGAGATCAGGAACCGACGGGCGCTGCTGCCCAATGGAGGCCAGATGATGTCACGCAAACCGATCGTTGCCGAAGAGACAAGCAGAGCCCTGACCGCCGACCGCCGTGCCTTCCTCCGCGGTCTTGCCGCCTTCGGTGCCGGGACCCTGGGGGCCGCGTCGGCTCACGCGGCGCCTGCGCTTTCGCGGAGGGTGGGCGCGGACAAGCTCATGCGGGCGCCGGTAGCCAACCTGAAGCTCACCACACCTGTGAAACGCCTGCAGGTGCTCAAGCCCGGGACCATCCCGGCCGAGCTCAAGCCGCTCGCGGTGCCCAAGCAGGTCGTCATCCCGGTGCCTTCGACTCGTCTGCGGCTCCTCAAGGCCGTGAACGGTAGCCCCGGCGGCGCGGACATCATTCGCGATAGCGGGCTGGAGCCTGCGGCCATCGAGAAGCTCGGATCGTCCCCGGCGCTGCAGGTGATGTCGCACAACGCCCTGGCCTCCGCCTACGCCGCGGGGGTCGTGCTCACACCCACCGGCTGCGAGTACGGCGAGGGCGTGGCGCCCTTGCCCAAGCCTCCCATCTTCTACCAGAGCTGGAGCGGCAGTCTGAGTGTGGAGACGGTCGGCGCGGGCCAATGCTACGTGCACGGCATACACCAGATCTCCGCCGAGGGGGCGCTGTGGTTCTGCTTCATCACCACTCCCGGTGCGGCGACGGACAAGCTCACCTATCTCCTGGAGCTGAGTATCGATTCGGTGTTCAGTAACTACCTGGACAGGCTGAAGTTCAGCCTCAACTTCTCGGAGCTGACGATGGGTTCGACCTCCGACCGCACGTTGGTGGCCGCCGTGGAGTTGTGCGGTACCGAGCAAAGCAACTCCGCGCACTGGTTTGCCGTCCACAACAAGCTGTATGAGCTGGGCAGTTTCGGCTTCAACTGGCTGAATGTGATGGCGCTGTAGCCCGTAGGAGGCCGGCGCCGCTCGGCGCACGCAGCCGTCGTCTGTCTGCATCCCGCGGCGTTCCGAAGGCAGGTCGACACAGGGCTACTCCTGTTGCGTGACCCCGCCCTGCGCCGCCCTCAAAGACCCCGCCTCCCCGTGCACGGCCATCGGCTTCGGCGGTCGCCCGCCGTGGGGATAGGTGTAGCGGCCTGTCTGCGCGGCAGGGCGCCGCCCCTCGCCGTCTGCCGCGCGGGCGGGGCCGCGGACGGGCCGCGTGAGGAGGTCCCCAACATCGTGAACGGTGGTTAGGCTTCGGGCCGGCGGGCCGGTCGGCCGTGGTCGGGCCCGCGCGGGTCCGGCAGGAATACGGCGTGAGACGCCGAACTATGCCTCTTCGGCGACGCCAAAGCGGGCGCAGCGCCCGTCACCGGTGTCGCATACGCACCACGGAGGGCCGTCTGATGGAAGCACGCCTGCAGGATGTTTTGCGGCAACACACCGACGAGATCGCGACCGAATGGGCCCTGCGGGCCCATGGCAGCAGCGACCGGTACGCCAAGATGCCGCTGTCGGAGGTTGAGCAGGGAGCCAGGCGCATGGTGGGCGCTCTGATCACAGCGGTGTCGGTGGAGGACTTCCACGATCTGTACGAGGTCCTTCAGGGGGTCGCGGAAGAGCGGGCGGCGCTGGGCTTCGTGCCGTCCGACGTGGGGCGCGGCCTGCTCATCGGCTGCGAGGTGGTACTGCCCGTTCTGCAGAAGAGCTTCGCCGACGACGCCCAGCAGCTTGTATGGTCGGTGGCCCGTATCGAGCGGATCATGCACCGTAGCATCACCATGCTGGACCAGGTCTTCAAGGACACGGAGGCGGCGCGCGAGATGGCCTGCCTGAGGGCTGCGGCGGGGCGCCTGAACGCGGTGCTTGGCACGCTGGGTTACCAGTGCGTCGCGATGGATGGTGATCTTGTGGTACTGTGGCAGGGGCCGTTGGAAGGGGCCTGTGGCGACGTGGTGACCGGCAAGCCGTACCCGGCGGAGGGGCGGCGCATGGCGAGCCGGGCGGCACTGGAGCAGGTGGCAAGGACAGGGGAGGCGTATCTGGCCGACGAGCCGCTGGCCGATGGCCTCTTACGGGCCACGGCGAGGAGAGACGAGGACGGGCGACTGGCGGAGGTCGTGGCGCTGTACGCCATCGGTCAGGCCTAGACAAGATCGGCGGTCCCGGACGCGACCCGGCGCGCCCGGGACCGGTGCACGGCTGTGCTCAGAACTCCTGACATGCGGTGCCGGGGGCGGCACGAAGCCCGGGCACAAGTGGCTTCCCCTGGCCGGGAGAGATGAACGCTCGCCGCCGGCCGTCGGCCGATAGAGAGATCGCCTCGCCTCCGCATTTCGGGAGTTCTGATGCCGAGGCCGCCGGGGAGTCGACGACGTCGTCAGAAGCCAATGTCCTTGAATGTTGTGAGCATGCTGATGGCGCCCGGGCCGAGGATGACGACGAACATCCCCGGGAAGATGAAGAAGATCAGCGGGAAGAGCATCTTCACCGGCAGTACGGCGGCCATCTCACGGATAGCCAGACTGCGCCTCATGCGGATGGCATCGCTTTGGCCGCGCAGGACCCCCGCGACACTGGCCCCCAACTCCTCTGCCTGCACCAGAGCGGCGACGAAGACCTTCAGCTCCAGTACGTCCAGGCGGGCCGCCATCTCCTGCCAGGCCTGACGGCGGGACTTGCCCACGCGGATCTCGGCGAGAACCCTGGCGAGCTCGTCCAGCAACGGCCCCTCGCGACGGTCGATGACCTCCTGCACGGCGGCATCCAGGCCCAGACCGGCTTCGACGCTGACGACCAGGAGGTCGATGAGGTCGGGGAGCGTCCTGCGGACCACGGCCTGGCGAGCCTTGCACTTCTTGTCCAGCATGGCGCTGGGGCCGATGATGGCGGCCGCCGCGGGGATCATGGCCACACAGAGCTTGAGCATCCCGTCCAGAGGCACCAGCTTCATCGCGAACAGGCTGAGCATGACGCCGCCGAAGGCGCAGCCCATGCGCACCAGGGCCCAGAGCTGAGGAGTCATCCCCCAGGGACGCCCGGCACGCTCCAATTGCATCGCCACGGCCTTGGCCGACCCGGCCGGCGTCAGCCGCTCGGCCACTTCGTTGAGGCGCTGCAGAATCGGGTCGAGGATGCGTTCCTTCAGCGAGCCCTTGAGCGACTCGGGGTACTCGTCATCGATCACCTTGGATGCCACGTGCGTGAAGCGCGTGGACATGGTCTTGGACTGGGCTTCCATGACGAAGCCGAGGGCTGCGAATGCTACTCCGATAAAGACGCAGGCTGCGATCGCGATCAGTATCATGGTCCATCAGCGCTCCATCGGGCCGACGCGTGCCCGTAGCCGACCGCACTACAGGTTCTGTTGTGTGCAATGCTCCCGGCACAATAGGGGTCGGGCCGGGCGTTGCCGAGGCCTGTGAGCCCCGGCGGGCGTGACCCCGCTAGATATCCACCTCAAGGAGCTTCTTGATGACCAGGAGCCCCATCAGTGTTGACAGCACGGCTCCCGCCACCATGATGAGACCCGCCTTGGTCTGGAACATCGGGTCCATGTAGCCGGGGCTGATACGGCTCACAATCACCCCGAGCAACCCCGGCATGGCGGTGAGGATACCGGCGGACAGACGCCCCTCGGCGGTGAGGGCATTGATCTCGCCCTGGAGCCTCACTCGCTCGCGGATCATCTCCGCGGTGGTGTCGAGGACCTCGGCCAGGTTGCCACCGACATTGGCCTGAATCTGACAGGCGGTGACCACCAGCTCAACGTCACCGTTTGGGCAGCGGTCCATGAGGTGCTTGAGGGCGCGCTCGTGGCTGACACCTACGTTCAGCTCATCCAGGACGCGGCCGAACTCCTCGGCGATGGGTGGGTCCATCTCGTCGCGGACGACCTGCATCGCGCGCATGAAGGAATAGCCGGAGCGCAGGGAGGACGCCATCATCGCCAGCGCCTCGGCAAGCTGGTTGACCAGTGCCTTGGACCGACGGCCCTTGCGCAGATTGACGTAGGTGAAGGGCAAGATCAGGCCCACCCCGAACAGGGCGAGACCCACCACGAGCTTGTGCAGCAGCAGGCCGATGATGAACCCGACGGCCGCCAGTCCGCCCGCGAGGGCCACCAGCTCGGAGGGCCGTACGAGCAGACCGGCCTGCAGCAGCCCCCACTGGAGCTTCTTGCTCATCCCCGAGCGATCCAGCAGTGTGGTGATCAGAGGGGCGGGGTCGCCCTGCTCCGGCTCCCGGGGCGCCTGTGTGCCTGAGCGTTCGGGGCGTAGAAGCCCACTCTTGGCGCCCTCGTCGTTCTTGCCGCTGAGTAGCAGCACGGCCACTACTCCGCCGGCGACCAGCAGCACTGCACCGATGATCAGGACTATGCCCGGCATCTTGCCCCGCCTCCTGTCCAAGCCTGGAACAACTCAGATGGCAAACGCACACCCTCGGCGATCAGGTGCTCGGCGAACAGCGGGCGCAGGCCTGTGGCCTCGTGCTGGCCGATGACACGGCCGGTCCCATCGACGCCCTCCTGCTTGAACCGATAGAGGTCCTGCAGGACGATCTGGTCGCCCTCCATGCCCTGGACCTCGGTGATGTGGGTCAGGCGCCTGGTTCCGTCGCGGAGCCGCGCCTGCTGCACGATGAGGTGGATGGCGGACGCGATCTGCTCGCGGATGGCCCGGGACGGTAGCTCGGTGCCGGCCATCAGGGTCATCGTCTCCAGACGGGCCAGCATGTCCCGGGGGGTGTTGGCGTGTGCGGTGGTCAGTGAGCCGTCATGGCCGGTGTTCATTGCCTGGAGCATGTCCAGGGCCTCGCCGCCGCGGCACTCACCAACGGCGATGCGGTCGGGGCGCATGCGCAGGGCGTTGCGGACCAGGTCGCGGATCGTGATGGCTCCACGGCCCTCAAGGTTCGGCGGACGGGCTTCGAGAGTGATGACATGGCGCTGCTGGAGCCGCAGCTCCGCGGCGTCCTCGATGGTCACGATGCGCTCGCCCGAGGGGATCATGGATGACAGCACATTGAGTGTGGTGGTCTTCCCGCTGCCCGTACCGCCGGAGACGATGATGTTCAGCCTCGCCTCGACGCAGGCGCGGAGGAACTCCTTCATCGCCTCGGTCATGGTGCCGAACCGGACCAGGTCCTCGCAGGTGAAAGGCTCCTTGGAGAACTTTCGGATGGTGATGCACGGCCCGGTCACCGCCACCGGTGGGATGATGGCATTGACGCGTGACCCGTCGGGAAGGCGGGCGTCCACCATGGGCATGGACTCATCCAGTCGCCGCCCCAGCGGCGCGATGACCTTGTCGATGATCCGCATGACATGGGCGTCGTTGAGAAAGTGCTTGTTGGCCTCGTCGAGCTTTCCCTTGCGCTCGACGAACACTACCTTGGGGCCGTTGACCATGACTTCGGTGACGTCCTCGTCATCGAGGAGAGTCTGCAGGGGGCCGAACCCGCGGACCTCGTTGAACACCTCGGACAGCACCTGCTGCCGCATGCGCGCGGTCAGCGTCTGGCGCGAGGCGGTGATGACCTGATTGGCCACATTGCCGATGCGCTCCAGGAGCTCGGAGCGGGTCATCTTCTGCAGTTCCTGCAGGTCGGTATCCGTCACGAGCTTCTCGTGGATATCGGCCTGTAGTCGCAGCAAGCGCTCCGACTCGCCATCCTGGGCTGTTGCCAGGTACTGCTTGTCCCAACTGGGGGCAGCCTCTGCTACCATTGGATCTCTGACCTCCTGCGATGGCTCCCTATGCGGCCTGGGCGACCGGGCCGCCGAGGCCGGCGACCTTGTCGGCCAGTGCCATGACCGCCTTGGAGAACGCCAGCGTTGGCTTGGCGGTCACGAGCGGCTCGCCCTCGTTGGCGGCGGCGAAGACGTTCTGGGAGTCGTTGGGTATCTGATGCCAGGTTTCTTGCCCCGTGGCCTTGCGCAGGTCGTCCTGACTGAACCAGTCGCTGTTTGACAGGCGGTTGGCGACGATCCTGAGCCGTTCCGCAGGCACATAGTCGGGAACGAGAGCGTCCATCAGGGAGGCGGTCTCACGGACCGCCGTGACGTCGAAGAGACTCGTGACAAGCAAGCACTGTTGGGCACGGCTGACGGCGTAGAGGCTTCCGGGCCACACCAGAGTGGGAATGTCACACAGGATGAAGCGATACTTGGTGCGCAGGAGCCCGAGCAAGGAGGCCACGAAGCCCACCGACAGGGCGTCGGTCCAGGCGGGATCGGGCTTGGCGCCGCCGGCGAGCACGCGGAGGCCGGATGGGTGCCTCTCCATGAAGGTATCGACAAGCTCGATGTCCATGTCTCCGGCAAACCCGGCCAGGTCAATGATGGTGTGCTCGGGGCGCAGGTTCAGCAGCAGTGCGGCGCTGCCAAACTGGCCACAGAGGTCGACGAGGGCGATCTGATTGGGGTGGCGCTGGGCCAGGACGGTGCCGAGATTGGTGATCAAGGTCGACTTGCCCACGCCATCGCGTGCCGAGACGAAAGCGATGGTCTGAGGCATGGTGCTGGGGTCGGTGACGAGTGCGTACTCTCTTTGGCCCTTGGCCTTGCCGACGCGGTTGAGGTCGCGCAAAGTGGCGCCCAGTTCGGCCGCAGTGGTGGTCGGCGTGACAACGGCGCGGACTCCGGAGCGCATGGCGCGCTTGAGGGTCTCGACGTCCTCACGGTCAGACAAGAGCATACAGGCCACCTCAGGCGCCGCCAGCGAGGTCAACTCGCATGCCTGGAGCCCGGAGATGCCCGGTAGGTGCTCGTGCACCAGCATGATGTCGGGCTGAGTGGCCACAGCCATCTGCGCGGCCTCAAGCCCGTCTCGGGGGTACCCGACCACTTCGATCTCGTCGTGGGTCGAGAGCACCGCCCGGATGCCCTCGGCGGCGCCGGGGGCAACTTCCGTCAGTAGCACACGGATCATTGAGCTCGACTCCCAGTCGAGAGCCTTGCCCGACGTCTGATGGGGCGGTCACTCGCGGCGCATGATCCTGGCAGCGGATATCTCCACGGTCGATCCCCCCGGCTCGTCGGCCAAGATAGAGAACAGCCTCCCGGTAACCAGCGGATGGTCGTACGTCAGTCTGATGCGCACCTGATCTCCGCGCATCGCGTCGTTCGCAGCGCCGGCATCCCCGAGCGTCTGCCAGCCGGACCAACCGCCACCCGTGCGGTACCTGCAGTCCTTCTGGACCTGCAGGCTCTGCAGATTCAAGGAGGCGGCTTTGGTCTGGATCACCGTGTCGATCTGCGCCGTCGGTGCCCCGACGATGCCGGCCCGGACACCCTCGCGGGCCGCGTTGACCAAGACCAGGAGGTCGCCAAAGAGCGCCCCTATCTCCAGACAGCCGAACAACAGCAACGCCAGTATCGGCAGCACAATCGCGAGCTCAACCACGACTGCGCCGTCGCCCTCACGTCTGGTTCTCCGGCGCCTACTCCACGCCCGGCCTCCGCACAGGAGCCCGCTTCCGGGCCGCGGGGCGCGACACGGCTGCGGCCACCCGGGAGCCCATGCCCATAGGGCCCGCCGGCCATCGTGGCCAGAGCGGGCACGTCGCGACTCGCCTCTGCAAAGCGCCGTGTTCACTGTTGCACCCCACCTGTCGGGAGGTCCCTGCCTTGCGCGGCGAGGGCCGTCCCTATCGCGCGACCCGCCGTCGGCCCGCGAGACTCTTGCCAAGAAGAAGCGCTCCTCGGCCCTCCCGTATGCTTGTCACCTGCGATCCCCTGCGACCCCGAACGCGTACTCGGCATCGCGGTCGGTGGTGGGCCCCTGAGGCCCCGTTGTGTGAACGGGCCCTGGAGAGCCTCCCGAGCACAGATGCCGGCATGTGGCGTCGAATGTACCGGGCTCCCGTGCATGGCCTGCGCGTGCACGGCTGCCGAGAGACCGGTGCTGGAGCCCCCGCGGGCCGCTAGTGGACCAGCGCATCTCCCGCCTGCCCGGCCTTGGTGGCCACGATCCCACCCAGCGACTGATAGGCTGCAAAGCTGACAATGCTCATCAGTACCAGGACAAGAGCGGTCTCCACCGAGACGCCGCCATGCTCATCTTCCCAAAGGCCTATCAGCGCTTTCACGGTCGCCACTCCCTGCTGGTAGACTGGCACGGGGGCCTGGCTTACAGGCCCCCGCGCCCTGGTCAGCTTGTGCGTCTGCGAACCGAGCAGCGCCGCGGCGGCTAGCCGCCAATCGTGGTGTTGACCTCGCCGACCTTGTTGCTCACGTTGTTGCCCAGCGTGGTCCAGGCGGTAACGCCGACGATCACAATCAGGACGAGGAGCAGCGCGTACTCTACAGTGCTAAGTCCGTCTTCATCGTTCCAAAGTCTCTTGAGGGCGTCGAACATGGAGCCCACCTCCTGCTCAGGTTCCGGCTTGCTTGTGTGATTGGCCGGGCAGCAACAGCGAGTCTGCTATCGGCTCAGCCTGGGCAGGCCTTTAGTGTGGGCGGGGCCAACGGCGGGAAACGTACTGTAACGGAGATGAGCCGGGCGGGGGATGGGTGGGGAGAGGAGGGCGCGAAAGGCGGGCAGATGGGGCGGCGGCCGGTCCGGGCTCAGTGACGGCGCGGGACCGGCCACCGGGACGCATTCTCAGTCAGAGAGCACGGCGATTGGGCAGACAGGGCTCACACCCATTCCACCGGCTCGGGAGTGTTGGTGTGCCACAGCCTGCAGTCGGCCCGCACCGCATAGAGCCTGGCGTCGTGGAGGCGAAGCTCCAGGCGCACGCGGCGCCCGGCCAGCCCGCGCAGGTCCGGGTGCTTGCTCCAGCGCAGTGGGGCCCCGGTCTTGTCGCCGCTCACCGGAAGGCAGTCGGCATAGTCGTAGCCCGAGATCGGTGCGTAGCCGCTGTGGGTCTCATACTCCACCACTCGGCCGGTGATGTAGCCGCCGCGCTCGGCGTGCAGGTTGAGTGCGACACGCCCGGACCTCTGCGGGCAGACGGCCCGCAGGTGGACTTCGCCGAGGTCGCCCACCGGCTCGAGGTAGCAAAACCCGTGGCGGCGCAGCTCGTACTCGCAAAGCGGTGTCTCCCCTTCGGGGGCGCCGTGGTGCTGCGAAAAGCCCAGGGCCATGATGATGATGCGGTCCTTCTCGGTGCGGAACTGGATGGGGTACAAAGACCCTTTGGGTCCCGGCGTCCCCGGCTCGCTGCGGGCGATGAAAGGCCCGCGATGGGGGCGGGTCCACAGTTGGCCGTCGTAGGAGTAGGCCAGTTGTGCGTCGACCTTGCCACTCATCTTGGCCCAGCGCGGCTCGGCCTCGTCGATCTGTGGGACGCGGTACCTCTGCACGGCGCCGATCAGGTAGCCCTCGTAGGCCATGGCAGGCATGCCGTAGAACTGCACGCATTGGCCGTCCATCGCATCGGGGTGGAGGATGATGCGGGGATCTGTCCAGTCCTGAAGATCCTCCGATTCGCACACGGCGATGCGCCGGTCGCAGTTGTAGCGCCTGCAGTACGCCTGCCACCGCCCTCGGCCGGGGTCGTAGATGAGGTTGTTCAGTGTGTCCGAGCCATTGGGGACCGAGAACCATACATGCCGGGAGTCGGCGGTCCATTCCATGCCGTCTGCCGAGCAGGCCACAATCCCGGGGCCGCCCTCGATACCCCTCGCACCCGTGGCCCGGTCGGTGAAGGGGAACACGAGACGCTTGTAGCGGCGGCTCGGATCGGGATCCCAGTTGTCGGCCAGCATCGGACTACAGACATCGAACCCACCGAAGGGGGCGAGGATCACACGAGGGTCGAAGCAGAGGCCCGCCGGTTCAGGGCCCTCTAGCCGCAGGACCGGCGCGGGGCCCCTATGCCAGGTCTCGCCATCCTCGCTGTGGTGGACGCGCGGCCTGTCGCCGTGGTAGCCGAGGGTGGTCTCGTAGCAGGAGATGGCCGGGTTCCAGGTGACCCTGGCGGGATGGACGGGGTCCTTGGGCGCCGGTATCTCCCTCACATACCGGGCGCGGCAGAAGTGTCTGTCCACATCGATGCGCGCATCGAGCAGCCAGTCATCGAGGAACATCAGAGTCTTCACCGGTGGCCTCCCGCTCGGGTGTTGCGCCGGCTGTCTGCCGGTGCCCGACCGGGCAAATTCGTCGGGAGCCGGAGCATCACCTGCCATGGCCACGCTGCGCTTGCGTCGTGGCCGGGCCACCGCTGATGCAGGGCGCGGCAGCCGGGGGGACGAAGGAGCATGGGGTGCCTGCACCGATGGGCGCGGCGCCCGCATGCCTTCGGCGGATACAGGAGGGGTCGTGCCTTGTCTACATACAGCCTGCGTTACGGGCGTTCCGAAGCCCACCTGGAGATCGACGACCGTCTGCTCAGGGCCCAGTTGCGGCCGGCGGAGGTGCCGGGGCTCGCCGACGTGACGGCCGCCGTACGGGCCTCCCTGAGCCATCCTACCGGCACACCGCCTCTGTCCGAGATGCTGGATGGCAAGCACTCGGCCCTGATCCTCACCGTCGACCATACCCGCCCCTCCCCGGCGCCACTGCTCTTGCCCCTGCTGGATGTGCTTCATCAGGCCCGTGTGCGCCCGACGCTGTGCGTGGCCACCGGGCGGCATCGGCAGATGACTCCGGAAGAGCTGCAGAGACACTTCACGCCGGAGGTGCTGGCTCGCGTGCGTCTCGTTCAGCACGATCCCTTCGCGGAGGGTGCCTTCGAGAACCTGGGGCGCACCGGCCGTGGGACCGGCGTCGTGGTGAACCGTGAGGTGCTCAAGCACGACATTGTCCTGGGAGTGGGGACCATCGAGCCTTCGTACCTGGCGGGGTTCTCCGGCGGACGGAAGCTGATCATGCCGGGGGTGGCGCACCACCGGTCCATCGACGCCAACCATTTCCTGCTCACCGACCCCGCCACACGCATCGGCGTGCTGGACGGGAACCCTCTGAGCGAGGACTGCGGTGAGTTCGCGGCCAGGGTGCCGTTCCACTTCATCTGCTACAGCGTGGTCGGCCCCAATGACGAGATCGTCGGCGTCTTTGCCGGCGATCCCGTCGCCGCCCACCGCCTGGGGTGCGGGATGAGTCGTGCCATCTATGAGGTGGCTCCGGTGCGTGCGGGGATTGTCGTCACCACGGTGGGCGGGTATCCGTATGATTGTGACCTGGTGCAGGGCAAGAAGGGTGTGGTGCCGGCGGCGGCGTTGGTGGAGGAAGGCGGGGCGATCGTGATCCTCGCCGAGTGCGCGGAGGGGCTGGGGGCGGAGCCCACATTCCTGGAATGGCTGAGGACGAGGACTCCGTGGCAGGTGCGGGAGGATGTCGGGCGCCGGGACCTGTTCAGTCTGGGGGCGCATGGAGCGAGCATTCTGGCTCGGCCCATCGTGGAGCGCAAGGCGACGGTGATCCTGGTTGCCTGCCCCGAGGTCTGCGCCGCAATGGATGGCACCTTCGTGCAGGCCGTAGAGAGCCTCGATCTTGGTTGGAGACTGGCGCGGGATCTCAGTGCCGACCCCGACAGCGTGGTAATCCTCCACGGAGCGCGACGCCTGATCGTCGGCAGCTAGAGTCTGGTTCGACGACGAGCCGCGCAGGATGCGACGGCCGCCCTCCATCCGTCGTCGTAGACGCCGTTCGCCGTTGAGGCCGTAGACGCCGTAGACGCCGTGGACGCCGTAGACGCCGTTCGCCGTCGACTCGTGACTCGCCGACTCGCCGACCGGCGGGGGGGGGGGGGGGCGCGCCCCCCCCCCCCCCCCACCCGGGGGGCCCCCCCCCCCCCGGGCCCCCCCCCCCCCCGCCCCCCCCCCCCCACCCAAACCGA
>CAZXDD010000029.1:22600-26130 GCA_964639415.1 uncultured Armatimonadia bacterium
TTGAGGCGGTTCGCCGTGTACGGGTTCGCCCCCGCCTGGCCGCCGGGGGGGGGGGGCGCGCTCCGCGCCCGGCCCGCAACGACAGCGTGCTGCCCTCCACGTAGTCGAGCACGCGCACCTCGCGCCCGACCTCGCTCACGAAAGCGTACGCGCCGTCGGTCGCAAGGCCCAGTCCGCGGTGGATGCCCTCTGGGGCTCCCCTGCGCCTTACGACGAACCGGTCGCGGGTGTCGTCGCAGGACACCTGGGCGAACAGCGCCGTCGGCGTCTCAGAGAGCTCCACGGAGAGTTGCGGTTCCTCGTCGGCAAAGGGGATGATCGCCACGCAAAGTGCGGCCGTCTGCGCCGCTGGGACGGTCTTGGCCAGTGCGATGTAGGGGATCATGCGGGCCTCGGAGGGCGTTCCGTTGGGTGAGTAGACGGCGCAGGGCCCTTGGGCGATGCGAGAGCCGCGCATGCCGGCGCCGAGGGCGGGCATGACGCAGAGGCCCCGGCCGTCGTGGCGGAAGACGTAGCGGCCGCGAGTGCCCGACTCCCGCAGCCCGTCAACGTGGAGGACCCACTCGGCCTGTCGTGGGCTTTGCGAAGCGTTCTGCAGTTCGTCGATGACCAGGAAGTAGCGGCCGCGAGGGTGGAGGACGGTGCGACGATGGCAAAGGTCTGGGTAACCGCTGTGCTCGGCGGCGGCGATGTCGAACTCCGGTCGGGTGTGGAAGGCGACAAGCTCGCCATCTGTCGGTGACTGCGATTGGTCGTCGAGCAGGACGGTGTTGTGGGCCAGAGTGCTGCGGTACCATGAGGCGTCCGGGCCCGGCGCCTCGCCGGCGTCGGGCACCCAGGGCCGGCCGTCGGCGTAGAGGATGAAGTTGAGCTTGTCTGCGTGCCCGTACTCCCCGCCGTGACGTCCCCAATCCAGCAGCAGGTATGCGCTGTCCTCGCTCCAGTTGTCCCGCATGACGGCGAAACCTGATTCAGGCAGTAGTACGGATGTGAAGTTCGGGTCGCGCGGGGGTATCCGAGCGTCGACGGGAGTGATGACGTTCAGAAGTGAGGTGTCCAGACGCGCCGCGCGGAGCCAGTCGCCGCGGTGGTATTCGTTGATGGCGTCACGGAGGCAGTTCACGGAGGCAAGAGGGGTGGTCGGCCCCGCGTTGATCCCCGGCATCTCGCCCAGAGGTGTGGCGAGCATGGCCAGCCAGCGAAACGCCTTCTCCAGCGTTACCTGGGTCTGGCCCCAACTGCGGGCCGCGAACCCCGGATCCCGCTGCACCGCCAGGGCGCCGTAGCGTGCCACGTGCTCCAGCGCGGTGACGTGCAGAGCGGGGCAGGCCTCGATATGCCCGCCGTCGGTCATGAAATCGGCCATGACGCCGGGAAGGCGCGATTCCACCACCTTGCGCCAGCGAGGCGCCTCGGGTATGCCCTCGACGCCGAGAGCCAGGATTCCCAGATTGCAGGTCCAGACGGCCTGCTGGTGGCCGATGACCGGCGACTGCTGCACGGCATAGGCCACGCGTTGCCCCATGCGGCGCAGGTAGGAGAAGATGAGGGCGTGGTCCAGCGGGGCCAGGCCTTCCCAGCGGGCGATGAGGCTGTGGCATACGGCGGCATCGAAGACTTCCTCCGCGCAGTCCCAGGGGGAGTGCGGCGGGTACGGCCGGCTGAGTACACCGTGGGTGTAGAAGTGGGAGACCTGGGCGAGTGCGGCGACCCAGGCTCGGGCGGCGAATGCTTCGTTGTCGCTCAGGGCGTAGGCGAGGGCGCAGTCAAGACGCATGGCGGCGAGAGTGTCTCTCGTTGGCCCCCACTGCGCGGGTGCCGTGGGCGCCCCGTCATCGCCGGGAACGGCGGGCCCAAATCCGGTCGGGGCGGCCCGCAGCCAGCGCTCACCGCGGGCGACGAGGGCGTCCACCTGCTCGTGGTAGCCGGGCGCGGATACCGCCAGCTCGCGGACCTGGCGGACTCTCTGGCGCATGGTCTCGAAGCCCGGGCCGATTCCCGCGTAGAATCGGCGGAAGTCGGCGACAGAGGCGGGCTCGAGGGGAGCGACGAAGGGGTGCTCAGGCCACAAATCGCGCAGAACCAGCGAGTCTTCAGGTGTCGTGGGCTGCTCGAGAACCCGGCCCTTGGACAGAGACACGACCACTCCGGGCACCGAACCCGGTTGCCATGGTGTGTCTGGTTCCCCGGGTGTCCTGAGTGTCTGTGCGCAGGCCGGACGGCCTGCCACAAGGAGCGCAGTGATCGCGAGTATGACGGCTGGCATGGAACCTCACTAGGGTGTGCCGGGGTCTGCGGATGGTTGCGATGGCCGGGCAGGTGTCGGCGAAGGGATGCAGGGTGCCTGAGCGCGCAGGGCAGGAACACCGCCGCTCAGGGTCATCGTCCCGCCGGGGAGCGGTGCGGGGGACGGGTGAGTCGCGACGGGCCGAACCACGCTCGGCCGCCCCAGAAGCGCGGCCGACAAGTCCGCATTCGCCGAGAGCGTTCCTCTGAGAGCGTCCGCTCCCGGAGGGAGCAGCTCGAGAAGGCTCCAGGGACATGGCGAGATTCTTCGCTATCCCGCTGCGCGAGATGGACGCTCAGGATGACACCCTCACGGCAGTCCCGGCTCTTCGGCCGAACCTCTACAGCTCCGCCACCATCTCGGCCAGTTTGATCTCCCACATCAGGTCTCGGTACTCTGCCGCCGACTGGAGCAGCTCCTCCTGTGCGGTGATACCCAGATCGGCGGCATCGCCCTGTACCGTGGCGGCGTTCTTGTCCAGCCACTGCTGAGCTTGCCGGAGCCTGTCGCCCAGAAGCTCGCGGACCTCGGCCGAGGCTAAGGCACGCTGCAGCTCGGCTCTGACGGCGGCCACGTCGAACTGGGCGATGGTTGCGGGGGTGAAGTCGAGAGCCTGGAGGGCCGCGCGGTCCGTGGCGGCGCCGGTCTCCAGGCGCGCCAGGGCATCGGCGTTGCTCAGGGCCTTGAAGTCCCAG
This sequence comes from uncultured Armatimonadia bacterium, assembly GCA_964639415.1. Classification (GTDB taxonomy): domain Bacteria; phylum Armatimonadota; class Zipacnadia; order Zipacnadales; family JABUFB01; genus CAYRFY01. The sequence continues at coordinate 25,583 of CAZXDD010000029.1, forward strand.
AGGGCCAGACGGACGCGCCGGGTCTCAGGGGGGTAGGCAATGGTCGTTTCCACCGAGTAGCCTCCCGGACTGATGGTGATCTCGTGGGCCGGATCGCCGGAGAGCATTACGGCGCAGGGGCCCTCACCCTCCCCACGGGCGACGTCGAAGACCTCGTCCTAGTACTGGGCCTGCCAGTTCTCGCCGGCCGCGAGCGTCTGGGGCTCGCCCTGCTCGACGAGGGCGGCCGGGGTCTTGACCCTCCGTGCCCCCTCGCGCTTGTGGTGGGCGGTGAAGAAGCTGGGATAGCAGCGGAGCTTGAGCACGACGGATGCGACGGGCTCCCTGGGTTCGACGGCGATCTCGCACAGGAGATGGTCCTGGCCGGGGAGAGCGCAGAAGCGTGCCCGCACGTCGGCGACTTCGTCATGCCAGACGAGGTCGGCCATGCCGCGCGCGCCCTGCTCGGAAAGCAGCATCGTGCTCAGCGGCGTCAGGCCGATGTCGCGGCCGTTGATGTGGAGAAACAGGAACCCACTGTGGTACCAGTTGCAGGACGTCGGCAGGGG
>CAZXDD010000030.1:0-26084 GCA_964639415.1 uncultured Armatimonadia bacterium
CGTACCCCATGGTCGTGTAGTAAGCGAGGTTCACCTGCCGCACGTCGGCCCGTCCCATCTGGACGATGATGGGAACGTCAGACTCCAGCCGCAGGGCGTACTGGCCGAAGGGCACCCTGAACTGGCGGTCGCCCACGGGTTTGTCCATGCGGAAGCAGGTGACGCGCCGCGCCGGGGCCAGGAGCTGTATGCCGGCCTCCGGCTCGCGGTCGGAGAAGAAGACGTCCATGCGGATATGGGCGTCCTGGTCTCCCGTGTTCAGGACGACCAGGGATTCATGCCCCTCGAGCGGGAGACCGTCCTCGCCCGCGGGGGGCAGATCTCCGTCGGGGAAGATCCAGGTTCTGCGTCCGTCCGGCATTTGGTTGTCCTCCGTATGCGGGGGCGATGTGAAGATCGCGGATCGCCCCGGCCGGTGTGAGCGGAACTCGATTCGGGCCGGTGCCGGAGCCAGCGGCGCGGAACCGAAGCGCCGGTGGCTACAGAGCATATGGCGTCCAGAGGACTGGTCCCCTGGCGGGGGGCGGGGCAGAGCCCCGCGACGTTGGCCGTCGGCAGTTTGTGGTTGGCCGCCATCCGTCAGGCCCACTGTGCCGCGACCTGTTGGGCCGTGCTGAAGCGGGCGCCGCGCTCCTGCAGCCGGTCGATGAGCAGCGAGAACTGCTCCAAAGCGTAGTCGCCGCAGTTCTCCACCAGGAAGTAGTCGGGCTCCACGGTACCCTCGCCGTAGTGCATGCGGGTGGGCATGGGCATGAACTCCCAGGGGTGGAAGTAGAAGCATAGCACCACCGGCAGGTCGCGGGACGAGACGTAGCCGATGAAGTTGTCGATGTGCACCATGAGGGCGTCGGCGCTCTGGGTGCGGAACAGCGGCCACTGGTCCCGGTCGCGGTGGTACTCGTCGTCACTGTCGATGGTCATGTCACAGAAGTTGGGGATCTGGATGAGCGGCAGGTCGCCGGTCTGTGTCCAGTCCTCGCGACTGGGGTGATAGGGCACCAGTTGCTGCTCGTAGTAGTACAGCGGGTAGGAGGCATCGGCGACATAGCCCAGGTCGCTGAGGGCGTTGCAGACGGCGGTGCTGCCCCACAGGCGGGGTGAGCGGAAGGAGACGGGGCGTGAGCCGAGGGCCTCGGCGACCCATTCGGTGGCGACCCTCAGCCGGAAGGGGACCTCCTCGGGGAGCAGGGGGCGCACTCCGGGGATGTCGAAGATCGGGTCGCCCACGGTCTCGTGGTACAGGGCGTGGCAGCCCACTTCGTGGCCCGCGGCGTCGATCCGGCGGACGACGTCCGGGTGGAGCCGGGCCGATTCGCCGGTGAAAAAGAACGTTCCGGTGATGCCCTTGTCCTGGTACAGGTCCAGTAGCTTTGGTGTGCCGTCGGTGATGCCGGTGTAGTGGATGCCCCAGCTACCTACATCGGTCTCCATGTCGAGGCCGAAGACGACGGTGATGTCGGTCATGGGTGATGCTCCTTTGGGGCCAAAGAGGCAGGCACGACCCTGCGTGGGGGCCGTGCCTGCGCTTTGGTCAAGTCGACGGGCCGTGCCCGCTAGAGCTCGATGACCTCGTTGCGGTAGCTGGAGAGCCACTCGACGCCGGACTTGGTGATGCGCGCGCCGTTCTCCCAGCGCAGGCCGAACTGCTTGACATGCAGGAATGTGTCGACCTGGAAGGTCATGTTCTCCTGAAGCGGGTACTTGGAGCTGGATTCCATCCAGGGGCGCTCGACTTCCATCAGGCCGATGGCGTGGCAGGGGCCGTAGAGGAGATTGTCGCCGTAGCCGGCGGCCTTCACGAACTCCTCGAACTTGATGACCACCTCGGCGGCGGGCACGCCGGCCTTCATCATCTCGGCGGTCTTGTAGTGGGCCTCGAGGCCGAAGCTCACGAGGTCCCGCATCTTCGCGGGCATCTTGCCGAAGCACACCGGGCGGCCGACGCTGGAGGAGTAGCCGCTCACCAGGGCGCCGATGTTGAGTTGGATCATCTCACCGGCCTTGAGCACCTTGGGGCTGGGGCGGCCGATGGCGTGGGTGCTGGCCTTGCCGCTGAGCACGTAGGTCGGGTGTCCCTCGTACTCGGCGCCGTACTCGTACAGGGCGGCCTGGGCCAGGCCGACCACCTGCTGCTCGGTCATGCCGGGCTTCATGTTGGCAAGCACGTCCTTGGTGGCCAGCTCGCTGATGCGGAAGGCCTCCCGCATGCACTTGATCTCATTGGCGCTCTTGACGGTGCGCATCTCAACAATGAGGTCGTCGGCGCGGACGATCTTGGTCTTCCCGGCGGCCTTCTTGAGGGCGTCGTAGACGGTGACGGGCATGACCGGCAGTCCGGCGATCCCCAGGCGCTTGACCTCCTTGCCTCCGGAGGCGGCGGCGATGACGTCCGAAAAGCCGGCCAGCTCCACCCCCGGATACTCCGGCTCGGCGGACTCCCGGTACTCCAGGAGCTGCATGATGCTGCCGCACTTGCCCCGGTCCTGGGCGTAGGTCAGCGTCTCAGGTCCGATGAGCAGGATCGGGTCGCCCTCGCGGCCGATGGCGACGCCTCCGGTCTCAAACAGCGGCCAGTAGTCCGCCAGATAGCGCACCATGGACGGGTCCGCCTCGTCGCCGTGGGCGATGAGCACATCGATGTCGGCCTCTGCCATCTTCTCCTGCAAGGTCGCCCAGCGCTTCTGGAACTCGGACTTGGGGATAGAGAACTTGCCGGCCATGGCTATTGCCTCCCTGGATGCTTGTGAGCGGATGCTGCGGCGCACCGGGCGCCGCGTGCCTGTCCTCCGATGACGACTGAACTTCACGGTGAAGGCGATTCGACGCGCCGATGCGGTTCTCCTCCCCGTCGATAGGCCGAAGGCCCCGGCCGGTCCCGAGGTCTTCGGCAGGTCGCCGGAGCTCAGAGGACGAACCCTCGCTCACCCTTGTACCCCGGAGGCAACCGTCATGCTTCGCCCCCTGCCGTGGTTCGTGTGCTTCGCGCTGACAGCATCTTTCGCCTGCGCCCAGGTGCTCCCCGTTGCCACTCTTGGCTTCGACGACGGGTTCGATGGTCTCACGCCGACCGGAAGCCTGGCGGCCGAGGCCGACGGGAATCCGGCCCTGGCGCCGGGCAGGACCGGGCAGGCGCTCAAGTCCGGCCCCGGCACAGGCTATGTGAGCTACCCCACGGCGGGGATCGTGGGGCCGCAGGCGGGGACCGTGGAGATGTGGGTCTGCCCTCTGGACTGGCAGCCGGGGGACGAGGAGTTCCACTGCTTCTTCGACACCCGCGGCGAGGGCGCCCTGTATCTGTACAAGTATTACCAGGGCACGGACCTGCTGATGCTGTCGTGTGGGAATCTGGCGGGGCCCTATTACTCCAGCCGCAGCACCCTGAACTGGCAGCCCGGGGAATGGCACCATATCGCCGGCACCTGGGGGCCCGAAGGTGTGCGTTCGTACGTGGACGGCAGGCCCGCCGGGGCCGGTCCGGTGGAGGGCGCGCTCCCCGCGACGGTGGGGGAGAGGTTCATCATCGGCGATCACCCGTGGCATCTGCCGCGCAGCTCGTCCTCGCTGATCGATGATGTGCGCCTCTACGATCGGGCGCTATCACCGGCCCACATCGCCGCCCATTTCCGGGGTGACGACGGGTTCGTGGCCCCGCTCACCGCCGAGGGCGTCTCGCTGCGCTTCGAGCTGGACCCTGAGCAGGGCCGGGTGGCGGTGGTGCTCAGTACCGGCGGGGCGGACACCGAGGACGCCCGGCTCAGCGCCCAGGTGGCGATTCTCGCCGAGGCTGAGGACTTCCCGGTCGATAGTGAGCGCCTCGGCCTGACCGCAGGCCGGCTCAGCGAAAGTCTCCTGCTGCCTTCCATGGAGCCGGGGAACTACGAGGTCGCCGCCCGGCTGTACCTGGACGACGAGCCGGTAGCCGAGCCCCGCCGTGCCCTGGTGATTCCGGGAAGTGAGTGGGTGGGCAACACCCTCGGTCTGGAAGACAGGGTCCTGCCGCCGTGGACGCCGCTGGAGACCGGTGACGGCGTCGTCCGCTGCTGGGGTCGCGAGTACGCTCTCGATGCCATGCCCCTCCCGGAGCAGATCACCACGGCCGGAGAGGACCTGCTGACCCGTCCGGCGACCCTCGTCGCCCTCCGGGAGGGTGACGCGATGGCGTGGCGCGCCGCCGCCGGCGAGGTGACGGCGTCGGCCACCGGGACGCGCGTCACGACGACGGGCTCGCTTCACGCCATCGCCGGACCGGCTCTGACGGTGGAGTGCACCACCACCATTGAGTACGACGGGCTCATGCTGGTTGAGTTTTCGATACCCGAGGCGCCCGCCGCTGCCCTCGAGGGCCTGAGCATCGAGTTGCCCATCAGGCCGGAACGCGCTATCTACCGCCACCGCTGGTCCCCGGGCTGGGAGGGGGTCTCCGGCAATCTGCCGGCCGAGAGCGGGGTTGTCGACCAGACCGGCTTCATCCCCTACTACTGGCTGGGTGACAACGACCGGGGCTTGTTCTGGTTCTGTGAGTCCGACGAGATGTGGCCCAACGCGGCGGCCGGGAACGCCATCGAGGTCGAGCGTAGCGCGGAGGCGGTTGTCCTGCGTCTCAATCTGCTGGCCCCGGGGCAGACGCTCCCGGACAACTGGCGCTTTTGCTTCGGGCTGCAGGCGACGCCGGTGCGGCCGATCGCGAAGGACTGGCGCAAGTGGCGGCTGCAGCCGGGGGTCGACGGCACCGTGCAGATCATGTGGCCGACGCCGGCGAATAACTCCCTGCGCTACTACGGCTACCCGGAGGCAACGGACCCGGCCCTGTTTGCCAAGGAGGTCGGTCAACTCCAGGCGGAGGGCGTCAAGGCGGTGCCCTATCTGTGCCTGAGCTATCTTTCCGCCGCCTGTCCCGAGTGGGCCTTCCACCGCAGGCGATGGTCCATGGGCGGCGTGGACAGCTCCTCCTCCGACGTGGCCGCCTACGGCGCGGGGTTCGCTCAGGTCTCTCCGCTGGGAGAGGGCTACGCGGACTTCATCGTCTGGAAAACGAAGCAGTTCATCGACGATCACGGTATCGACGGCCTGTACCACGACAACACGCACCCCTATCCCTCCTCCAACCTGGCCGCCGGAGTGGGCTACGAGCGCGACGGCACGGCCCACAAGACTTACCCGATCCTGGGCTACCGCGCCCTTTACCGGCGCATGTACGGCGTGCTCAAGAGCCTGCCGCGGGAGACCTTCAGCATGGCGCACATGTCCGGGAAGGTCACGATTCCCATCCTGGCCTACGAGGACTCATGCCTGGATGGCGAGCACTTCCGAGGCCGGGTGAAGGACAACTACCTGGACCTGATGTCCCTGGACACTTTCCGGGCCGAGTTCATGGGGCGCCAATGGGGCATCATGCCGTATTTCCTGCCCGAGTTCCCCCCGGAGTACCGGACACAGGTGGAGCCCACGCGCGGCCTGATGGCGCTTCTGATGCTGCACGATGTGGCGGTGTGGCCGCTGTGGTGTAACGCGGAGGTCGCCAACGAGGCCCTCGGGGCCCTGGACCGGTTCGGCTACGTGGACAGCGAGTTCATCCCGTACTTCGACCCGTCACCGCCGGCGGAGACAGAGATAAAGGACGTGCTGGTCAGCGCCTACCGGCGGCCCGACGGGGCCACACTGCTGGTGATCGGCAATCTGTCCCGGGACGATTGGCGGGGGAGGGTACGGATCAACGGCGAGCGTCTGGGGGCCGCCCTGGAGACGACCGTCGACTGGCCCTCCGGCGAGGCGCTGCAGGTCACGGAGGGCGAGCTGGAGCTGTCGGTTCCGGGACTGGGGTACCGGATGGTGGTGATCGGGGCGCGGTAGGGCGCTGTGGCCGGGATCGTTGGGCCGTGTGAGCGGACGCGTCGGCCGTCGCTGTCAGGTCCGGATTCCGCCTCTTGCGGGATCCGAGCATCTGGGCACGCACAGGAGTTGGTGGCCACCTGTGCCCGGACTGAAGTCCGCGGGCCTGAGAGACGCCGCTGCGCGGCGCCGCACGGTCCTTCGGACCTGACGGCGACGGCGCACGGCCGGGGCCCGGGGCGGCGGATAGTCGCCTACCCGGGTGGCGTTGAACGGCTATCTGGGCCGCCGTCCGCCTCCAGCCACTTGTCCCAGGCATCCAGCAACTCCGGCACCGTGACGAACCGAAACCCGGCCGCTCCCAGCTCCTCCAGGATGCGCGGCAGGGCCTCTGCCGTGTCTCCATGCCCCGCGGAGTCGTGCATCAGAACGATGTCGCCCGGATTGGGGGTGTGGATGACGTTGGTGGCGATCGTCTCCGCCGTCGCCCGGCGGTCGGTGTCGGCGGCGCTGATCGTCCACAGGATGCCGACATAGCCCCGGGAGAGTGCGGCCCTCTGGAGATTGCCCTTCGTGATCCCGTACGGCGGCCGAAACAGCTCGGGCTCGTGCCCCGTGCACTCACGGATCAAGGTGGCCGTGCGTTCCAGCTCGGATGCGGCGCTCTCTTCGGAGGCCGAGGACGGGTGGCTGTAGGAGTGGTTGGCCACGGCGTGCCCCTCGGCGAACACCCGGCGGGTGATGTCCCGGTTCGCCGCGATGGCGGAGCCGAGCTGGAAGAAGGTGGCCCGCGCTCCGTGCTCGCGAAGAGTCTCGAGGATGCGCGGCGTCACCGTGGTGCTGGGGCCGTCATCGAAGGTCAGGGCCAGGAGCTTGTCCGGGAAGCCTTTCACCCGGTTGCTCACCACCTGCCCGGCGTAGCGAGTCGGAACGGGGCAGAAGACGGGAGCGGGCGTCGCCGGCGGTGTGGCCTGAGCATCGCCGCCCTCGGGGGCCGTTGCGGCCACCGGCGGGGCGGGGGAGATGGCCACCGCATCCGGGGGCGGCTCCGCCGGCGCGAGAGCCCACATGTGCCAGACCGCGACCAGGCAGCCGGCGGAGAGGATGATGAGGGCGATAGGAAGTGCACGGCTGCTCATGGGCGGGTCCTTCCGGGCGAGGCCGGGGTCTGTGCCACCAGCTTAGCAGGGCAAGAGGCGGCGGGCAAGGGAGAGTGGGGGACTGGAGACGGCGAACGGCCCCCGGCACGATTCCATCCGGCTGCCCGCACCAAGGTCTCCGGTCGGCCACCGCCGAACTGACCCATCCCAGACCGCAACCAATAGGGACCGGAGGTTTCCGTCCATGCATGACCCCAAGTGGTGCATCTTCTTCGACTTCCATACCATGCCCGCCAACCCGGATGTGGGCAAGGGCTTCGACTTCGACGCCATCACCGGGCAGCTTGCCGACGCCGGTGTGGACTACGTCGTGTTTCCCGCGCGCTGCAACCTGGGGACCGCGTACTATAACACGAAGGTGGGCATCCGCCACGCCGCGTTGGAGTACGACCTGATCGGCGAGCTCTCCGCCGCCTGCGACAAGCGCGGTATCGCCCTGTCTTGCTACATCAACATCGGCCTGTCGCACGAGGAGGGTCTCCTGCACCGCGAGTGGTGCGTGCTCACGCAGGAGGGCTATACCTACCGCCCCAACCGCCTGGACCACTTCATGAGGCAGATGTGCTACAACACCGGCTATGCCGAGCACGTCACCGAGATGGTGCGTGAGGTCGTCTCGGGCTACCCGGTGGCGGGCCTGTTCTTCGACTGCATGTACACCCATCCCTGTGTGGGGGTGGAGTGCATCCGCGAGATGAAGGCGCTTGGCATCGACTGGCAGGACGAGGAGCAGCTCCACGACTACAACTACATGAAGATGAACCGCATGGCCAAGAAGCTGTGCGATGCGGCCAGGGAGATCAACCCCGAGCTGCTCTTGTACTGCAACGGTATCGACTACGAGGCCCAGCATGAGTTGGGCACGTACCTTGAGTTTGAGTGTCTGCCCACCGGGGGCTGGGGCTACGAGTCGCTGCCCATGGGTGCCCGGTACCTGCGGACCTTGGGTAAGCCCACTTTGAACATGAGCGGGCGGTTCCACAAGTCGTGGGGCGACTTTGGCGGCATCCGCACCGAGCCCAGTCTCGAGTACGACCTGGTCTACGGCCTGGCAAATGCCATGCGCACCACCATCGGCGACCACTTCCACCCCCGGGGCGACATCAACCGGCCGGTGTTTGACATGTACAAGCGGCTGTACGACCGCCTGCGCCGCTACGAGCCCTGGCTGGAGAGCGCCAAGGCGCAGGTGGACACCGCCATCGTCTGGCCGGCTCCGTACCCGGGGTACAGGTTCATGAGTCCGGGCAAGCGGCAGCAGTTCGACAAGCACTACACCGCCATCAAGGGCGCCTGCCGGCTGCTTTGCGAGCTCAAGTGCCAGTTCGACATCGTCACCGACTTCGTGGACTGGGACGGTTACGAGCTGCTGGTCCTGCCGGATCACACGCTCCTGGAGGGCGACTGGGCCGAGCGCATCCGCAGGCACCTGGACAGGGGCGGCGCGATCCTGTCCGCCGCCTGGTCGGGCCTGGACCCGGGAATGGAAGACTTCGTGTTCCCGCAGTGGGGAGCCAGGTACCTGGGGGAAGACCCCTACGACCCGGCCTTCTTCACCCCGGCGGAGGCCTTCTCCTGCGACATGCCGGACATGCCCATCACGCTGTACCAGAGGGGCACTAACCTGGAGCCATTGCCGGGCGCCGAGGGGCTGGGCGAGATCATCGCTCCCTACTACAACAGGCACTGGGACGGGGAGCACGGTTTCGTGTACATGCCTCCGGACAAGCCCACCGGTCGTTCGTGTGGCGTGGTGAACGGTCGGGTGGCCCACTTCAGCCATCCGCTGTTCTCCAGCTACAGCATCGACGCGCAGGTGCCGGTGAAGCAGTACGTCGGCAATGTGCTGGCGCGCATCATGCCCACACCTCTTGTGAAGGCGCCGGCTTTGCCTTCCTTCGCCCGGGCCAATGTCACGTCGCAGCCGGGGCGGCGGATGCTGTGGCTGATGAGCTACGTCCCCGAACGCCGCGGGGGCACGGTGGACATGATCGAGGAGCCCATCGAGCTAAGGGACGTTCCGGTGGCTCTGAGGGCCGACGGCAGGAGCATCAAGTCCGTGTACCTGGCGCCCGACAAGACGCCTCTGGCTTTCGAGGTCAAGGACGGCTATGTGCACACGACGGTGCCGGTCGTGAACGGGTACGCGGTGGTCGTGTTCGAGGAGTAAACGAGGGCGGCCGTCCTCACCCCCGGCCCCTCTTCCTCGCGCGTCCACACGGCGGGCGCTCCGAGAAGGGCCAAAGGCAACGGTCCCGCGTCTGCGGGACCGTTCGCCACCGAAGGAGCCATGTCATGACTTACCGCCCCAAGGCCCGCATGCTGTTTTGCGATTGGCACATGCCCAGCGTCCTGCCGGAGGTCAAGATCGACTATGCCGACTACTTCGCCCAGATCAGGCGCACCGGCGCTCAGTGCCTGATCTTCCAGGTCAAGACGGCCCATGGAGCGGCCTTCGCTCCCACTCAAGTGGGTTTCACCAATCCCACCATGAGCGGCGATCTGTTCGGCGAGATCGTGCGCGGGACCAAGGAGGCGGGGCTGGAGTTCATCTCGTACTACAACATCATCCTCAGTTGGGACCTGTTCCGGGTGCACCCGGAGTGGAGCCAGATCGGCCGTGACGGCAAGCCTTTGCGCATGTTCCTGTACCCCTGCTCGTGCATGAGCAATGACACGTTTCGCGCCCACGTTTGCGCCCACATGGCCGAGGTGACCCGCAACTACCCCATCGACGGCTGGTTTCTCGACCTGCAGTATTTCTCGCCCGAGGGGTGCTTCTGCGACGCCTGCAGGGCCAAGTTCCGCGCCCGGTTCGGCTATGAGCTGGCGCCCGAACAGTTCGGCGTGGCGCAATGGCAGGACCTGCTTAGCTACCAGGTGGATACCCGCGAGGCCTTCATCCACGCCACTCAGGAGGCCTGCGACGCCGAGCGCCCGGGGCTAAGCTGGTCGTGGAACGGCTGCGGCAGTCCCGCCTCCATCTCCGACACCCTGGATGAGGGCGCCCACTACCTCTCCACCGAGGCCCACCCTCCGGAGTACCTCCACGCCGACCATGCCACCCGGTACTGCGAGGCCCTGGGCAAGCCCTTCACCCTGTTCATGCCGGAGAGCCAGGGCTCGTGGGGTGATTGGACCGTCACCACGCCTGAGACCATCAAGGGCCTCTCGGCCATCGCCCTGGCCCAGAACGGGGCGCTGAACATCAACCACGTTCCGTACCCCTGCGGCGACCGGGGCGGGACGGTGCCCTCCGTCATCTGGGACACCATCCAGGAGACCTTCGACTTCGTGGCCGAGCGCGAGACCGTCTGCCGGGACACCCGGCCGGTGCCGGTGGTGGCCGTGCTGCACTCGGCGGCCAATGCGCGGCTGCTGCAGGCCATGAGCCGCGCCGGTGAGGGTGGCTACCATGGTGGCGCCACGTACGGCAACGAGCATGCGGTGGCCCAGCTTCTGATGGAGGCGCACATCCCCTGGGAGATACGCCTCGACAGCCTGAGCCTCGAGGAGATGCAGCGCTACGAGCTGCTCATCCTGCCGTGCATGCCCCACGTGGGCGAGGATCTGGCCGCCCGGCTAAGGGAGTACGTCGGGCAGGGCGGGAGGTTGATCGCGAACTACGAGACCTCGCTGCGTGGAGCCGGCGGCGAGTTCCTGGACAACTTCTCGTTGGCCGACCTCATCGGTGTTGACTTCGGCGAGCACTCGGAGTACTCCATCTCCTACCTGGACCGCCTCGACCCCGTCTTCGCCCCTCAGGTACCGGACATGCCTTTGGTCATCAAGGACGTGGCCAGCGGCCTGATGAACCCGGCCAACCACGCCCTGTACTGCCGACTGCACGCGGGCGCGCGTGCTCTGGCGTGGCTGACGGACCCGATCATCGAGAGCGATTTCGACACCGGGCACTACGTGTATCACGATCACGCGCCTCCGGGCTTCGGCACCGAGTGGCCCGGTCTTTCGTGGAACGAGTTCGGGGACGGACAGGTGGCGTACTTCCCGGTGCCGTTCCTCGGCGGATATGTCAGGAAGAAGTGCCCATTCCTGGCGCGCCTGTTCACCACGCTGGTGCAGGACATGATGGGCGTATCCGCCAGGTTCCGTGCCACCGCCCCGCGATCGGTGAAGCTCTCCTTGCGTGAGGACGGTGAAGGCTGGTTGCTCCACCTGATCCACATCCAGAAGGGCACGGACGACATGTACCTGGACGCCTTCTGTCGCAGCGACCCGGTGACCATCCGGGTCAGGCCCGGCTGGGAGATCTGCGGGGTGAAGGACTGCCTGAGCGATGAGGAGTTCGAGATGGCGCAGGTGGACGGGTGGGAGCAGTTCGTGGTGCCGGGAGTGACCGACCACCGTATCGTGAGGATCGGCAGGCGATAGGGCTCGGGGGGGGCGGTCCGTGGACGGGAGACGGGTCTCAACGGCCGTGTAGGTAGGGCTTCACAGCCCGGCTCGGGAGGCGGCACGGCCGCCGTCGCTCTTTGCGATGAGGGCCGGGCCGCCGCCCGGTCACTCTGAGACGGAGCCTGGGTGTGTCTAGGTCTGCGCGGCGCTACCCCGCGGGCGCTTGATGCTCGTGCTTGAGCATGCGGGTGGCGACAAACAGGAGCACGATCAGGCCGATCAGCGCCGCGGGCAGCACCATCACGGCGCCGCGCAGGCCGAAGATGTCCCCCAGGGCGCCGATGGCCCATGGGACCAGGGTGCAGCCGGCAACGCCGGCGGCACCCAGCAGCGCGAACAGCGTGGTGGAGCCGCAGGATATGTGATCGGAACCCATCGACAGCAGGGTGGGCCAGAAGCAGGCCACGAACAGGCCGCCCAGGGCGAACAGCACGTACGCCGACCACAGCGTGTGGGCGAAGGCCAGGGCTCCCGTCGCCAGAGCGCACAGGAGTGCGGAGCCTGCCATCAGCGTCGCCGGACGTATGCGGGCCAGCAGTGAGCCAGCGGCGAACCGGCCCACGGCCATGAAGCCGCCGTAGAGAATTGTGGTCCACGCCCCGGCTCTCGCCGAGGCGCCCAACTCCTCGGCAACGAAGTTCGGCGACCATGACGTCAGTCCACCCTCGCAGCCGCCGCCGAGCACCATGCAGCCCACCAGTACCCAGAACAGCGGAGTGCGGGCGAACCTCCGGATCTCCTCCACCTGAGTATGGCCCTCGATCTGCACCGGCAGCGGGGGGTAGCGCCGGGTCATGTACAGCACCGCGCAGATCAGCGGCGGCAGCGTCCAGTACCCAAATCCCAGTCGCCACGAGTGCCCGGCCTGCAGAAGCTCGCCGGCGGCCAGAGCCCCGGCCACCAGACCCACCGAGAACAGCCCATTGATGATGTTGAGGGCGCGCGCCGAGTTGGTGGGATGGAGCTGGGCAACAATGGGGTTGACGAGGGCCTCGAACACCCCAAAACCGAGACCGGCCACGATCATGGCAACCTGCAGTTGCGGGTAGCCGGCCCCTCTGGCAATCATCGCCTGACTTACCCCGATGACCACCAGGCCCCAGAACAGCACGTGACGCTTGCCGGAGCGCTCCCCGAAGTAGCCGACGGCGAGGAGACAGAGGGTCAGCGCTCCCATCCGCAGGGCGACCAGCAGACCCCGCTGCTCGAAGTTCAGGTTCAGGTCGCTTCCTAGTGCGTCCAGGGAGACGGGCAGGATCACCTGCACGGCCCCGAACATGATCATCCCCAGCACGGAGGCGACCATCAGGCGCATGTAGGCTACCGGCGGAGCGGGCTTGTCGGCGGGGAGTGTCGGTGGAACCTGAGCCATGAGTTCTGCTTTCGGAGGTGACCTGTAGTGGCGGGTGCCCCAGACCGTGGGACCGGAGGATTGTAAGCCGTGGGGAGGTTTCGCGCAAGGGGCCGGGCGCGGAGCGGCGCACAGCGGCCCGGGCCGCCCACCAAGATGAGCACGGCGGACGGCAGAGCAGCAGCGAGAACTGAGCCGCCGGGTGCGGGCCCGGCGGCTGTGGCCTTCCTGCCTTCTGAGCTCTACAGGCGAGGCCGAGAAGTCGATACCCGCATGGAAGTGTCATCCCGAGAGCGTCCGCTCCCGGAGGGAGCAGGTCGGGGAATCTCCCCGCATGTGGCGGGATTCCTCGCTATCTCGCTGCGCGAGATTGGCGCTCGGAATGACGGGAGCCGGGCCGGCCGGGCTCTTGGGCCCCACCTCTAGACGCGGACCGCGGCGTAGCCCTCGATCGTGTCCACCTCGACCACCCGCCGGACGCAGCCGGCGCCGTCGTTGTCCCAGACCGTGAGCGGCGAAGGGCCATCGGTGCGGCCGCACAGCTCGCAGCTCAGGCCGCTGTCCGTCATGTTGGCCCGCACCAGCCGCGAGTCCAACAGGCGCTTGCAGATGATGCTCACGTGCTCGCGGCCCGCGTACTGAACGTCCCAGCCCTGCAGACCCTCCACGATCGTCGTGACCACGCTCTCCCAGTCGGCCAGGCTGATGGCGTTGATGCGCTCCTCGTGTGTGAACAGCAGGCCGAAGCCCAGGGCGTCCAGGCCCAACTTGATCACCGTGCCCCCAACCCGGGCCGCCTCCGCGAGCACAGGAGTGTCGGACTCGCCCAGGAAGGGCACGCGGCCCCGGAGGATATCGACGCCCAGCTCGGGCTTGCCCAGGTGCCCCGTGCTCATGCTGATCATCGTCATCTCCGGATGTTGCGGGCAGCGGTCGATGGTCAGACCGTGGCGCCCCGAAGGGCCCCGGATGCCGTACGGGCGCGGTCTCCACGCAGGCTGGTTGCTGTACAGTTGCCCCAGGGCGCAGTTGTTGCAGGGCATGTCCACACCGCGCTCCAGGAGCAGCGGCACCGACGACCAGCCCACCTCGCCGAAGTGCGCGTTGAGCACGCGGCTGTGGCGGATACCGGCCCTCGCGAAGGCCTCGTCCGTGCGCCGGAAGTTGCGGCGCACCGTCTCTTGCGGCAGGTCCAGGCCGGTGTCGTGGTCCATGGAGAGCCCCTCGTAGAGAGTCTCCTTGCCCCCACGAGACAGGTCGGGCTTGTCCGCGAGAACCGCGAAGGGCTTGTAGTCGGGCCGGGACATGTAGAAGTCGTCACGGAAGGCGTGCATCGACAGGTCCGCTCCGCCCGCGTCGAAAAGACGCTTCACCGCCGCCCAGTCCGTGGGCCCCATCTCGTCGATGAACAGGCCCAGATTGGGGCTGATGCCGTAGCGGTTCATCACCTTCACGTAGTCGAAGGCGTTGTACGTGCCATTGCAGTCATCCATGCGGGCCGTCACGTAGGGGGGGATGCAGCGCATGGGGAAGGGCTTTGCCGCCGCCCATACCACCGAGCGCCAGAGCAGGCCGTCGATGCCCCGCATGTGGCCGAGGACGCTCTCGGCATAGAGTCGGTCGCCGGTGCCGAACACCACCACCCGCCCCTGATGGGCCTCCGTGCAGGCGACCAGCACACGCTGCTCGGCGTCGGTCAGCAATGGTCGCCAGCCCTCAGCGGCGGGCAGGGCGACGGCGTCTATCTCCTCGCCCAGCTCCAGCTCTTCCCCCTCCGCATGGCCGAAGGTGATGAAAGGACAGCCCCCGGCGAAGCTCACCGTGCCGGTCCGCGTCCGCCCGACCTCAGTGGGCAACAGGGCCCGCAGCGGTGCCGGCCACCGCTCTACCAGCCGGTCGAAGCTCACCAGACCCGCGCCCCGCGCCACGGCGTCCGCGATCTGCTGCGCCCACTCCATCTTCAGCCTCTCGCCGGCCCCGTCGTGGGAGAGGATGTACAGCGCCCTTGGCGCCACATACGTCGGGACTGCGGCCATGCTCTCAGCGACGTCCAGCACTTCCCAGGCGACGCCGAAATGGTCCAGTGCGGCGAAGATCGTCTGGTCCGCGTCGCGTCGGTCGGCCCCGCGGCGACTGTCGAGAATGGCAAGCACACTGCGATTGCCCGCTGACATGGTGTCTCCTGTCTGTCGACATGCTGGGAACGCGCGCGGCAGTACCCCGGCGACGGTGCCTGGCGGGGCGTGCCTTCAGCCCGCAGGGTCCGTGAGAGCTTCGAAACCCGACACGATGTCGAGGATCTCCTCGGTGATGGCGGTCTGTCGGACGTGGTGGTACTCGGCGGACAGCTCCGCGAGGCGCTCCTGGATGTTGGTGTCCGCGGCCTGCATGGAGGCCAGGCGCGCGGCGTTCTCGCTGGCCTGGGATTCGGTGGCCGCCCGGTAGAGCGATACCGCGAGGTGCTGCTCTACTGTGGCCGCGAACAGGGTGTCCCAGTCCATGGTGAATGTGGGGAGACATCGCGAGGGCCACTCATCGGCCTTGAGCAGACCCAGCCACTGCGCGTCCAGCGGGAGCAGGTTGACGGAGCCCGCTGCATATGTTGCGGTGGATAGCAGCGTATTGTGGCACAGGACAATGCGGTCGATGCGGCGCTCCATGCGCCACTGCTGGATGATGTCCAGCAGCCGGGCCACCACCGGGGCGATCCCCTGGAGGGAGGCCGGGGTCGGCAGCAGCTCTTCCACCGCGATGCCCTCCTCCTCCAGGCGCGCCGCCGCCCGCAGTCCGCTGCACACCACCGCCGGCATCGTACCGGGGCTCAAGCGGCGGACCTCGCGAGCCGCGTGCCGGCCGATCTCCTCATTGAACTGCCCGCACATGCCCTGATCCGAGCCGAAGACGATGATCCCCGGTATCTCACCCCTGGACCGTTCCTCGACGTACGCCCCGAGAGGCCGGTTACGCAGGAGTACGTGCAGCGCCATCTTGACGGTCTCGTCATAGCCCGCCAGAGCGCGCACCGAGGCCTGCATCTCGGTGATCTTCGCAGCCGCCAATGCCTTCATGGTCTTGACGACCGAATGGAGGTCTGTTGCGGTGTGGATCTTGCGCTTGAGTTCCTCGGCTGTAGGCATGGCGTTTCCCGAACCCACGCATTGCGGGCGTGGCCCCGACGGGGGGCGTCGACCGAACCCTCGCTCCGGACGCTAGCCTTGTCCGGCCGCGCCGGCCTCCGCCAGGGCCTTCCGACACAGGTCCACGATCTGATTCGTGTCCTCCTCGGTCAGCCTGTCGCCGCGCCGGACCCGGGTACACAGCTCGGGCAGTTGCCCCGGAACGGTGCGGCGGATGATCTCCTCGGCCTGCCCTACGCTCTCCAGCGGGGTGTCGTCCAGTACTCCCTGACTGACGCACACCAGTACGGCGATCTGCTCCTCCACCGGTACCGGAAGGTACTGGGCCTGCTTGAGGACTTCTCGCACGCGGCGGCCGCGCTCCAGGGTGCGGCGGGTGTCGTCGTCCAGGCGCGTGCCGAAGCGCGCGAAGTTCTCCAGCTCCTCGAACTGCGAGTAAGACAGGCGCAGCTCGCCGGTGATGCCCTTGAAGGCGGGCAACTGGGCCTTGCCACCCACCCGCGATACCGAGGTACCCACATCCACTGCGGGCAGCAGGCCCTTCTGGAACAGGTCCGGCGACAGGTAGATCTGTCCGTCGGTGATGGAGATCAGATTGGTGGGGATATAGGCCGAGACGTTCTGGGCCTCGGTCTCCACCACGGGGAGAGCCGTGAGCGAGCCGCCCCCGTATTCGGGCCTCAGGCGGGTGGAGCGCTCCAGGAGCCGGGAGTGGATGTAGAAGATGTCGCCCGGGAAGGCCTCGCGGCCCGGAGGGCGGCGCAGGAGCAGTGAAAGCTCGCGGTAGGCGCGGGAGTGCCGGGTCAGGTCGTCGTAGACCACCAGCACATCGCGGCCGGTCTCCATGAAGAACTCGCCGATCGTGGTGGCGGCGTATGGTGCCACGTACTGCAGTCCGGGTGGGTCCTCGCCCGAGGCCATGACCACCACGGAGTAGTCCATGGCGCCGTGGCGGCGCAGGTCGGCGAGGAACCGGGCGACGGCGGCGGTGCGCTGGCCGATGGCACAGTAGATGCACAGCACCCCGGTTTGCTTCTGGTTGATGATGGTGTCCAGCGCAATCGCGGACTTGCCTGTCTGTCGGTCTCCCAGGATGAGCTCGCGCTGCCCCCGTCCCACCGGGATGAGCGCATCGATGGACTTGATCCCCGTCTGCAGAGGCACCGAGACCGGGCCGCGGTGCATGATGGGCGGGGCTTCTCGCTCCACGAGGCGGCGCTCCACCGCGCGTGGCGGCCGCCCGCCATCTCGCGGCCGTCCCAGGGGGTCCACGACTCTGCCCAGGAGGTCATCGCCCACGGGAACATCCAGGACGCGGTGGGTGCGGCGCACCTCGGCGCCCGCGCCCATCTGCCGACTGTCATCCAGCAAAATGATGCCCACCTCATCGGGGTCGAGGTTGAAGGCCATCCCCAGTCGGTTGCCGGGGAAGCTGACCAGCTCTTCGTACTCGACGCCGGGCAGCCCGGTCACCCGGGCCACGCCCTGGCCGACCTGGGTAACCGTCCCCACCTCCAGGGCCTCGAGCTGTGGGCCACTGCGCGCGATGAGCTCGTCGATGCGGCGACCCGTCTCGGCCAGGACCGCCTGCAGGGCGTCTTCGTCCGCTGTAGTGCGGCCCATCACGCATCACCGCCGGGGTCCGGGGCCGGTTCCTCGGTGGCCGATACCTCCACGGCGACGTCCTCCATCAGGCGCAGGATGTCCTCCTCCAGTGCGGTGAGGTAGCCCTCGATGCTCCAGGCCAGCTTGCGCCCGTCGGTCCGCAGCTCGATGCCGCAGATGAGGTCCGGGGAGGTGCGGAAGCTGATGCCGACGCCCTCACCGAACCGCTCGCCGATGAGGCCTGAGAGCATGCGGCGCTGCTCGGGCTCAAGGTCGAAGGCGCTGACGACCTCGGCGCTGCCGCTGCGGCCGATGCGCTCGGCAAGCTCGGCGGTCTCGTCCTCTTCCAGACCGGCCACGCGGCGGGCGAAGACCGCGGTCACCCGGCTTTGCAGCTCGTCGTCGGCCAGCCCCGCCAGGGCCCGTCTTGCCACCTCCACCACCTGCAGCCCGGCGCGGCGCCGCAGCTCGCGCACGAACGCGGACCGCTCCCGCTCCACGGCCTCCCGCCAGCGGACCCCGGCGCGCTGGGCCTCCTCCCGCGCCTCGGCGATGAGCCGGCCCCTCCTTGCCTCGGCGTCCTTCTCGGCCTGACTGAGAACCTCAGCGGTCCTGAGCTCGAGCTGTCGGCTCTCGGCCTCATAGGCCTCCCGGACGCGCTGCGCCTCCTCGGACTGCCGGCGAGCGGCCTCAATCTCAGCGCGGATGCTCTCCTCGCGCTGATCCATCATGCGCACGATGGGGCCGTAGAGCAGCTTCTTGAGCAGCACCACGAGGATGAGGAAGTTCACGATCTGTGCGACGAAGGTGAAGGTGTCGATCTGCATGGCCTAGCCGCCTACGAAGTGATTCCAAAACGGGTTGGCGAACAGCAGGATCATGGCGATCACGAAGCTGTAGATGGCGGTGGATTCCACCATCGCCATCCCGACGAAGAGGGTGCGCGTGATGCGGTTGGCCTCATCGGGCTGCTGGGCAATGGCCTGCAGGGCGGAGGCCAGGGCGCGGCCCTCACCGATGCCGGGGCCAATCGCGCCCAGCCCCATGACAATCCCGGCGGCCAGCGCCGAAGCAACGCCGATCATTTCGCTGCCTTCCAATTCAGCCATCTCCTTTTCCGGCGGTCTCGCGGCTGTGGCTGTGGGCCTGGGTCGCCGAGCCGATGTAGACCATCGCCAGAATCGCGAATATGTATGCCTGCACGACGCCGGTGAGCAGCCCCAGTGCCTGCATGAGTATGGGGACAAACAGCGGAGCGATGATGAGCAGGATCCCGGCGATCATCGCGCCGCTCATGACGTTGCCAAACAACCTCACGGCCAGTGAGAGCGTGCGGGAGAACTCCCCGAAGACATTGAACGGCAGCATCAGGACAGTAGGCTCCAGGTACTGCTTCAGGTAGGCGCGCAGTCCCTGTGTCCGGATGCCGTACAGCGGCACCGCCACGAAGACGCAGGCGGCCAGAGCCGCGGTGGTGGTCAGAGACCCCGTGGGCGCCTGGTAGCCGGGGATGATGGTCAACAGGTTGCACACCAGGATGAACAGAAACAGGGTCCCCACGAAGGGCAGATACGGCTTCGGGTCCTGTTGGCTCACGTCCCGTATCTGGTCCCGCATGGCCATGACGATGATCTCCAGCAGGCTCTGCCCCCGGCTCATGTGGGCATCGGCCCTGAGGCGGCGTGTGATGAGCCACGACCCCATCGCCATCAGCGCCATGACGCCCCAGGTGAACGCCAGGGTGGCGTTGATGACGACGGGGCCGCTTTGCCAGTAGATGATCTCATCGGGCGTGACCCGCATGGGGCTGTCCTCCCTCGCCGTCGTTGGCCTCCGCCGGCGGCTCGATGCGCCGCGCCAGGGCCCGCACCACCAGCAGCCTGGCGGCGACGAACCCCAGAAGGCAGGCCACCACCCCCTGCCACGTCCTGCCGGAGACCACCACGAAGCCCGCGGCCAGGAGCGCGTTGCGCAGCAGGAAGCTGACGAGCACCAGGGCACCCGGCGCGGCGGACCGATTGAGCTTCCGCACCGTCCACCATAGCCCGGCGAAGTACCCCGCGCCCAGGGCGAAGCCCGCCACCGCGCACAGTGCGAGCCTCAGCGCCTCACTCATCGGACGCCTCCTTCTCCTCCTCGTCTTCCTGTTGTCGCTCCCGCCGGATGATGGCGTTCTCCCGCTCGATCCAGTACCAGGCATTCATACAGCCCACGATGAGGCCTCCCACCATGAGCATGAGCGTCCATGAGACGCGGCCGGGGAAGCGGTTGTCGAGCCATACGCCCACCGCGGTGCCGAGCAATGTGGGGAGGGCCACCGACCAGCCCACAAGGCCGAACATGCCCAGGCCGAACCACAGGCTCTGCCCCCGGTTCCTTCGGGCCCAGAGTTTCCTGGCCTGCTTGCGGGCCACCACCTCGCTGAAGGTGGCCTTCTCCTCTTCGGGCTCGCGCGGGCTATCCATTCCCGGCCTCCCCCAGTTCTCGCAGGCCGCGGACGATGCTGGTGCTCAGCTTCGACAGCGCTGCACGCATGGCTCCCTCGCGCTCCAGCATTTCGGCCGCGCCCTGCTCCACCAGGGCGCGCAGCCCCTCCAGGTCGTCGCCGAGGACCGCCTCGCCGGTGGCGACCGTAACCTCCTGTGCCGCCTTCACCAGTATCCCCTCATTGACCGCCACGAAGTGCTCCCGGCCCTCCTCCGTGGTGTAAGACAGAATGCCCGATGTGAGCGCCGAGACGAAGTCGACATGCAGCGGAAGCAGGCAGAACGAGCCGTTCTTGGCCTCGGCCACCACCTTGACGGCCTCGCACTCCAACAGGACGTGGGTGGGCAAGAGCACTCTAAGTCGCATTTCGCCCCGCCTCATCGATGCTCCCGATCATGTACAGCACTCGCTCCGGCCGGTCGGAGAACTCATCATTCAGGATACGTCGACAGCCCTCGAGGGCATCCTGCAGCTCGACGAAACGCCCCTCCATGCCGGTGAACTGGGTGGTGGTGAAGAACGGCTGGGTCAGGAATCGCTCCAGTCTCCGGGCCCGGTAGACGCTGCGCCGATCCGCCTCGGAGAGCTCCTCGAGGCCGAGCATCGCGATGATATCCTTGAGCTCCTCATACGTGGCCAGCGTGGCGCGGATGGCCTGGGCCGTCTCGTAGTGCTCGCGGCCCACACCCATGGGAGTGAGCATGCTGGAGGCCGACTGCAGCGGGTCGATGGCCGGGTAGAGACCCTCCCGGGCGCGCTTGCGGGACAGCACGATGGAGGCCGACAGGTGCCCGAAGGTGTGCACCGCCGAGGGATCGGTGAAGTCGTCCGCCGGCACGTAGACGGCCTGGATTGAGGTGATGGCCCCGGAGCGCGTGTTGCAGATGCGCTCCTCAAGCTCGGCCAGGTCGGTCGCCAGGGTGGGCTGGTAGCCCACCCGCGAGGGCAACTGGCCCATCAGGCCCGAGACCTCCTGCCCGGCCTGAATGAAACGGAAGATATTGTCAATCAGCAGCAGCACATCCTGTCGCTGCTGGTCGCGGAAATGCTCGGCCATCGTCAGAGCCGCGTGCCCCACGCGGAAGCGCGCTCCCGGCGGCTCATTCATCTGCCCCAACACCATCACGGTGTTCTCAAGCACACCGGCGTCGCGCAGCTCGCGGTACAGCTCCTCGGCCTCCCGGCAGCGCTCGCCGATGCCGCAGAAGATGCTGACCCCCCGGTGCCTTTCGACGGTGTTGTTGATCAGCTCGGTGATCAGTACCGTCTTGCCCACACCCGCGCCACCAAACAGCCCGGCCTTCCCGCCCCGCTCCAGCGGGGCCAGTATGTCGATGGCCTTGATCCCGGTGAGGAACGGCTCGGACGCCGTGGCCTGGTCGGCCAGGCCGGGCGGCGGCTGATGGATGGGGCGCAGGGCCATGCTCGGCGCGGCCTCGCCGTCGATCGGCTCGCCGAACACATTGAAGGCACGGCCCAGGAGCCCCGGTCCCACCGGGACCTCGATCGGGCCCCCGGTATCCACCACCGGTGCCCCGCGGCGCAGGCCCTGCGTCAGCGTTAGGGCGATGCCGCGCACGGTCTCGGCCGAAGTATGGGCGGCCACCTCGATCACGATCTGACTGCGCTCCCCGGCCAGTAGTCTTGTGTTCAGGGCCGGGAGTCGAGAGGGGAAACGTGCGTCGATGACACTGCCGCGCACACCGATGACGGTGCCGCGATTGGGCGCGGTTGCGTTGGGGGATATCGGCATGCAATCACATCGCCCGGGCGGGCGCTCCGGTGGACCTCCGTCTCGGTCTGCAACTGCGCCTGTACCATTCGTCGTCGCCCGGTGTGGTCCCTCCCCGTGACTGAAGACCGTCGGGTTCGGCAGGGGAAGAGCCCGTGGCGGCGGGCCGCGGCCGCTCTACGACGCGGCCAGAGCGACCGGAGCGCCGCCCTGCTCCCCGGAGGCCAGGATCCCGTCCAGGACGAGCTGGATCGCGTGCCCCAGCTCCCCCGGCACCGGGGTGGGCGACAGGCCGCGCACCGCGTCCGCGAAGCACTGGAAGCTGTCGCGATCGGGTGGGTCCAGTTCGTCGGGCGAGATGGTGACGGCCTCACCATCGCGGGTCCGTAGCGAGAGGCCCTCCCCCGGCGCGCCCGCCGTGAGCACCCCCTCGCTCCCGTGGACCTCGAAGCTCATGTGGTTCACCGGGCTGGTCCAGCTCAGCTCCAGTACACCGGTGGCGCCGCCGCGGAAGCGGAACAGGGCCGCGGCATTGTCCACCACGTCGATGTCGGGCCGGAGAGTGGACGTCAATGCGCGCACGCTCTCAATCTGCCCGCCGTACCACTGCATCATGTCGCCCACATGCACCCCGATGTCTCCGACGATCCCGCCGCCGCAGGCACGGGTGACAAACCACGTCGAGCCCGGCGCCCAGCCCTGATCGGGGGCCGTAGTGTGCACGCGGATGGCCCGGATGTGCCGCACCTGACCCACGCGGCCCTCGGCCACCAGCCGGGCAACGGTCTGGTAGAACCGGTCATAGCGCCGGGAAAGGTTGATCTGCAGAACCCTGCCCGTCTCCTCCGAGGCGGCGACCATCTGCCGGGTCTCGGCGGCGCAAAGGCCCATGGGCTTCTCGCACAGCACGTGGCAGCCCGCCCGGAGGGCCGCCAGCGTCATGGGACAGTGCAGGTGCACCGGTGTCGCCACGGAGACGGCGTCCACCAGCCCCGAGCTTAGCAGCTCCCGGTAGTCGGAAAACAGGGCCGCCTCCTTTGCGTGGGCCTCCTGGACCGTCGCCATACGCTCGGCGACGGGGTCGCACAGTGCGGCGATCCTCACGCCGGGAACCTCCGCGAAGCGCGGGGCGTGACTGCGCTGCGCGATCATGCCGCAGCCGATGATCCCGATCCCAATGGCCTGCTCGCTCATTGCTGCGCCTCCCTCAGAATGCTGCGCAGATTATCCATGCCCCTCTGATTGGCGTAGCGGGCCTCCTGAGTGCCCTCGTACTCCAGGGAGAGGTAGCCGTCGTAGCCCGCGGCCTGCAGAGACCGGATCGCCTCGGCGATGCCGAGATCTCCCTCCGCGGCGATGGCGGCCCGGGTGAAGATGCCCCGGCCGCGGTCGCGCCAGCCGGCCGGATCCTCGGGTGGCGAGGTGCGAATGTGGTGGTCCTTGATATGCACCATCGCGGCAAAGGGCGCACAGCGGGCGATGGCGCCGAGAGTGTTCTGCAGCTCCACGGCGAAGAAGTTCCCGGTATCCACCAGGAGGCGGAAGTTGTCGCGGGCCACGTCTCGGTGCAGCCGCAGGACTCGCTCGGCGCCCTGCACGTGCATTCCGTGGTTCTCGATCATGGTGGTGATGCCGTAGCGGGAGGCGTAGTCCGCGATGCGGCCGCAGGCCTCTACCAGGGCCCGCAGGTCCCGCTCGAACTGCGCGTCGTCGGCCTGCTCCGCGGGCCGCGAGGCCACATCATGCCTCACCAGCCTCGTCCCCAGACGCACGGCGAGGTCCACCTGCGCCTCCACGCGGTGCACCTCGGCCTCGAACTGCTCGGCGGTAAGGTCGATGAAGCTCGCGCCAAAGGTGTAGCAGGAGATATCCAGGCTCAGCTCCCTGGCCTTGACCGCGAGGTCGTCGGCAAGCTCCGGCGTCTGCTCCAGTGCCAGACCGGCCACCGGGACGATCTCGACGTGCTCCGCTCCCTGCTCCGCGAGCCAGTCGAAGACGCCGGGTATGTCGAGCGCGCCGGCCTTCACGGCCCCCAGCAGGCTGTACGTGCTGGCACCAACCTTCATCACAGACCTCCCTGTGCCGCCGATTGCGGCGGGTCGGGCCCGCCGGTCGCCATACTCGTAGCTGACTTCCCCGCCGCGCGCATGTGTCCTCCCTCCTTTTGCGCGGCAGGGACCGGTGCCCCCAACAGCGAACCATCCCGGCATCGTCTGCCACGAAAGGAACCAGGCATATGGCCGATCTCCCGGCGTTTCCCACCTTCACCGTTGAAGACTGCACATTCACACGGCTGATCCTGGGTCACAATCCGTTTCTGGGGTACTCGTACCTGAGCAACGCCCGGTCCACGGAGTATGTCCGGCGCTTCAGCACCTTCGAGCCGATCCGCGATGTGATCGTGGCCGCTCTGGGCATGGGGGTGCGCAGCATCATGCTCAGCACGGGCGGAGAGAACTGCGACCGTGTGGCCCGGGCCATCGAGGCGGCCCAGGAGCAGAGCGGTGTTGAAATGTCCAACCTCGTCATCGTCGGCACCGATGTGGCCGAGCAGGTCGACTTCCTCAAACGTGTCAACTGCCGGGTCTGCCTCGTTCACGGTCAGACCACCGACTCGATGTTCTGGCGCTCGGAGTGGACCTTCAAGCCCGAGTTCCCCGAGCTCTTGGCCCGGATCCGGAGCGCGGGCTTCGTCCCCGGCATGTCCAGCCACAATGGGGGAGAGACCGTGCCCCTGGCGGAGAACTACGATGTGCACGTGATCAACACCCCGATCAACAAGATCGCCTGGCGAATGTGCCCCTGCGTGGAGCAGGTGCTGGATGTGGTGCGCAAGTCATCGAAGAGGGTCATCGGCATGAAGCCGCTGGCGATGGGGCGCATCGCCCCGCAAGAGGGCATCGACTACGCCCTCAGCGTCCGCGGACTGGACGCGCTGTGCGTGGGCATCGGCACCGTGGCGGAAGCTGAGGAGACGTTTGGGATCGCAGCGGAGGCGCTGCGGGGTTGAGGCTCCGAGTCACGAGTCACGAGTCAACGGCACACGGCGGCCAACGGCGGCCAACGGCGGCCAACGGCAACAAGGCTCTGGCCCACGGCTCCCTTCTTCGCGGTGCGGCGCCTCGTGCCGTGACGGCGGCAGAGAGAGCCGGAAGGGAGCGCGGCCACGGCAATGGGACCAGCGGAGGGTCGGCCCGGCCGACGGGCCTGCAGCCGACACCACTTCACACCGCACCCACGGCTCGGCGGCCTGCCGCTCCGGGCCCTATGCATCACCGCCTGCGCGGTGATGGCTGCTGTCTGTCAAGGAGGGGTTCTATTGGAGACCCAGGCGTTCGTAACACCCAATGAGTTCGAGGGCTCGGACGTTGAGCGCATCAACCAGGCCGTGGGGGTCGCCGCGGGGACCGGCCGCCGAGTGGTCATCCCGCGGCACAACCGCAGCGCCCGGGGCGAGGGGGATCTGTGGCTGCTGGACAGCGCCATCCTGCTGCCCGGCGACACGGTCCTGGAGCTCAACGACTGCCACATCCAGCTCTCCGACCGTTGCCGGGACAACATGATCCGTAGTGCCAACTGTGGCCTGGGGATCACGGAGGTCCGTCCCCTGTCCGGCATCCACATCTACGGTGTGGGCACCGCCGTGCTGGAAGGCGCCAACCGTCCCCGGGCCACCGGCGACGGCGGCAAGACCCTGGGGCAACACACGTTCGGCACCGACGCCGGGGTCGAGGGCGAAAGCCAGACGGGAGACTGGCGCAACATCGGCATCCTGCTCGCCGCCGTGGAGAGCTTCAGCATCCGCAACATCTCCATGCATGACACCCACTGCTGGGCGATCTCCCTGGAACGCTGCGCCCGCGGCCTGCTGCGCGATATCGCCTTCCAGTCCTGCGGCCACAAGGTGGTGGATGGCGTGGAGCGTACCCTCCTCAACCAGGACGGCATCGACCTGCGCCTGGGGTGCCATGACATCCAGATCGACAGCATCAGCGGCTACACCGGGGATGATCTCATCGCGCTGACGGCGATCCCCAATCCCAGTGGCGTCGCCGGGAGCGACCGGTCCACGATGGTCGGCTCCACTCGCGACCGGGGCGAGGGCCAAGACGACATCCGGCACGTGACCATCCGCAATGTCAGGGGTTACTGCCGGGGGGGACACCACATCGTGAGGCTTCTGAACACCTCAGGCGTGCGGATGCACGACATCCTGCTCGATGGCCTGCTGGACACCTCGCCGGCTGAGATGCGCTGCCGGGCGGCGGTGAAGATCGGCGACAGCGCCTATGGCGGGGGTGTCGCGCCGCTTAGATCGGAAGAGCGTCGTGGAGGGAAAGAGTGTAGGATAGGGTGGTGTTGGCGGG
>CAZXDD010000031.1:0-25790 GCA_964639415.1 uncultured Armatimonadia bacterium
TCCGATGGTAGCTCCGCGGCCAGGGACATCGCCAGCAGCCTCCGCGCGTGGCTACATCTCACAGGTCCT
Source organism: uncultured Armatimonadia bacterium (assembly GCA_964639415.1). Lineage (GTDB taxonomy): Bacteria > Armatimonadota > Zipacnadia > Zipacnadales > JABUFB01 > CAYRFY01. The sequence continues at coordinate 70 of CAZXDD010000031.1, forward strand.
CACCCTCCTGCAGCTCCGACCTCAGCCTGGCCAGGGCGGCGTAGAGCCTCGTCCACACGGTACTCTCCCGCCAGCCGGTAAGCTCGGCGATCTCACGGCCGCTGAGACCCTCGTAGAAGCGCAGGACGACGACAATCCTCTGCTTCTCCGGTAGCCGCGCCACAGCATCTCTGACCACCAAGGTGGTTGCCCGGTCTGCTTCGCCGGGCCGCTGGGGGCAGTCGTCACGGCACCGCACCGCCCCCGGCCATCGGCGGGCCATGCGCACGGCGGTGTAGACGGTGATGCGACCGATCCAGGTGGAGAAGGAGGCCTCGCCGCGGAACCGGCGGAGTTGGCGGTAAGCCGCGACGATGGCCTCCTGCACGGCGTCCTCGGCGTCCTCGCGTCGCCGCAGGAATCGTCCCGCCAGTCGCAGCAGGGTGGCTTCGTGGCGATGGACCAGGCACAAGAACGCCCGCTCGTCGCCGCGTCGGGCAGACTTCAGCAGCTCGGCATCGGCTACTACGTCCGGGCTCGCCGCCATTGTCGTGCTTCACCGCTTCGCGGGCGGAGGTGGTCTTCACTATCCATAGTGTTCGCGGCCCGCCGGATTTGCCTGGTGGCCGCGGATCAAGATGGACCGGCCGCGCCGGGGAACGAAAGCTCCGAGCCGGTGGCTCGGGGATGCGCGTTAGGGGGCCGACAGGATGGCCACGGCGATGGGTATGGGGCCGGCAGAGCCGACCTCATGCTCAGTCGCCACGGCTGTGGTCCGCGGATCGGCCGGACGGGAGCAACAGAGCATCGGCCGCCACCTCCGCCCGATCCGTCTCCGCCGATCTCAGGCCGTTCTCCCTGTCTCTGTGGCTCTGTGGTCAATCCGTCAGTCGTCGCCGTGCTCGTCGTCGCCGTGCTCATCGGTCCCGGAGTACCCCAGGTCTCCCGGCTCGAGAAACCGTTCCTCCAGCTCGGCCTGTGACGGGTCCAGCACCTCACCGTCCACGCTGAGGATCCGCGGGGTGACGAAGATCACCAGCTCTCCCTCGATGGTGGAGGTGCTGGTGCCCCGGAAGAGGCGGCCGATGAGGGGGATGTCGCCGAGGAGGGGAATCTTGTGGTCCTCCACCTGCCTTTGCTCCTGGCGCAGGCCGCCGATGACGATAGTCTCGCCGTCCCGGGTGCGCACGGTGCTGGAGGCCCTGCGGCTGCTGAGCAAGGGCAGTCTCGTGGCCGGGTCGATCTCGCTGATGTTGCTGACCTCCACATCGACATTGGTGGTGATCTCACCATTGCCGCCGGTCCACGGCGTCACCTCCAGGCGCACCCCGACCGGGACGGCCTCGATGCGCTCCTGCTGGTTGCCGCCGGAGAGGTAGGTCACGAGGATGAAGCGGTCTTGGCCGATGAAGATGCTGGCGCTCTTGCCGTTGACCGCGGCGATCCGCGGATTGGAGCGGATCCGGGCCCGCCCGCTGGCCCGCAGGGCGCTGAGCGTCGCCTTCAACTGTGAGCTCTCGGGAATCGGGCGAGTGGTGATGGCGCCGGGCGCGGCGGTCTCGTAGACCACCTCGCCGTCCGCCGAGTCGGTGCCGAAGGCCTTGTCGTCCGCGCTGTAGAGCCAACTGAAGTCGCGGGTGAAGTCACCGGTGCCGGTCAGTTCCACGGCCAGCACATCGACCATGATCATCGGAGGAGGCAGGTCGACGCTACCCAGGTCGCGGCGGACCTTGTCCAGCAACTGGTCCGGAGCTGTGGCGACTACGGCGTTTTGCTCCGGGTTGAAGTGCACGTACTTGGTCAGAAACGAGGGCAGTAGCTCCTTGGCGTCCTCGGCGCGGAGGTACCGCATGGGGAAGGACTGGGTGCCACTGCGGTTGTAGGTGGTAAGGTCCTTGGGCACTCCCTCGCTGAGCATGTGCATGTCGCCGTTGGTGGACAGCGCCAGTCCGTAGCCGGTGGCGATGGCGCGGATCACGTCCAGGGGGGGCATGCCATGCAGATTCACATTGATCTTGTGGCTGACGGCATCGTCGACGGCGACGTTCAGGCCGCTGCGCCTTGCCACTTCGGCCACGGCCCGGTGGATGTCCGCGCGGAGCGCCCGGATCCCCACCAGGCCGTCGACGACGTCAACGGTCAGGATCTCGCCGCCTTCTGTCTTCTCGGCGGTGGAGGTGGCTCTGTCGGCGGTCTCCGAGCGCAGGGGGGCCTCGATGGTGAGCACGAAGCTGCGCTCATCGGTGCTACCGACGCCCTTGAACCCGCTGCTGGCCGTGAGGTCGACCTGCATCACGATGCCGGTGCCGTCGCCGGCATCCTGTGGGGTGAACAAGGTCAGGGTGCTCACCGGAGGCTCATCGACCTCGATGAAGTGCTCGTCAATCTTCAGCCTGGCACCCGGGAAGCGGACGCTGATCACCTGACGGGGACCGCCGTCTCCATGCCCCTCCCAGTCCCACTTGAGGATCCCGTCGGCCTTCACCTCGATCTGAACTGCATTGGAGACGGCCTCGTGGGTGACCGAGGTGATGTAGCAGTAGGCGGCGGCCTCCGAGGGCGTCGTCGCCGGCCCGCAGAGGATTGCGGGCAGGAGCAGGACACCGACTCGGACGGCGAGGCGGCCGGCGGTGCCGGCCTGAAGGCCTGTGATGGTCGGGCGCGAGGTCCGGCTATGGCACATGCGCATAGGTGCGTTCCTTCTCGAGACTCTGTACCGTCCACCGCGAGGACAGGGGTGAGCCGTGGGCGTCTCCGGGCTCGGGGCGGAGCCGCCCGTCTCCGGCCTCCACGGCCCTGACGGAAAGGCAGACCAGTACCTCGAGGCTGTCGTTGGAGACGGCGGTGTCGCTGCACAGATCGCCCAGGAAGAACGCGTCCTTCAGCGGGCGGATCGCGCTTCTCTGCTCATCGTGACTGGACAGGTGCAGTCCCCCGAACACCAAGGTGTCGCCGCTGCGAATGCGCAGATTCCCGGTGGCCGTCTGGCGGGCCACCAGCGGGATGCCCTGGGCGTCCTTGGACACGATACTGTCGGCCTTGATTTCGAAGCCGACGGTGATGTGGTCTCCATCCCCCGTCCAGGGGGAGGCGGTGATCGCGGCCCCGACGTCCACGCGGTTCATCACCAGCTCGTTGCCCCACCAGCGCTCCGCAAGATAGCCGTAGAACTGCTGTTTGCCCACGAACAGCCGCGCCGACCGGCCGTTGGTGACGGTCACATCCGGCTGCACTTCAACGCGGGCCTCCGTCCGGGAGCACAGGGCCGCCAGCCGCGCCCGTACGTGCTCCACGGGGCTGTCGATCACCCCCATGCGCAGGCGCCCCTCCAGAGGGGTGAGCTCCGCGAAGCCCTCCCCGGCGTCCAGCAGGGCCTTGAGCACCCGCCCACTCGAGGTGGGATCGGTCATCTGCACGATCAGGGCCCGGATCTGGATCTGCTTGCCCGGCCTGTCGATGGCATGAAGGTCGGCCTCGATCTTGTCCAGCAGATCGGTGGGGCCGGTGATGACCAGAGCGTTGCTGTCGGTGTCCGCGCGGATGTAACCGAGCAAGAACGTGGGCAGCATCGCCAAAGCCGCATCCACCGACAGGCTCTTGAGCCGGACGCGCCGGGCACCGGCGGTGGCGTACTGTGCCACGTCTTCCGCCGTGCCCTGGGAGATGAACAGTACCTCGCCCCGGGCCGAGAGCTGCAGACACAGCGCCCGGCAGATGGTGGCCAGCAGCTCTTCCGCGGGCTGAGGCGGTAGACTGGCCGTCAGCCGGCGATCGAGGCCGGCGGACACGGCGACGCGCAGCCCCCCGGCCTCCCCGATTGCGTCGGCCACCTCCGGGATGGGGGCATTCACGGCCCGCAGCATCAGCTCACCGTCCGCGGCCTCCACCACCAGCCTCTTGGACTTGGACACCGGCGCCCCCTGCCCGGCGTGCGCCACGTCCAGGTACTCGTCGGAGTGAACCGTGATGATCAGCTCGCGTTCGTTTTCGGACAACACCATGTCCACGCTGATGGGGGCGTCGTCCCACGTCCAGTCACGGATGCGGTTCCTGTCTTGTATCTTGCCGATCGGAGCGGGCAGGAACAGGTTGAGCGTGACTTCCAGCCCCACGCCGCCCTGGGCCTCCGATGGCACCGAGAGGGTAACGTGGCTGGCCGGGTACATCCCCACCTCCACGTACCGTCCCACCTGCGATCTGGCGTTGAGCAGGTTGATCGTCAGGCGCTTGGACTGCAGCTTCTCGTACTGCTCGGTGTGTCTGTTGTAGACCCAGAAGTCCCTGGAGTTCACGTCGGTCTGCAGCGTGCCATCGGCCTTGAGCACGATGCGCACCGCATTGCTCAGGCGCTCCACCGATGTATCGGTGATGGTGACGTAGTTGGACACCTCGCCCCAGTACTGGGCGTGGGCCGAGGCGCACAGGGCGATGAGCAGGAGTGCCACGGGCGGTAAGCGGAGGCGTGAGCCGCAAGACGGCCCGGATGCCGAACAGGATGGCAGGCACGGCGGCGGTCGGCGGCGACCCCGCCGGCTGAGGCTCTCCAGGCTCCGTCCGGGTGCCATCGCTACCGTGAGACGCCCTCCTCGGCCATGAAGCGCCCGCGCAGGCGCTGCTCCTCCTCGGTGGGAAGATGCCCGGTGTCGTCGAGGATACGGGCGGTGATGAAGACCACCAGCTCAACGCTGGTCTGCTCGACGCGGCGCGACCTGAACAACTCGCCGATGATGGGGATATCGCCCAGCAGCGGGATGCGGGCGCGCTTCTCCCGGGACTCGGCCTGCCGCAGGCCGCCGATCACCAGGGTCTGTCCGTCTCGCACGCGCACCGTCGTCTCGGCGGTGCGCTTGGTCTTGTTGGGCAGGCGCGTCGTGGGATCGGGGGGGCTGAGAGTGCTGATCTCCTGCTCGATGCGGAGGATGATCTCGCCCTGGCCGCCGGTGAGGGGCCGCATGCGCAGCATGACGCCGGCGTCGATGTAGTTGGACTGTCCCCGGCCCGGGATGTTGACGGGCTTGTTGAGATAGCGCTGCTGGCCGATGAACACCGTGGCGTACAGGCCGCTGACCGTCGCCACCCGGGGATTGGCGCGCACCCGGGCCTTCTGGTCCGAGATCAGTGCCTTCAGGTCCAGGAAGAAGTCGCGGGGCAGCCGGGTCACCGCCGAGAAGGCCATGTCACCGGTGACCGAGTCGGCGGTGAAGCCCAGCTTGTGATTGGAGTAGCCCAGGCTCGCGGCGAAGGAATCCGTGGCCATATCCGTGTACTCGACCACCAGCACATCGAGCATGATCTGGGCCGCCGGCACATCGAACTGCTCGATGTCGTCGCGGAACTTGTCCAGCACCGACCGGGGACCGGAGAGAACCACCGAGTTTTGGTCGGTGTTCATCTTCACCTCGCCCTGCAGGAAATACGGCAACAGCGAGCGGGCCCGGGCGGGCTGCACGTACTTGGTGGTCACGGCCTCGATCTCGCCCAGCAGATAGGAGGAAGGCTTCTTGGGGACACCCTCGCTGACCACGTACACACCGTTGACCTCGGAGAAGGAGAAGCCGTAGGCGTCCACCAGCAGGGCGATGATGTCCCTGGGGGCCTTGTCGACGATGTTGATGGTGAGATTGCCCTGCACGGTGTCGTCGACGATCAGATGCAGTCCTGTGGCGGCGGCGAGCTTGGAGAAGACGTCGTGGGCATCGGCGTTGACGGCGAAAACGCAGCAGCCCTTCTCGCCGACTCGGACCTCGATATGGGTACCGCCCTCGGCCGGCTTGTTGTCCGCCGGCGGTGGGGCCGCGGCGTCCGGCGACCGCGGGCGCCCCCCACCGCGACCGGGGCCCTGAGCCTCTGCCCGCAGGCCGACGCATAGCAGCACGGCCGGAATGGCAAGCAGACTGTAGACGAAGATGGAGCCATGAGAACGCTGCATGAAGAGGTACGTCCCTTCGCTGGCGCTGCCCCGACCACCACGGGCCGGGTCCCGGACGGAACTCTTTGGCCTGCGCCACCGTGGCGCGTGCGGACAATGCGCTAACGCCGGCGGGCCGGGGCGCCGACGGGTCAGAGCCCCGCCACCACCGGCGCCAGGATCTCGGCGATCCGCGACAGGAGCGCCTCGTCCGAGGCGTCAAAGGCCCCCACCGCGTCACAGTCGGCATCGATCTGGCCGACAATCTCGCCCTGATGCCAGATCAGCACCACGATCTCCGAGCGCACCGACTCGCTGCAGGCGATGTAGTTGTCGAGCTCACGGACATCGGTAACAAGCTGATTGGCCCGCTGCGCCACGGCGGTGCCGCACACGCCCTTGCCCACTTCAATCGCCACGTGCTCGGTGTCCTGACCCACGAAGACCTCTAGGCGCAGTTCATCGCCCCTGAGTACGTAGACACCCACCCATTCGTAGTGAGCGTGTGCAGCGGCGATGGCCTGCATCGCCGCCTGCAGCGCCGCGCGCGGTGCCGTCGCTGCGGCGACACACCTGCGCACGGTCTCTACGGTATGCTCGCAGTGGGACATGAGAAGCTCCGCCCGGGGTGTGAGGATGCTGCAGCGGGGCGGCCCGAGGCCTTTGTTGTTAGTGGACAGCAGCGGGGTATAGGTTACACACCGAGGACCCGGCGCCCGAACCTTCCAAGGTCCTCGGTGTGTGCCTTGCTCGATCGGGCCCGGGGGCCTCCACGGGGCCCCGGCCACCGGCGCCACAGAGGCGAAGCGCCCGCGCCGCCCCGACGGTTTGAGACGATCGGTGACTAGATCAGCTCGGCAATGATGTCCCCGGCCTTCTGCGTGTCGCCCTCTTCTCCGGTGACCGCCTTGACCTTGCCGCTACCCAGGGCCTGGATGACGGCCCGGTCGATGGCCTTGCCGGCCTCTACCTCGCCGAGGTTGTCCAGCATCATACCCGCCGCACAGATGGCCGCCACCGGACTGACCTTGCCCAGACCGGCGTGCCGCGGCGCCGAGCCGTGGATGGGCTCGAACATGCTCACACCATCGGGGTTGATGTTTCCCGAGGCCGCCACCCCCATCCCGCCCTGAATCATCGCGCCCAGATCGGTGATGATGTCCCCAAACATGTTGCAGGTGACGATGACATCGAACCACTCGGGGTTCTTGACAAACCACATGCAGGCCGCGTCCACGAAGGCGTACTCCTTCTTCAGGTCGGGGTACTCCTCGCCGACGGCGGCGAAGGTCCGCCGCCACAGATCGTGGCCGAAGGTGAGCACATTGGCCTTGTCCACGCTGTGAATCGTGTTGTTCTTGTTCCTCTTGCGGCAGTACTCCATGGCCCAACGCACAATGCGCTCGGTGCCCTTCCGGGTGTAGATGGCCGTCTGTGTCGCCACCTCGTCGGGCGTGTTCTTCTTCAGCGACCCACCGATTCCGCAGTACAGGCATTCGGTGTTCTCGCGCACGACCACGAAGTCTATGTCCTCAGGCCCCTTGTCCTTGATCGGGGTCCACACACCCGGGTACAGCTTCACGGGGCGGAGGTTCACATACTGGTCGAACTCAAACCGGAGGCGAAGCAGGATGCCGTGCTCGAGGATGCCGGGCTGCACATCGGCATGGCCGACGGCGCCCAGGTAGATGGCGTCCACGGCCGCCAGCTCCTCCATCTCCTTGTCGGTGATGATGTCCCGCGTGCGCAGGTAGCGGTCGCCACCGATCTCGTAGGGGATGGTCTCGTACTTGACGCCGAACTTGTCGGCCGCGACCTTCAGCACCTTCATCGCCTCGGCGGTGACCTCCGGGCCGATGCCGTCACAGGGCAGCAGAGCGATCTTGTACATAAGCTAGGCCTTCCCTTCTCCTCCAGTAAGCTGTCGCGCGATTATAGCAGAGAACTCGGCACGCAGGAAGCGGCGGGCCAGAGGCGGAGTGTGCGGGCCAGAGGCGGAGACACCGCGGAGAGCGGCGACGGCGGGGGCCGCACGCCGCCCGCCCGTGGAAGGCCCCCTCCTCACCACCGGCGAACCTGCCCTTGGAAGTCCGGCCGGGAAGCCGGCTCTGCCGTGAAGATGTCATCCTGAGCGTCCATCTCGCGCAGAGAGATAGCGAAGGATCGCGCCGTATGCCGGGAGATCCCTGGAGCCGCGCTTGTCCGGCGCGGACGCTCTCGCAATGACACTCTCGGCGAAGGAGGGCTTTGCGACCGCACTTCCGAGCCGTGACCAGACAGAGCCAGGAGGCGTCTCCTATGTCAGGCGAACTGAAGATCACCTCGCCCCGTGACGGCGACATTCTCAACCGGCACGACGGGGTGGAAACCAAGAGCGAACTGACCCTGCAGGTGAAGGGCACCGCGCCCGGAAACGCTAGCGTGACCGTCAACGGCGTGGCCGCCGAGGTCACCGAGGGGCAGTTCCGCTGCAGCATCGCCATCACCAATCGCCGCACTCACATCGTGGCCGAAGCCGGCGCCGCCAGGGACGAGATTCTCGTCCTGTGGGACAGGGGGAGCCGCAAGCGGTACCGCTTCTCGGTCGATGACAACATCCTTTTCCTGCGCGATCTTGGGACCGAGCCGGACCGGTACGCGTCGCTCTTCGACCACTGGTTTCTGGACTTCTGGCGCCAGATGCACCAGGAATACGGCACCAAGGTGCACTTCAATATCTACTATCAGACCGAAGGCTTCGATCTTACCCAGATGCCCGACAAGTGGCGGGACGAGTGGGAACAGAACGCCGGGTGGCTGCACCTGAGCTTCCACGCTCTCCAAAACGAGCCCAATCGCATCTACCGCAATGCCAGGTACCCGCAGATCGCCCACGATTACGACCTGGTCTGCGGTCACATCCGCCGCTTCGCCTCCGACGCCGTGCTCCGCAATACAACCACTATCCACTGGGCCGAGTGCCCCCGGGATGCCGTGACGGCCGTGCGGCACCGCGGCATACAGAACCTCATCGGCCTGTTCTGGGTCCGCGATGGACGCTGCACGACCGGGTACTATCTGCCCCCGGAGCAATGCGACTACTGCCACAGCCGCGATGCCTGGTATGACCGGGACACGGACCTGATCTTCGTCTCGTGCGATGCGGTGGTGAACGGACTTGCGGTGGAGCAAATCGAGCCACACCTGGATGAGCGGGCCGCCTCGCCCCACACCTGCGAGCTCATCGAGCTGCTCATCCACGAGCAGTACTTCCGCAAGGACCTGCCGCAGTACTACCAGGACACGATCCTGGAGAAGGTGAAGACGGCGGTGCGCTGGGTGAGCAACCGCGGCTACGAGCCGGTGTTCTGGGGAGATGGGTTCCTGGGAACCGAGGATAGCTAGCGCGCTGTCGTGACGCAAGAGCCGCAGCGCCTCCGCGACACCTACGCCGCTCACACCCATTGGGGCTATGGGAAGACGAGGAGGACCGCCGTCGATAGCGCCTTCGTCAGTCGGTGATCCTCCGCACGTACTCCGACCGAGCACACTCTCCGGGCCCGCCTGCAGGCGGGCCCGGAGAGTGTCTGGGCCGGCTCACTCACCATTGGGCTCCAGCACGATGGTCAGGAAGGTCTGCTGCCCCTGGATGTGACGGAACTGGCGTCTGGCTGGCCGCCATCCCGAGCCCTCCGGAGGCGTCACGATCACCTCATAGCTTCCCCCGGCGGGACCCTCGAACCGGAAGTAACCGCCGTCTCCGGTGACCGCCTCTCCCATGGCGCTTCGGCCACGGACCAACTGGACCCGAGCTCCCACCACCGGTACGTTGCCGGTCTGCTGCGCGACACCCGACGTTGTCGGTGCCGCCGCCAGGACCACGCCGCCGATGTCCGGCTCGCCGGGAGGCAGTCCGCCGCCGATGTAGCTCAGCAAGGTGGCGCCCGAGCCGCAGCCCAGCAGCACCGCCGCGACGCACACCGCCGCCACCCACACCCACGGCCCCGTGAACCATCTCTGCGCTCCCCGACTCGCCGTGCCGGTCTTTGGCCTTGTCATGACCGCCTACCCACCTCCTGCGAGTGGCCCGCCGTGCTCCGGTCATCCCTGAGCCTTTCGGCCTCCTGCGCCGCCCAGAAGTAGCCGCCCTCCCGAGACAGGTCGATGGCCCGACGACACAGGTCCGGCGTCTCCGGGGGCGAGGCATGCCTCGCCAGGGCCACCAGGGCGTCTGCCTGCAGGTCCGCGTAGCCCGCCCGTTGGGCCTCGGCCAGCGCGACCTGAAGCTCATCGCCTGCCGGCTCGGAGCCGGAGCGGCAAAGTGCCAGGTGTGCCGCCACACCAAGCTTGTGTAGCCCCAGCTTCTCACAGCGCGACCGGCAGCGATGCAGGTGGTACCGGGCCTCGTCCATGCGGCCTTCCTCTGTAGCGACAAGGCCCAGCGCAAGCTCCGCCTCGGCCAGGAGGTGGCCGCGTCCGGCGTCGGTGGCGGCGTCGACGGCCGCCATGGCTCGCAGCCGGGCGGCCGCAAGGTCGCCCGAGCGCCGGTGCAGCTCGCTTTGGAAGGCCATGGCCAGCGCGCCGGTGCGGGCGTCGGCCGACATCGCCGCCCAGTCCGCCAGGCGCGAGAGCTCAGCCTCCGCCTCGGCCAGATTCCCCAGACGCAGCGCGATGATGCCTGCGTTGAGCGTGGCCTCCCGCAGTTGGTCAGCCAACCCGGCCTGAGCGGCCAGGGCCCTTAAGGCCTCGTTCTCCTCGGCCGCGCGGCGGTAGTCTCCGGCGGCCAGGAGCACGTTCGCCCGGCCCGACATCAGGTACGCTCTGGCCAGGGCCAGGTACTCCGTCGACGGCCAATCGGCCTCGATGACCTCCGCCGCCGCCCGCAGATGCGCACGCGCCGCCTCCAGCTCCCCAACTCGCTCGTGCAGGGCGGCCAGAGAGACCGTGCCCGACCAGCGCGGCCACCAGCGCTCTTCCGCAGCCAGCCTTGCCGCCTCGGCGCGGGCACGTTCCATGTCGCCGGCGGCCTCCAACGCCCGCACCAGCTCCTGGCGTGCCGACTGCGCCGTCCGAGCCAGACCGCCCTGCTCCGCCTCCTGAATCACCCGCGAGGCCGCCTCCTCGGCCCGACGCGCCTCTCCGGCCTCGAACCACGCGTGGGCAAGCTGCAGCTCGGCGTCCAGACGCGAGGCCGTATCATCCAGGCCCTGGGCCAACTCGCGCCACCTGGGCGCGTGCTCGAGAATGCCCGCCGCATCCCCGGCCCGCCGCAGGGCCAGGCACAATCTGCGCAGCAGATCCATGCTCTCGAGGCGCCTGCGGACATCCTGCTCGGCAAGGGCCCCGCGCGACAGCGACAGGGCCTGCTCCAACTCCTCCACTCGGGCCCGGGCCTGGGACAGCTCCTCCCTGAGCTTCTGCGTCTCCGCGCAATCTCCATTGTGGCGTGGGGTGAAGAACCACTCCAGAGACCTGCCGGTCAGCTCGCCGATGTGCTGCAGTCGGTCCGCCTGCACCAACACATCGCCCTTGACGTACTGGTAGATCAGGGCCCGGGAGCAGCCGAGGGCCTGGGCGAACCGGGGCAGCGAATCGAAACCCGCCTCGGCGATGGCCGAGTGGATGCGCCTCCCCAGCTCCAGCTTGCCCTCGGGGGTTCTGAGGTCCATGGGGGGATGGTAGCACATTCCATTTACAACAGCAAGAAGCGTTTTGGGAACAGATCCAAGTCTGTTTTAAACAGACGCTCCTCTTCAGCACCGTCATAGCCTGCCGACCCTCTCGGTATACTCAGACACACAGCACCCCGTTCATCGAGAGGAAGGTCCCAATGGCATCCAGGCTCATCTCTCTTCTTGGTCTTCTCGCCGCGAGCACCACGCTCCTCACCGGCTGCGGTGGAGGCTCCGGGTCCGGGACGGCCCCCGGCCCCCTGGCGTCCTCGGCCTCCGTTGAGGGCTACGTCTACGCTCCTGCCACGGCGGCCGTTGCAACCACGCAGGTCGGCGGAGTGGCGAACTGCCGGGTCGTCGCGCGACGGGTCAGCAACGGCACGCAGCTCGGGGCCACGACTGCCGATGGCGCCGGACGCTACCGCCTGCAGGGACTGCCGGCCGGCGTGGCGGCCCAGATCGAGGCGAGCTTGGGCACCGGCGACAGGCTACGTGCCCGGCTCACGCTCCGGGACGGCGTCTGCGTGGTGGACATCGACGAGAGCAGCACGATGCTCGCCACCTGCCTCGATCTGCTGGAGACGATCCCGCCGGAGCCGGGCGTGGCCGCTCCCTTCGATGAAGAGGCCATCGCGGACCGATGCCTGCGGTATCACACCCAGAACCGCTACCGCTACGGGTCGCTCAACGGCCGGCACCCCGACTTTGGCGACGACGAGGCGGTGCGCGGCGCGGCCCGGCAGCTTCTGGCCGCCGCCTGCGACCACGCAGTGGGGCAGGCGCTCGGCACCGGGGCCGCGGGCGACTGCCGGAGTGCCGTGGAGATGGTCATGGTCCGTCTGAGGCTCTGCGGGGCCATGGGGTACACGTGGAATGAGGAGGTACAGCGGCGGATCGTGGCCGCGCTGGGTGCCGGCTGGCGGGGACAGGCGGCAACCGTGGCGGAGGTGGCCGCCCGCATCGGCGGCGGCGCCGTTGCCGAGGAGGATATCCAGCGGCTACGGGAGCAGCTCAGGCTTCACGTGCCGGCCTTCCAGGAGCGCCCGATCGATGCCCTCCAGGCCATGGCCTGTCTGTGTCTGAGACACCAGACCACCGGGAGAGCCATCGCGGCGGATCGCCGCCGGGCGCAGGAGTGTGCGGAAGCTCTGTTCGCCGGGTAGGGCCGTGCACGCCCGATCCAGGGCCCGGTCGTCTGCGGGCGGCCGAGCCGATTGCCCGTTCCCCGACTCCTGACCGTGCGCTAAGCTCCAGACAGGCCCGTGCGCATGAGCTCAAACAGGTGCCCCAGAACCATGGCGGTGTTGCGGGCATCGTCGGCCCCGCGGTGATGCACGCTGCCGGGCAGCGGCTCCAGGCCGAGGCGGCGCAGCGTCCCGCTCATGCCGTCCTCCCTCACCCAGCCCAGGGCCAGGGCGGTCAGGCGCTTGACGTTGAGGTGCGAGGCGCTCAGCGGGAACGCCAGTCCGTGAAGCCGGCACTCCTGGGCCAGCTTGGTGCGGTCGTACTCGCCGAAGCTGGCCCAGATGGTGGTCTGCAGGTCGCCGTGAGCGGCTGCCAGCCGCACCAGACCCTCGTCGAGGCTCACGCCCCGGCCGTCCACGTCCTCCTGCGTCAGAGTGGTCAGCTCGGTACAGAACGCGCTGACTGCCGACACCGTGGGCCTGATGAGTATCTCCGGCCCGGCCTCCACCCGGAAGTCCGCGGTGTGCAGGATGGCGTTGCCGATCTCGATGATCTCGGACCGCTGCCCTTCCGGGGGCCGGCCACTGAAGCAGGTGGCCTCCAGGTCGATGACCAGGACTCTCTTCAGATAGGAGCCGTCGGAACGGCGGGACATGTCTTGCCTCCCCATATGGCGCTTGAGCCCTACGGATGATCTGCCCCCGCGGCCTCGCCCGGCGGCCCCTGCTCGGCGATCTGTCGGCGCAGGTGCACCACGGTGTCCGGCGAGAAATGCCCGTAGGCGCAGAGGATCGCCCAGTCACTCATCAGGTCCAGCGAGTGCCAGTCGTCCCGGCCCTCCGCCATGCGCGCGATTCGGTAGGGCCGGTTGGTGAGGGTGGCAAAGACCTTGCCCTCCTCGTGCTTGAGAACCCGGAACCACAGGTGCTCACGTTCCGTGGCACTCTCCGCGCTATCGATCTGGTACCCCAGCTTGACAAGGAACGCGAAGCTGCCGGTGTCGGCGCCGTACTCATCGAGCAACTCCAGGAACTCCCCCAGGCGCTCCCTGGCCAGCAGCGACATGCGCTCGGTCTCCATGTTGCTGACGTACAGGATCGGGTCGCCAAGCAGCCGGCGCAGGTACTTGCTGGGCGGGCCGTAACGCCTCCTCAGCAGGCCGGACCTGGGGGCCATGAGGACACCGGACGGCTTGGCGTGCCACTGGTCGCGGTCGTCGATGCCGCCCGCCGACCTGGGCGGGCAAAGATGGATGGCCTCCTGCCAGGGAAGCCAGACCAGGCTGATGCCATCGCCCGCAACGAAGGGCTCGCCGGGCTCGGGCAGCCCCGTCTCGATGAGCATCGGCGCCACGACGTTCATGAGCTCTCCCAGGGCCCCCGAGTGCTCCCCGGGCACGTCGAGCATCTCCAGCTCCACGATCCCGCAGCGCAAGAGCCCGTGCGTATGCAGCCATACGGGGCCATCCCCCTTCTCAGGAGAGACTGCGTGGATGGAGTAGAGACTCATGGGGGAGGGCGGCGCCAATGAGGACGCCATCTGCCGTATCAGTTCCCCGGCGTATGGGCCGCCTCCCCCGTCATCAAGCACCAGCAAAGCCTCGGGTGCGGCCGCGCTGAGTATCCCCATCTGACGGTGCAGATCGCTCAGGGGGGCCTGTCCGAACTCAAGCGACACCCCCACCGTCCAGCGACAGGCCGTGATCTCCTCCTGCTCGGCGCCGGTCAGGCGCGCGCTCTCGTAGAGCGTCTCCGGCAGGCGCTCACAGGAGCGGGCCCATACCTGGAACTCCAGCGGCTCGTTTTCGCCCTCTCGCTCGCAGGCGGCCTCCAGCACCCACTCGCAACCGTCGAAAGGCTCCCCCTGAGCGACCCGGAAGTCCGCCGGCGCCAGACCGGAGGAGGCCAGGGCCGCCTCGATCTCCCGGGAGCCCGGGCAGTCCATGGGCGGGGGCAGCAGGGCGATCAAGTGCGACGGCACTCGCCGGCCCTCGCCCAGGATCGGCAGATAGTCGGAGGGGATGTCCATGACCGGTACCTCGGAGCGATAGGGATGCGGGCTGCGCGGCGGCGGGCACCACGCGGCAAGTTACCCATCCACTCGCCGGCAACCTTCCACCGCGGAGCAAGCGATCGGCGCGATGGTGTGCCTCCACGGCCGGGGAGGTGCCGCTGTGCAGGTTTGGCGGGCTTCCCGGCCCGCCGGCACGGTGGCTTCCCACAGTGTCTCACAACGGCCGGAATGGGTGCGGGGATGAGGGCAACGGCAGAGACAGCGGCCCGCGCTCCCCATGTCCGGGGAGGACTTCGTGACGCCCGGTGGGAACCTGATGAGCACTACACGTACCGGAGCGTCCATGGATCCCAAGCTCCTCCGGCGACCGCTGTCATTGTGGCCCCTGGCGCTGGCTCTGGGCGGCCTGGCTCTGGTCGCCGGGATGGCCCGCACGCGTTCCGCCGAGCCCTCGCCCCTCGCCGACGGAGGCTTCGAGGAGCCCGGGGAAGCGGGCTTCCCTCTGGGCTGGAGCCCCGCGAACTGGGGACCGGAGGACTCGGGGACCGACATCTGGTGGACGGGAGAGCTCGCCCGGGAGGGACGGCGCAGCCTGCGACTGGAGAGCCTCGACGACCGTGCCAGACCCGGCGTCACCGCGACGCTGACGGTGGAGCCCGGCTTGTACGAGCTGCACTTCCACGCCCGGGCACGAGACGGCGCCACGGGACAGGTCCGGGGCGCCGTGGGTGGGCGGTGGTCGGCGCCGACAGTTGTGGGGCAGGAGTGGACGCCGGTCGTGGCCCGCGGAGAGGCCCTGGACCCCGGGCTGGAGGTGGCGGTGCAAAGCTGCGGCCCGCGGGGTGTGGTGTGGGTCGACAGCGTCTCCCTGGTGGCCGCCGCGCCGCAAAAGTGGACCTTCGAGCGCGACCTGCGCCCCTCGGCGGACCGCCCGCGCCTGTTGTACCTCTCCGGCAACCCCCACTACTTCGCCGACACCGCCGCCGAGTGGGTGACCCGAGGCTTCGCGGGCTTCTCCTGTGCACAGCTCATGCCCGACTGGAAAGATGACGTCGACGACAACCTGCTTGCGGAGGTGCGTGAGGCGCTGTGTCGGTCTGAGGCGGCGGGCCTGGCCGCCAATGCCCTGCTCATCGGCCTGCACGCGCCCCTGCCGGACCCACTGGATGACGAGGGCTGCCTGCGTCTGGTGCGCGGTCTGACGCAGGCCGCGCGGCTCTGCACGGAGGCGGGCTTCTCCCTGCTCTTGCTCGATACCGAGTACGCCGCGGCGCAGTTCGACCCACAGTGGCCGGGCCATGACATGAGCCGACGGGTGGCGGCCGGATTGGCCATGCAGGTGCGAGAGCAGTGGACGCAGGTCGGACGAGCCATCGCCACCGAGGCCCCGGAGCTGGACGTGGCCCTGACCCCCGAGGGTGTCCTGTACTACGGCCCGCTGTGGGCCGAGCTGCTCGCCGGCCTGCTCGAAGGCCTCGAAGCGGGTGGCACTCGGGGCCGGGTTCATGTGTTTTGTCAGGGGACGTATTGGCTCACCGACCCGACACAGATCGCCGAGCATGCCGCGACGGTCCGTTCCGCTCTCGCCCGGTGTCTTGGCCGCGAGGCCGCCGAGCAGTGGCGGGTCCGCGGTGCGATCGCTCTGGGGGCCTGGCCCTTGGGCTACTATCGCCCCCTGCGCGATGCGGCCGGAGCCGTCACAGGCTGGTCGGGGAGGCAGGAGAGCTTCGGTGACCGGCCCGTAGGCGCCTTCTCAGACAAGAGCGCCAACTACTCGCCGCAGCAGTTCCGGGCCCAGCTCGCGGCACTGCGCGGCTACTCCGACTCCTACTGCTTCGTCTACGGCCACGGCTCCAGTTGGTGGCAGGTCAGCGACGAGCAGGCAAAGACCTACTCATCCCGGCTCTACCCGTTTGCCGCGGAGAACTACGCGCTGCCGACGGTGTCCAACATCACACAGTTCCATGAAGTGGCCGCAGAGGCCGAGACCATCCGCACCGCACCGGCCGAGGCCGGCAGGGCCTCGGCTCCCGGCGCGCCGTAGTCGACCCCAATGGATGCCACTGAGAGTTCCCGGAGGCCCATCTTGAGCTGCCCAGTGTTTGCCGTGCTCTTGGCCCTCACCCTTCCGCAGTGCGCCGGCGCGCAGGAAGCCGATGCCAACCTGCCCACCGACAAGGCGCGCATGCAGAGGCTCCAAAGCGCCATCATCGCCGCCGAGGAGGCCTGCACCGATCCGCAGGACCCGGCCTATCGCACCAACCTGCCCTTCGCCGCCCTGCAGCTCAAGAAGGCGACGCTGGCCGCCGCCGACCCGTGGGCCTCGGCCCGCAATGGAGCCAAGACCTTCATCGACCGTGGGATGGAGGCCCTCGAGCGCCTCGCGGCCGGGCAGCGCTATCTCGCCGAGCCGGGCAAGCTCAGCGAGCTGGCGTATATCGCGAAGTGCGACGGCACCGTGCAGCCGTATTACGTTCACCTCCCCACCAACTACGACCCTCAGCGGCCCTGGCCGCTGATCGTGTTCCTCCACGGTTACGTGCCCAGTATCACCGTGCTCGCCCCGTGGATTCTGGACGAAGACATCTGCCAGATCGCCGAGGACAACGGCTGTATCCTCCTGATCCCCTACGGGCGCCGCAATACCGACTTCCAGGGCGTGGGCGAGGTGGATGTTCTCGACAGCATCGAGGAGGTCAAGGCGCTGTACAACATCGACCCGCTGCGCGTGTACATGAGCGGGACCTCGATGGGTGGCATGGGCGCGTGGAACATCACCCTGCGCCACCCGGGGATGTTCGCCGCCACCACCCCCATCACCGGTCAGACGGACATGCACGCCTGGTGGCCGCGGGCCTTGCCCAACTGGCCCGCCAGCCGCGACGACCTGCAGCCCTTCCGTCGCTTCCTCGTCGAGTGGGATAACCCCATCGACCTCGTCACCAACGCCCGCAACCAGCCCATCTTCCTGCAGCACGGCGAGCGAGACAGCCTCATCCCCGTGCAGCAGTCCCGGGACATCATCGCCGCGGCCGCCCGGCTCGGCATCGACATCAAGTACCATGAGTTCAAGGGGGAGACCCACTATATCTACTGGGACAAGCCCTGCTTCCAGAACGCCTGGGGCTGGAGCCGCGAGCAGACGCTGAACACCGCCCCGGAGCGAGTGACGTACAAGACCTACAGCCTCGAGTACGACACCGCCTTCTGGCTGCGGATCGTGGAGTTCGAGCGGTGGGGCATCCCGGCCGAGGTCGATTGCGAGGTCACCGATGACGGCGCCTCCCTGCGCATCGACACCAAGAACGTGGCCCTCCTGCACATCGATGTACAGAAAGCGCCGCTGCAGAAGGTGGAGGACTTCACCGCCATCGTCAACGGCGAGGAGACCGACCTCCGCGCCACCGCCAACTGGGACCTGTACGTTGTGTGCTCTCCCGACTGGTCGCCCGAGAGGGCGGAGACCCGGTGGCCTCCGATGAAGCGCAAAGGCCTCTGCGGACCGGTGGAGGAGGTCTTCGACCAGCCCTTCCTCCTCGTCGTCGGCGCCGCCGGAGACGAAGCGGCCGATGAGGCCAACTTCGCCAAGGCCAAGCAATGGATCACCGACTGGGACCAGTTCAGCGACGGGGTGCCCCGGATCGCCCTGGACAGCGAGGTCAGCGATGAAGACATCGACAGGTACAACCTCGTCCTCATCGGTGAGCCCTCCAGCAACTCCATCCTGGCCCGGATGGCCGACAGGCTACCCATCACGATCGGCGATCACCAATACGAGGTGGCCGGCCGCACATACCAGGGCGACGACCTCGGCCTGGTCATGTGCTATCCCAATCCCCTGGCGCCGGACAACTATGTCGCCATCTACGCCGGCGAGCTGTACGGTGAAAAGTGCGGGATCAACCACAAGCACGACCTGATCCCGGACTTCATCGTGTTCAACACCAGGGTCTTCGAGTTCGACGACACCAACCAGCACGAGGTGGCCGGGTACTTCGACATGGACTGGAAGCTGAGCGACAAGCTCACGTGGGTGAGGTGACGGGTGACAGGTGACAGGGAACGGCTACGGCGGGAACGGCCACGGCGGCGAACGACCACGGCGCGAACGGCCACGGCGGGAACGGCTACGGCGAGGAACAGCCAGGGCGGGGAACGGCTACGGCGGGAACGGCCACGGCGGGAACGGCTACGGCGGGAACGGCATCGCCCAACGACGGGCTGCAGCCCGTGGGCCCCCATGCCGGCTCGACGCTCGAGGTGACCTCCAATGAAGATCGGCCTGATCGGCGATACACACGGCAATCTGTGGGGCTGGGAGCGGGCCTGGGAGCTGGTACTGAAGGACGCCGACATCATCGTCCATTGCGGCGATGTGCTCTACCACGGCCCCAAGTTCAAGCCCGCCGCAGCCTACGACCCGAAGGCGCTTGCCGAGGCCATCAACTCCGTGGACAAGCCCGTGCTCATCGCCAGGGGCAACGGGGATTCAGAGGTCGACCAACTGGAGCTGGACATGCCCAGCCAGCAGCCGTACCTCTTCGCCCAGATCGAGGGGACCAGGCTCTGGGCCACTCACGGGCACCTCATGAAGCCGGAGGACTGCGGGGAGCTGTGCCGCAAGTGGGGTGTCCAGTACCTGCTCACCGGCCACACCCACGTCCCGGCGGTGAACCGGCACGAGGGCTACGTTCACATCAACCCCGGCACCACCACCTACCCGCTGGACCCCGACGAGAGCAAGCGCCGACCGACCTGCGGGTACATCCTCGACGGCGAAGTGAGGCTGGTTGACATCGGGACGGGGGAGGAGTTGTAAGGAGCTGCACAGAAGCGAGTGCTTTGCCTATGTTCGCTTTTCGCGTATACTTGTTCGTATGACACGAACAAAGGCTACTTGCTTGGCGGATGCTCTCTGGCCGCGGGCGCGTCAGCGCGTCCTGGGGGCTCTGCTCGCGAACCCGGAGCAGGAACTTCATCTGCGGGAGTTGGCCAGGCGTGTTGCGATGGCGCCGGCCACCATTCAGCGGGAGGTGGGTCTCCTGGCGGACGCGGGCGTGCTGGAGCGACGCGTGCAGGGGCGCCAGGTCTTCTACCGGGCGGCCGTCTCATGCCCCATCTACCCGGAGCTGCGCTCGATAGTCATCAAGACCGTTGGCGCTGTTCGCCTGTTAGCCCGGGCCCTCACCCCACTGCAGGAGAGCATCGACGTGGCGTTCGTCTTCGGCTCCATGGCGGCGGGGACTGAGCGTGCGGACAGCGATGTGGACCTGATGGTCGTGGGCGACGCGACACTGCTCGAGGTCTCCGGGACGCTGGCGCAGGCTCGTGCAGCTTTGGGCAGAGAACTCAACGTGGTGACACTGGCTGCTGCCGAGCTGCGCAGACGCGCGTCGGAGCAAGACCATTTCGTTACCACGGTTTTGGGAGATCCGAAGCTCTTCGTGAAGGGGACGGCCGATGACCTTGAACGAGTTGCTCGCGCAGGGGCGAATTCAGCGCCATCGGGCCTCGGCGAATGAGGTCGCCCATCTGCTGGGCCTCGCCGAGCGCGGCGCGGCGGACGCCGGCGTCGACGCCATCTCTACGGACCTGCGCTTCTGTGCGGCATATGACGCTGCGCTCCCGCTCGCAACCATCCCTCTCGCCTGCGCCGGCTACCGGACACGGGGAGCCGGGCACCATGCCACCACCCTCGCCGCCCTGCCGATAGCCATGGGGTCCGAGGTGCAGGACGCGGCCGGCTTCCTGGAGGTGTGTCGCACCAAGCGCAACGTCGCCCAGTACCAGCGAGTAGGGTCGACTTCGGGGAACGAAGTGCAGGAACTGCTCTGTGCGGTCACTGCGCTGAGGCGGCAAGTGCTGGCCTGGCTCGACGAGCACTACCCGCATTTCCTGGAAGGCTCCCGGTGCGATCCCCAGGGCAGTGCGGACGCCGGAGGGTAACAGCGCTATGCCCACCGCCGACCTACAACCAACGCTACCGCCCGACGTGGCCGCCAGGCTGGATGAGGCCGTCCGGCGCATCGTGGAGATCGCCGGCCCGCAGCTCGTGATCCTCTTCGGCTCGTACGCGGAGGGGACGGCGAACGAGGACAGCGACATCGACCTGCTGGTGGTTGCGGAGACGGAGCGGCTCATCGCCACCGAGGTGCTGCTCAGCCGCGCCCTGCGCGAGGTGTTCGGCCCGCTGGCCTTCGACCTGGTCGTACACACACCGGACTGGTGGGAGAAGGCCCGGCGGGTCCGGGGCTTCGTGGCGCGGGAGGCGGACCGGAAGGGGGTGAGGCTGTATGAACCCGCCCCAATAGCAGGACCCGCCTTCACGATCTCGTCGCGCCCGCCGACGCCCCCACCGGCTCGGACTCGCCTGTAGGCCGGTTCACCGAGAGGTCCGGTTGAGTATCCCCCTCACACATCCGCGGCCCGCGGCAAGTCGCTGTCTGGTGGGAACACGTGGAACTCGCGCACATCGATGCTCAGCGCTTCGCCGTCCGGTCCGTAGTGTATCGGGCCTGAAACGGCGACCCTCATGCCCTCGGCGGGTCTGGTCTCCCCTGCGAGACGAGGCGGGATGCGGCACTCCGTGGTGCACCCCGTGACGGGATCGGTAATCGCGAAGTACACTCGCTCGCCAGCCAAGCGAACCGCGCGCAACTCGCCCTCGACGGTTCCCCAGTCCTCGCCGACGCGCCAAAGCTTCATCGCCGGGCCTCCCACGCACACAGACACACCCGAGCCTCCGTGCTCGCTACGCCCGAGGGCTGTGCTGTGCTCATGCGCCCTCAGCACGGACGCCGCCGCAGGGCCAAACGCCCGCGGCCTCGGGAGCGCCTCCTACCCCTCCGGCGGCATGTCCACCTTGATGTGCAGCTCCAAAAGGCCCTCGTTATCCACCTCGGTCGGAGCCCCCGACATCAGACACTGGGCCCTCTGAGTCTTGGGGAAGGCCACCACATCGCGGATGCTGTCCTCGCCACACATGATCGCCACGATGCGGTCGAAGCCCGGCGCGATGCCGCCGTGGGGGGGAGCGCCGTACTTGAAGGCATTCAGCAGGAACCCGAACTTGCGCTGGGCCTCCTCGGCCTCGATCCCCAGGATGTCGAACACCTTCTGCTGGATGTCCGGGCGGTGGATGCGGATGCTCCCGCTGGCCACCTCGCTGCCGTTGAGTACCACGTCATACGACTGGGCCCGCACCTTCCCCGGGTCGGTGTCCAGATAGCCCCAATCGTCCGGATGAGGCATGCAAAACGGATGGTGCTCGGCGTCCCAGCGCTTGGCCTCCTCGTCCCACGAGAACAGCGGAAAGTCCAGGACCCACGCCAGGGCGAATGTACCCGGCTTGATGAGACCCTCGCGCTTGGCCATCTCGCGCCTAATCCAGTCCAGCGCCTCGGCCACGATGGCGGGGGTGTCGGCCACCATCAGCAGCAGGTCGCCGGGCTCGGCCGAGAAGGCCTGCAGGATTCCCTTGACCTGCTCCTCGGAGAAGAACTTGGCGATCGGCGAATCGACGCCTCCCTCGACCACACGCATCCACGCCAGCCCCTGGGCCTTGTGCTCCTTGGCGAACTCGGTGAGCTTGTCAAGCTGCGCCCGGGCATACCCGCCGCAGCCCTTGACGCAGATGCCCTTGACCTGCCCGCCCCTGGCCAGGGTCCCGGTGAACACCTTGAACTGGCTGTCGTTGACGATCTCGGCCAGGTCGACGAACTCCATACCGAAGCGCAGGTCCGGCTTGTCGGTGCCGTACCTGGCGATGCACTCGGCGTACGAGAGCCGCGGGAAGGGCACGGCGATCTCCACTCCGAGGGCCTCGCGGAACATGGCGGCATAGAGCCCCTCGGCCATGGTGATGATGTCCTCCAGGTCGACGAAGGACATCTCGATGTCGATCTGGGTGAACTCCGGCTGGCGGTCGGCGCGGAGGTCCTCGTCCCGCAGGCAGCGGGCGATCTGATAGTACCGATCCATTCCCGCCACCATCAGAAGCTGCTTGAGGATCTGCGGTGACTGGGGCAGGGCGTAGAAATGTCCCGGATTTACGCGGCTGGGGACGAGATAGTCCCTGGCGCCTTCGGGGGTGGGGCGGAACAGCAGCGGGGTCTCGATCTCCATGAAGTCCAGGGCGTCCAGGTAGGCCCTCGCCGCCTGCGCGGCCCTGGCGCGGACCGCCAGATTGCGCTGCATCCGCTCGGAGCGCAGATCGATGTAGCGGTACCGCATCCGCACCAACTCGTCTGTCTCGGTCTGGTCGGAGATGGAGAAGGGCGGGGTCTCGGCGGCGTTGAGAACCTCCGCCTCCGCCACACGGACCTCGACGGCCCCGGTGGCAAGGTCGTTGTTCTGCGTGCCCTCGGGCCGCCCGGCCACCAGGCCCTTGACGGCGATGACGAACTCGCTCCGCATCTGATGCGAGAGCTTGTGGGCCTCCGGGGTCTCCTGAGGATCGAAGACCACCTGCACCAGGCCGTAGCGGTCGCGCAGGTCGATGAACACCAGCCCGCCGTGATCGCGCCAGCGATGCACCCAGCCGTTGACAACGACCTCTTGCCCGATGTGGGCTTCGCGCAGTTCGCCGCACCGGTGGGTGCGCTTGAGGAAACTTGGGGTGGCCATGGTGGTCCTCCGGAAGAGCTGTGGGCTGAATGCCCTCTTGCTGGGCCGCCGGCCGGGCGGCCCGATCCCGCCGGCCAAATGGTCGGTTCAGGTGGTAGGCTCCGTCCCGTGGCCCCCAACCGGCGCGCCGTAGATCAAGACGGAAAAGAAGAGGGCGACGGTGACAAGATCGGGCTGAACCACGCCCCGGCGGCGGAGAGGCTACCGCGCCGCGCACAGCGGGCGGCAGCCGTCGGCGCCGACCGGCGTCATCATCTGCCCACACGAGGTGCAGTACACTGCTCCCGTGCCTCCGGGCCCGGGCGGCCTCTACCCCGAGCTCAGCGCGGCCTGCAGTTGCTCCAACGGCACCTCGGTCTGCTCGCTGCTCTCCATGTCGCGCAGCGTGGCCACGCCCCTGTCCAGCTCGTCGTCGCCCAGAATGACCGCATGGGCAAAGCCGTCCGCATCGGCGGCGCGCAACTGCGCCCGCAGCGAGCGCTGCCGATAGTCCAGGTCGACCTCGAGACCCGCGTCTCGCAGCGCGCCGGCCAGCTCCACTCCCTGGTCCCAGGCTCGCTCGCCCAGCGCGACGATCATCGTTCCGTGGCGAGGCGTCGTCTCCTCCCCCGACTCCATGCTCTCGCGGACCAGCAGGATCCGCTCCAGGCCCATGCCCAGCCCCACTCCCGGAGTGGGCCTGCCGCCGCACTGCTCCACCAGCCCGTCGTAGCGCCCGCCGCCGCCGATGGAATCCTGGGCGCCCAGCCCCGTGGCCTTGAACTCAAAGGCGGTCTTGGTGTAGTAGTCCAGGCCCCTGACGATGCGCGGATCGATCACATACTCGATCCTCAGGGCTGCAAGATGCCGGCACACGCCGGAGAAATGCCGCGAGCAGTCGTCACACAGGATACTAAGCATCTTCGGCGCCTGCTCGGTGACGCTCTTGCAGACCTCGTTCTTGCAGTCCAGTATCCGCATCGGGTTGGCGTCGAAGCGCCGCTGACAGTCGCCGCACATCTCCCCGATATGCGGGCGGACGGCCTCCTTGAGGGCCTCGAGATACCCGGGCGCGCAGTCGGGGCAGCCTACGGAGTTGAGCCGCAGCTCCACCTCACCGATGCCCAGGGCACCGTAGAAGCCCAGGGCGAGGTCGATGACCTCCGCATCCACAGCGGGGTTGGCGCTCCCGATGGCCTCGATGCCGCACTGGTGATGCTGGCGATAGCGCCCGGCCTGCGGGCGGTCGTAGCGGAAGATGGGCCCGATGTAGTAGAGCTTGACCAGGCGCTCGCGGTCCTGACCCCACAGGTTGTTCTCAATATAGGCGCGCACGGCGGGCGCCGTCCCCTCAGCCCGGAGGGTGAGGCTGTGGCCGCTGCGATCCTCGAATGTGTACATCTCCTTGGAGACGATGTCGGTCTCCTCACCCACGGCACGGGTGAACAGGTTGGTGTCCTCGAAGATCGGGGTACGGATCTCCTGATACCGGTACCTGTGGCAGGTCTCGCGGAAGGTGCTCTCCGCGTGCTGCCACCGGGCTACCTTGTCCGGCAGGATGTCCTGCAGACCCCGGGGTCTTGTGTATTTCATGGCGAAAGCATCCCCAGACACAAAATCGCCCGCGGCAATCGCGGGCAGGAGGGAGCATGGCCGTCCAGCGCCGCAGGCGCTGCGCCATGCTACCGGGCGTTATGGTCGTTGGCGTCGTCCGGCGCGGCCTCCAGCAGCCCGCGGGCGGCCGCCGTAAGGGTCTCGTCGTAGTCGGGGTGGCGGGAGACCACAAAGAGCTGGTACCCCAGTCCCAACACGATGATCTGGGCCCCCTGCGCCACGCTGAGGCCCGCCCACACCGACATGACGGCGGCCACGGCGATGGCACTGCCGATGGCCGTCAGGGCCATGTGTGAGCTCTGAATGCTCTTGAAGACCACGTCACAGTGGGCGGCCAATTGGTCCCTGGAGAGAGGCACGGCGTCGCCGCCGACGGCCCGGCGCAGGCGGCGCCCCACGGTCTCCTTGGCGGTCCAGCGCCCATCCAACCAGAAGGCCACCAGGAACAGGGCCGCGCAGACCGCCAGGACCGCCTGGAACCCGCGCTCGATATTGTGCGGATCGGCCTCGATCGGCTTCGCCCAGACGGTACCGACTGTGAACACCAGCAGCGCCGCGGTGGTCAGCGGCGCGATTCCCCACGCCAGCCACGTGCGACGCAGTTGCTGTGTCGCCAAAGCGCACTTGTCTTGGTAGCTATCGCTCAGGTTCATTGGATGAAGAAGGGCCGGCGCTACGGCCCATGAAGTGGCCCCGAAGTGATCGCTTCAGCAGTCCAGCGAGTATATCACCCCCGGCCGGCTCCGTCAACGCGTGCTGAAGACGCG
>CAZXDD010000032.1:0-25434 GCA_964639415.1 uncultured Armatimonadia bacterium
CGCCCACCGGAAGTAACCCATCACCCTTGAGGTACACCATGCATAGCCCACTGAAGGTCGGCGTCGTCGGTTCCGTGGGACGCGGACGAAGCTTCTTTGCTGCCTTCCACAGCAACCCGGCCACCTCGCTGGCCGCCCTGTGTGACATCAATGCCGAGGGCCTCGCCGCTCAGTCCGCCGAGCAGGAGGTCGAGCAGAGCTACACCGATTACGAGCAGATGCTGGATCAGGCCGAGCTCGACCTGATAGTCATCGGCACCCCCATGCCCTTCCATGCTCCACAGGCCATCGCCGCCCTGCAGCGGGGGGTCCACGTGATGAGTGAGGTGCCCGCCGCCGTCGGCCTGGAGGAGGCCCGACAGCTCGTACAGGCCGCCACGGCGGGCAGCGCCAGGTACATGATGGCCGAGAACTACTGCTACATCCGGCACAACGTGCTGGTCCGCGAGCTGGCGCGGCAAGGGCTCTTCGGCACCATGTACTTCGGCGAGGGGGCCTACATCCACGAGCTCAAGGGGCTCAATGAGGTCACCAAGTGGCGGCGGCGCTGGCAGACGGGGGTCAACGGCTGCACCTATCCCACCCACAGCCTGGGGCCGGTCCTGCAATGGATCGGCGAGCGCGTGGTCTCCGTCTGCTGCGTGGGCAGCGGGCACCACTACACAGACCCCCGGGGCGACCGGTATGAGAACGAGGATTCGATCCACATGCTCTGCCGCCTGTCCGGCGGCGGGCTGGTGGAGATCCGAGTGGATATGCTCTCCAATCGCCCCCACTGCATGACCTACTACTCGCTGCAGGGCACCGACGGCTGCTATGAGTCGCCCCGGGGCCCGGCGGACCAGCACAAGATCTGGCTCCGCGGTCTGCACGGCGACGAGCCCGGCTGGCATGACCTGGCCGAGCTGGAGCAAGACCACTTGCCTGAGAAGTGGCTGAACCCGCCCAAGGAGGCACTGGAAGCCGGCCACTGGGGTGGCGACTACTGGGAGGTGGCCGAGTTCGTGGAGGCCATCATCGCCGACAGAGACCCGCCCATCGACATCCATGCGGCCATGGACTTCACCCTGCCGGGGCTGGTGAGTCAGCAGTCCATCGCGCAGGGGTCGGTGTGGCTGGAGGTGCCCAACTCCAGGGCGTGGTCGTGAAGGAACGGCATGGAAAAGGCATGGAAAAGGCAGGGAAAAGGCAGGGAAAAGGCAGGGAAAAGGCAGGGAAAAGGCGGGGGAAAGGCGGAAAAACGCGGGGTTCGGCGCATGATTCTTCGTCTAGAAACGTTCAATCATGTCTGAGAAGGGTTCTTGTGCGAAGTATTCTTGACCCCATCGCCATCCGACGCCGAGAGCGCCCATCACTCACCGGCGGTACCATCGTCGAGTTTCTCGCCGACGTGCCGCTGACATGCCCCTACTTCCACCAGCGCTTCCTGGCGCCCGACGGCGGCTTCTTCCTCTGTGGTGGCGACTTCGACGGCGTCACCGAGCTGGTCCGCATCGATCTGGAGACCGGCGCAGGCTTCCGCCTCACCGCGGGGGGAGCCCATGCCCACACCGGCGATCTGCATCAAGATGGGCGCCATTTCGCCTTCACTAGCGACGGGCTATACCAGGTGGATGTGCTCAGCGGTGAGGTCTGCCGACGCAGGCCTTTCCCCGACGAGGGCTGGGAGTTCGGCGGCTGTGTTCACACCAACAGCGACTGCACCTGCGCCGCCCTGTTCGCCAACAGACAGCACGAGAGCGGTGTGCCGGTGGGCAGTGTGTGGACGGTGTCGAATACCGACGGCGGCTGGCGGCGCGTGGTGAGCCGACCGTTCCGCATCGGGCACGTGCAGTTCTCGCCCACCGATCCCGAGCTGCTCATGTACTGCCACGAGACCGGCGGCGCCTCACCCCAGCGCATGTGGCTGGCGCGCACCGACGGCGACCACCCGGGCCCGCTATACCACCGTCCCGGGCATCCCTGGGTCACCCACGAGGTGTTCAGCGGCGACGGGCAATGGGTGGTGTTCATCCGCCACCCGGAGGGGCTCGGTCTGATTCGTCCGGACAATACCGGCCTTCGCACCGTCGATGCCCCCGGCGCCTGGCACCCCGGCCCCAGCTTCGACGCCGGCCGCATCTGCTACGACACACACGACGGACGTCTCTGCATGTGGGACGCCACCACAGGCCGCCATACCGCGCTTAGCAGCTGGGAGCGCAGTGGCGACGCGCCTCACCTGCACCCACGATTCTGCCCCGACGACGTCACCGTCATCTGGACTTCCACTTACGACGGCCCCCCACACCCGGCCCTGCTGAGGCTGTGAGGAGCGACGGAGAACGGCACGAATGACCACGGAGAGCACGGAGTTCCACGGAGAACGGCCGAAGTCAGAAACACGGCGAACGGGAGAGGAAGGCGAGGCGGGGAGAAGGTCTGACACGGGGCCGGGCCCGCGGGGGCCCGACCCCGAATGCGTCTACCTGAGCGGCTCGCCTGTGGTGATCACCGTCACGCGGGCCCGCGGTGTGAGGCCCTCCGGTCCGGTGCAGGTGAACTGAATCTGATTGTCCCCGGCCGCGAGCAGCGGGACTTCGGTCTCCTTGACGGCGACATCGCCGACGAACTGCCCCTGAGGTCCGTACACCTTGCAGTCGCCGATGGCGCCGAACTCCATGTAAGAGCCCGTCGGGATCTGCACGTCGAACGAAAGCTGCTTGTTCGCCACCTGGACCACGGGGCTATCCAGCACTCCGTCCCTGATCGGCAGCGCCTTGATCGGACTGAGGTAGAGATTCACCTGCTCGCCCGGCGGGAGGTTCCCGACCCACACCCACAGCGATTCGACGCTCTTATACAGCAGGTTCTCGCGGTAGGTGGCATACTGTCCCCCGTACGGCCAGCCCATGCCCGCGTAGTGCTCCGTGTCGAACTCCACCAGCTCGAAGTACCGCCAGCCCTCGAAGTCGATGGGGATGGTGTGGTCGCAGGTGGCGTGGCTCAGGTGGCTGGGACTGCGCAACTGCAGGTTCAGTATCTCGCCCTTGCCGTCGCCGTGGACCCAGACGCCCATGGCCTGACAGGCGGAAAGGTCCATGGGGGGGGAGAACCGGCGACTCGCCCGTAGCCACGAGCCCACGCGTTCCTGCCGAGTGCTATCGGCGGTGATCAGGGCGCTGTTCTTGCCCACTTTGACATTGTCGGTCACCGAACGCAGCGAGAAGGTGACCTTCTCGGCCGCGGCGCGGTCGGGCAGCTCGTCATCGGTGGAGAAGTCCGCCAGGGTGATGGCCTCGGGCGTGCCGTAGGGCGCGCAGCACTGGAGTGCCTCCATCCGCAGCTTCAGCGGCTGGGCCTCGAACCTGTTGGCCACGGTCCACGCATTGCTCTGCCCGTCGATGGCACGCACGCGGTGCCTGTCGTACCGTGTGGGGGAGAACTCCGGTCCCTCCGGCCCCATCTGCAGCGTGAAGTCCGAGGCCGGCAGGCGCAACTGGGCCCGGATGGGCTCGGGCACCGTGCCCGCGTGCCTGAGCTCCTCGTACTGCTTGACGATGGCGGCCAGGCGGGCGTGGCCGGGGTTGTTGGGGTCATAGCTGGCCATGGATAGCCCCGAGTCCGTCGCCAGCGCCTTGCAGCACAGGTACTCGATGTCATCGGCGAACGTGGGCTCGCCCTGGGCTCCGCTGTAGTTCTTGAACGCCCACCAGCCCAGATTGCCGGGGAGGAACATGCGCTCGCCGGCACGGTTGGCCCGCACATGCTGGTCGATGAACTCCTTGTGGGAGCGATTGGGGTAGTCCCACGCCCCGATGCGCGAGCGCACGAACCACAGGTGATGGTGGAAGGTGCTCATCTCCATCACCGCCGGCCGCGCCAGGCGTTTGTGAAGCTCAAAGACGTACTTGGAGCCATAGTGCCAGCTATTGCCGGCCCCACCCAGCACATCCTCGCCGTCCAGCGCATCGAGGTAGATCGCGTCGAAGCCACACTCGTTGAAGAAGTCGGCCTGCTTCTGGACCACCTCCAGGAGCAGGTCGGAGTCCGGGTCGGGGGCGAACAGCCCGAAGCACTCCTTGAGATGGTGGACCTCGGCCCCGGCCTTGTGGGGTGCGGCCGTGGTGCCGTAGGCTCCCCGGGCACACCCCGTGAAGGCAAACGGCTCCGTCTTCGCGAGCCCGGTGTACACGATGAGCTCGTCGTCGATCTGCACCGTCACGCTGTTGCGCACGAAGAACCCCGTGATCGTGGACATCTTCTCGGTGCTCTGTAGCACCGGCACATCCTTGCTTTCGGCGTCCAGATCCGCCGCCAGTGTGAACCGCGCGTCCTTGGCCAGCCCCGGATGGGGCACCGGGGTCACCCACGGGCAGTTTTTGGCGATGAAGAAGGCGTACGGCTGCATGCCCACGATGATCCCGGCCTCATGGAGCCTGTCGATCGTGCGCTTGAGGTCCGGGATGCCTCCGGGGTACGTATTGGGGTTTGGGAAGCAGTCGCCGAACCGGAAGCTGGTTCCCCCGTGCATCTGGATCTGGTTGAACCCCAGCGACCTGGCGGTGTCGATCCAGGTATCCACCGTGGCCTCGGTGAGATCGTTGAAGTTGAACAGATACGAGCTGCGGCTGTGCCGGGCATCCATGGCCCACGGGCCGCCCAGCGGCGACTGGGGCAGGTCCGGCGAGGCGGAGACGGCCTGTTGCATCGCACCGCGCAACTGCGGCAGCGGACAAGCCAGGATCGCCGCCGATGCGCCCGCGGCGCCGAACTGCGGGTCACACCAGGCCCGCACCAGCTCGTTGGGGCCGGGAATCTCCGGCACGTTGGTCAGCAGGTTCTGGGCCAGCGCACAGGCCGCGAAGCGCTCCGGATCATCGGGGTCGGTCTTCAGACTGAGATTGCACAGGGTCAGGCGAGTGACGCCCTCTCCGGCCAGCTCGACGACCTCGATCGTCACGTAGCTGGGCCGAGCCGTGGCGCGGAGCGTGGCATGGATGTCGGGACGCTCGAACTGCACGCGCACCAGCCCATCGGCCATGGCCGCACCTGTCGCGGGAAGCTCCTTGCCCTCCACCGTCACGGTGCAGGTAGGACCGGCGGCTGCAAGGTAGTCGGTACCGGTACGCTTGTCGACGAAACCGGCGTTCCGGCCGTCGGCGCCGATCTCCCACCTGAGGTACTCGGTCTCCAGGGTCACCGCGATGGGCTGCTCCTGCGCCACGCAGACGGGGAGCCAAGGGAGGCAGTAGAGGCAGGGTGCGAGCACGCAAAGTCGATGCCTGAGCATGAAAACCTCCTGATGAACGGAAGCCGGCGAGTCACGAGTCGGACGCCATGGGTCTCCGGGCAGGTGCTGTCCGCGCCGCCGGACGTACGCAGGACGCGGCACGGTGGCTCTCTCACCGGCCGAGGGCCTCGATCAACTCCGCGCGGACCCGCTCCATCTCGGCGTAGTCGCGGGTGAAGTCCTCGTAGGCCTCCACCGCCTGCCTGCCGATGCGCTCCATCTCCGCCTGCGCCTCTTCACGCGTCTTCCCGTCCTGCATCAGCTTGTCGCGCACCATGAACATCAGCTCGCAGTCCTCGAGGCCTTCCCGCTCGGCCTCGTAGCGCAGCGAGCTGTTGGCCACATAGCGCCTGCTGGGCCAGCAGATGTACTGGTCGCCGGGAGACCCCAGGCTGGTGAGCGGGATCGACCAGCGGTCCAGTGCCCAGTGCAGGTAACCCGTGGTGTCGTACAGAGCATTCATCCAGTGCAGGACGCGGCTCTTGATGGCGTAGCTGTCGATCATGCGGTTGGGATACAGGCCCTGGGGGACCCAGGCGATGTAGAACCACAGCTCATTGCCCGCCTGCTGGGCGGCACGGTACTCCTGTTCCCACTGCTTGAGGTAGTTGAGCTGCGGTACCCAGATCTCCAGCGAGTCGAGAAGATCGGGGACGTGGATGGCGTCGATGCGCCGGAGCCTCGGGGCCGCGGCCTTGACCCTGGCCGAGAGCGCCTTGTAGCTCTCGAGGTTCACCGGAATCGGCTCATCCGCCACGTGCACGCAGAAGCTGTCGATCAGGCCCAGGCTCTCGACATGGGCCTCGATGTCGGGCAGGACATCCAGCACGTCAATCTGCGAGGTCTGCCCGGTCTGCAGGTCGCGCACAGTGTACCCGTGCGACCTCATGGTCGGGCACTCCCATTCGCCGCTGGTGCGGCTTCCCATGTGGCTGAGGCAGAACAGGGCGTCCACGCCCTGCTCCTGGAAGGTCCTGATGGTGCGGTCGAAGGCCGTCCAGTCGTGGCGAAGGCCGCCGCTCTCGTCGCGCCACGAGCGGACCAGGGCGTAGGAGATGACCACCGTGTTTTGGTGGTGTGTGCGCATCAACTCACCCTGTCGGGCCAGCACGCGCCAGCCGTCTTCAGAATCCGTCGTCACTCCCAGAGCCTCGCACGGGTCGTTCCACGACGACCAGTAGACGAACTTCAGCCTCGGCTCGGCGGGAAAGGCCACCGGCTCCACCTGCACCGTGAGGCTGAGTGTCGCGGTGCCCTGCGGCGACCAGACGCTGCCCCTCCCTGTATAGCGCCCGGGCTCTGCGCCCTCGGGAGCCGTGACACGGATGTAGATCGGCTGCAGCCTACCGGCGGGCAGGTCGCGGACCAGATCATCACTCAGCTCATCCGGGTACTCGCCCGGCGCCTGCCACACCAGCTCGTCCTCCGGCGTAGCGCGGGAGTTGGCTTCGAGAGTCACGTAGTTCACGAAATGGTAGGCCAGCCAGCGCGGGTCGATGAAGCTCTCGCCGTCCTCGTGGGCCAGGGGGGCGAAGGACACCCGCACCTGCTGCAGGTCCGCCTGCGGCTTGAGCATCACCTGGAAGCCGCGGGACTGATTCTGCATCAGCGACAGGGAGAAGGCGTCCGAGCGCTCCGGGGGAGCGGCCGCATCCACCGGGAGCTGCTCCGTGGGCGGCGCCGTCCACAGCTCAGCGGGCAAAGCCGCGTCGCTCTGCGGCTGAGGCTCCACGTCGAGCCACTCCACCTCGCCGACGTTCCCCGCCCGGTCGATGCAGCGGACACCCACGCGTGTGGTCCCCTCGGGCATGGACTCGTAGGACGTGAAGAGCGGGATGGTGGTGTACAGCGGCCGCTGAACGTCGTAGATTCCGGCGACGTCGCACTTGCTCTGGCTGCGGAACTGCCCATCACGCTCGGTGCCGATCTCCAGAGCCACCACGTCCGTGTCCAGCACGTGCGGGCTCCAGCAGACGCGGATGTCGTCGGTATCGGTGCTGTAGGCCTCGATCCACCCTGGCCGTGGGGCCTGGCGGTCGGCGGCCGTGGCCTGGATCCCCTGGGAGATGGTGGACCGCTGCCCGTCACCGTTGACGGCCACCGCGGCCACATGGTACGTGGTGCCATTCCCCAGGCTGCGCAGGAACCCGGAGCCGGTGTCGGCATCTGCCACCGCGCGGGGGATCAGGCTCGCCGGGTCGGACAAAGGCTCGGGCTCGCAGTAGATCAGCAGCGTCACGGTGCCGGGAGTGAGTGCCGCCGCGTCCCAGGTCACCTGGAAACAGGCGTCCTCGCCCACGGGTGTCTCGACCCTGATGTCGGGGGAAGCAGGCACGGGTAGCCCTCCGGGAACGCGCTCGAGGATGATGTCATCAAACCACACGGTGCCCTCATTGGGGACGTTGACCAGCAGGTCCAGATGCACGCCGCGGGCGTCGGGCGGAGCGTCAAACTGTTGCTCGACATAGGTCCAGTCGGTGGTACCGGTGATGCCGCCGGGAGAATCACCCTTGATCCAGCGGCCCAGGCCACCTCTTTCATCACGGCCCATCCACTCGGCCAGGATGCTGGCCTGCGCGTCACCCAGGTTCTCGCACTTGATCCACCCGCCCACGCGGTAGGTCCCCGGGAAGGCCGCGGAGGTCTGCATGGCCAGCCCGCGCTTGCCGCCGCCGATGATCTTCAGGGCATTGCCGCCATCGCGGCCCTCACCCTCGCCCAGGACAATCTCGCTGGTACCGGCGTCCGCGGGCTGCGCGTACCAGGAATGGGCCAGCGACCAGCCGGCGAGCCCGGCCTCGAAGTCGGTGTTCTGCAGTAGACCGGCGGCAAGGCCATTGACCGCCAGAGCGAGACAGAGGATGGTAAGCAGATAGCGCATGTGGTACCTCCTGGCAATGGGTGTCGCGAACCGCCGACCTTGCCGGCGCCGTCGCCGGGAGCGCACGCCTCGCCCGCATGTCGGTGGCTTCTGACCCGGCGCGCAGCGACCAGCGGCAACGGCGGCGGGTCAGGGGGCCCGTCGGTGTGTGCCTGTCGGCCTCTGGGCTCTGCCCCACCGTGCGGGCCCGGAGACCCGCGGGCACGGGTGACCTGTCGGTGAGCGCACCACGGCGCGGCGTCTTTTGCGGGCCGTGTGGGTCCCGCGGAGCGCGGTGCGCCGGCACCATGCCGCGCTACCTCGCCGCGAACACCTTGACATCTCCGGCGTCCGTCGCCACCGCCACCGTCCGGCCATCCTTCTGTCCGAGAGTGACGGCCACGGTAGGCCTGCCCGTTACCTTCGCCAAGGACTCCAGCTCCCCCTCCGACCCGAGGCACAGGACCGAGCCGTCCAGGCAGCCCACGATCGCCTTGTTCCCCCCGGCGGCGCGCAGGACGCAGGGGCCGGAGGGGAGTGCCGCCACCCAGAGCTTCGCAAGCTCGTGGTCCAGCGCCACCACCAGGCCGTCGGTCTGCTTGGCCACAAGCACCTCGAGGCACCCGTCTCCGTCGAGGTCGCAAAGGTCCATGTCCGCGAGCGTCACCGCCGGAGCCTTCTCCCCCGGGCCGAACTGCACGTTGTGCTTCGCTCTCCCCGCGTTGTCCCAGACCGTCACGCGGTTCCACACCCCGTTGATGGCCGAGATCACTTCACTCTCGCCATCTCCATCCAGGTCCGCGAAGTACGTGCGGGGCCGGCTTTGCGCCGTCCAGCCGCCGATGTTGGCATGTCCGGCCGGAACGGAGACGAAGCCCGCGGTCTGGCTGAGCGTCTCGCCGTCGATCACCGCCGCCGCAACGCTGTCATTGGGCCAGCGGGCGTTGAGCAGTTGACGCGTCCCCGCCGGGCCGTCGATGAGCGTGAACCGCCACCCGGGCCCCCAGAACACTGGCATGCGCCGGAGCAGCCCGCCCTCGCGATCGAGAATCTCCAGCGTGCAGGCGCTGCCCACAAAGGCCTGGGACTGCTCGTTCATGAGCACCCCGGTATGCAGGCCGTAAATTCCCGGATGGGCCGACTTGAACCAATACTGCTTGGCCGCCGCGTACACCGCCGGGTCCATCTCGGACACGAACTCCCACCGCTTCTCGCCGTCGAGGCCGAAGGCCAGGACCTTCTCATCGGCACAGCCCACAAGGAGCAGCTCGTGCTCGGCCCACCAGCGCAGGACGCGCACATCGCCCTCGGTGGGCATGGCAACTTGCTCCTCGCCTGCGGCGGTCAGCAGATGCACCCGGCGCTCCTCGGCCACGGCCAGCAGGTCTCCCTCCGGCCGCGGGACGGCGACCATGTCCACGACCCCGCCGGGGAGCTGAGTGCCTCCCACAGCGTTCAGATCGCGCTCCGGTAGCGACACCTGCGGTGGGCTGACCCGGGCCGCATCGCGCCCGGCAAGCGCCGCCGCCACACGGGTCCGCAGTGCGGCGCCAAGGCTCTCCAGACCGGTGGGCACGACACCCGAGAGATGATGCTCGCCCGCCGAGAGCCTCAGCGTCACCATGCCGTCGGTACCCGTCGCCGCCTGCACGGGCTGTCCATCCAGGGACAGCGGCCCGGGGAGACACCGGATGCGCAGGGCGGTCTCCTCCGCCACGAAGAGGCTCAGCTTACCGTGGCCGAAGCTCCAGTCCGCCGAGATGGGCGCGTCGGCAAGGAGCAACGGGGTCTTCAGCCCCGCGGATGTCAGTCCCTCGCCGAAGAGATGGTCCTCGGCGAGCACGGCCAGCTCGGCCCGTGTGCTCTCGCATTCGCCCGCAACGGCCAGGGCGGGCTCGGGCAGGGCCAAGGCGGCGGCGTCCGGGCCGATCTGGGCGCACCCCAGTGGCCGGGTGTCATCGGGCTGTTTCTGCCCCAGGAGATAGAAGGTGGTCTTGGTTTCTCCCCGCCGCGCCTTCCCCCGCCACTTCATGCTCACCACCCCGCCACCGTCGGTGGGCACGATCTCGCCGGGATGCAGCTCCACCACCGGCCGTTGCCCGGCGGCGGGCGCCTCCTGCGGACGGATGGCCACGCCGGCCAGACCCACATAACAACGATCCACGCCCTCCTGACGTCCCAGGGTCTCCACACGCAGACTGTGCTCCCCGGCCGCCAGGCTCCGCTGCCCCAGCGAGACGCGGCAACTGGTGACCGCCGCGGCGTGGTGCTCGTAGCGCTCAACGGCGATCTCGCCATCCAGCCACAGCCTCACCGGCCCGCGATCCACGTAGTTCAGAAGCTCGGCGAAGACCTCCCCGCTGACCGGCTCGGGAAGCGAGAAGGGCATCTGCAGCCAGTCTCCGGCCGCGGTGGACTTGAGCAGCACGATGCCGATGCCGGTGAGGTTGGAGGTGTGCTCCGCGCCGGGCGGGCTGCTTTCGTAGGCCGCCTCCAGCGCCTTGAACCGCAGCCAGCCCGGCGGCAGGGCGCCCGAGTAGTCACCGTTGATACGCAGGAATCCCTCCTGGTCTTGCCAGGCTCCGCCCACGGGCTCCCAGGTGGTGAGTACCTGCATGTTGTCGCTATCGGCCCGGAAGTCCAGGCGATCCACGAACAGAGCGTAATGGCCGTTCCGCATGGCGATGCTCCGCCGCCAGTCGGCGAAGGGCGTCTTGGGCACCTCGGCCGAGGCAAAGGCGGTCTGCCCCACGACGGCGCTCTTCCGCAGGCCGCTGTCCATCGCCACCTGTGGCTCCACCATGCCGTCGGCGCCGGTGAGCACCTGATTGTGGTAGTTCTTCAGAGCGGTAACGCCGTTGAGCCGCAGTTCGAGAACGGCGAAGGTGTGGTACGGGTTGCGGCCGCCGCCGTTGAACCCGTCCAGCAGCAGGAAGTCGCCGCTATCATCGGCCGCGCTGCGGTAGCTACCCCACAGGAAGGACTGCTCCAGGGGCAGGCCGCTCCCGCGGCCTTTCCACATGGGCTCGGGCATCGGCTGGACGGTGAAGCGGCCTGAGAGCTCCGTGGGAGGACGCGGGCGGAAGTCATCGGGAGGCCAGAAGGCCTGCCCCAGGCGGAGCACGTCGGTGTCCAGCCCCGTGCGGTCGCGGTAGTGAAGCCAGCGACTATCCCCCGTCAGATATGCCGTCTTGTTCAGCCACGCTAAGGAGGCCGTGTTCAGCGCCCAGTCCGGTGTGTTGCCGGTGTACAGGATGTCCTGGGTCTTGAGAGCCTGCTGCAGATGCCCGCTCTCCAGGCCGGCGCGATCGCCGCTGAGAAGCATGTATGTCTCGATCGGCTCGTAGTAGGTGTTGTACCAAAACAGGTGGTCATTGCTGCCGGCCAGCCAGGCGCTGTCCTTGAGGGCACTGAAATACACCGTCGCCGACTGCACGCAGCAATCCCAGACCGGGGCGGGGTAGTACCGGGAGAAGTACCTGCCCAGGCAGTAGAGCGACACCGCCGACCAGTCCCCGTGACGGTCGCCCACATACCCCTTGTGCGCGCGGACCCCGTAGACCCCCTCGCCCTTGCGGTGATTCAGTTGCCCGGCCAGCGCATTGGTGACCCGCAGCCGCTCCTCGTCGCTGAAGACGGGGCTCTCCTCGATGAGGTCCCAAAACAGCACGCTGAAGTGGGCCGAGTAGTGGTAGGGCCCGCTGAGAGGGTGGTGCTTGTCCTCGATCATCTCCTGGTCGATCTTGTCGATCTCCGCGAGGGCCTGCGCGTCGGGGAAGGACAGCCGGATGACCTCCCGAGCGTGAAACTCGTCGCCGGTCATATAGTACAGCGCCATGCGCTTGCTGATGCTGTTCCAGCCGAAGTATCCACTGGAGCCGTACCCGCGGGAGGCCTCCCAGATCTCGGCCTTCGTCACGTCCCGGGGCGCCTCCAGGCCATCGCCTAGCCTGATCTGCATCAGCCACCCCAAGGACAGCCTCCCGTCTTCCACCGGCGCCTGCGCGATCCTCTCGCACAACAGCTCCGCGGCCGCCCGCACACCCGCCGGGTCGCTGCCCCCGACGAGGATGGCGTTGTGCCCGTTGCCGTAGGGGTTGTGGACGGAGCGCAGTACGTGCCCGCCGCGGCCCGGGTACTTGGGGTCCAGCAGGCTGAAGAACCCGTCGTACAGGGCGCTCATGCAGCGATTGGTGGTGCGGTCGCCCAGGACGATGAGGTTTTGGTTCAATGGCACTGCAGCGCCGGGATCGGTGTCGCCAATGATGGGTATCGCGACGCCGGTCGCCCTGCGAATCGCGTCGGCGATGAGCCGCGCGCCGTCGTCATGGACGCCGGAGGCGGAGGCGACGATGGCCGCCAGAGGTGTTGCGTCGGCCACCAGAGTCGTCCGCAGGTGGAGATCCTTGAGCTTGTCATAGGTCGGCGGCACGGGAGGCGGCACCTCGGCCGCCTCCGGCCGAGGTTGCGGAAGCTCAACGCCGGACTGAAGGCTCACGCTGTCCACCATCACTTTCGGGGTCGGAGCGGCATGGGTGTACAGGTAGATGCGGGCGGTAGTGGCGCCGTCAGGGGCTCTTGTGGCGAGGGTGATCTCGGTGCTGCTGTCCGGGCTCTCGGCGGCCAGTCCGCGCTGAACGTAATGGTCTCCCGGCAGGAAGCGAAGCTGAGCAAAGGCGCCTGTAGGATCGGCGTCACGGACGCGCCGGACGCGTACGGTGAGGGCGTAGGTCTCCCCGGGCTTGACGGCCACCTCCTGCTGCAGGCCGATCTCGGCGGCAGGATCGCCGTCCTCGATCAGCAGCGCCTTGCTTTCACCGCTCGAGACCACAGACAGCTTCTGTTCCGTCCCGTCGCCGCCGTACAGCCGCCAGCCCGCAGGGAGCTGTGCCGGGGTGACGGCTCCCTCGAAGGAGCCGTTGGCAAGGGGAACGTCCAGCGGCTCGGCCGGGGACACCGAGCCGCACACTACCATCGACAGCACGACGAGAAGGGGTCTTGTGGGCATATCGGTCCTCCGCCGGGCTCTGTGGGCTACAGACAGGAGGCTTCGGTGCCCGGCGCAAGAGGACCTTCACTTGGGGTCGGCCCACCGGGGCTCGGCGGTGTCCCGAGGCCATCTTGCCCGGTCTGCTCGCGAGTGTGCCCCTCGGCGCCTACCCCGGCGAGAAGTCGTACATCGGCCGCTGCAGGACGACGCTCATCGCGCTCCAGAAAGCGCCTACGGCATACTCGCCGATGATGATCCCGTAGACCACCGGGATGGAGCGCTGGTAGGCATTGTGCCCACCCCAGCGGAGGATCGCCCACTTGATGAGCCAGGCGATGAACAGGCAGCTCCAGAAGTACTCGACGCCAAACACCATGCCCATGGCGTAGCCCGCCGGATGGAACGGGAACCACAGGAAGTTGATGCGCATCCACACCAAGAACGCCGTGAACAGCCCCCCCACGCCGATGAAGGTGATGCTCTGCCAGCTCGGGTCCTGCGGGTAGTTGAGCCACGAGGCGAGCTGGTTCCACTGCCCGCTGTTGTGACCGATCAGCGGGCTGTAGCCGTGCTGATAGGTCAGGTGAATTGCCGCCCAGTACGAGAAGACGCCGCCCAGCAAGAAGGCCAGCGCCATCGCCGCCGCCAGGCGGGTGGGCTCCGCTCCGGAGACCTCGGCCATCTTGAGGCCCTCGAGCTGGAACGGCATCGGGGTGGTGCGGTACCCGCGTCCGGTGAGCCACCAAAACAGGGGGAAGATCGTGAGATTGCGGGCGCCAACGTTCCGACTGCCGGCGATCATCACCTGCAGCCTGGCGGCGTGCATATCGCCGGCCATCTCGTGGGCCGGAGGACCCAGTTCCGCCCGGACCCGGGTCAAAGCGGTGTGAATGAGGAACACAAACCCCAGGAACGGGATCACCGACAGGACCGTCATTCCCGCCTTGAGGCAGAAGTAGACCAGAAACGCGCTCCCCGCCACGATGGCCAGCAGCGCGGCGCGAAGACTCATGGGGTCGCGGGCCCCGGCCTCGTCCGATAGCTTCCCCGCCCAGATGCTCCGCCCCAGTTCAGCGAAGTATCTGCGCCCCACCCACATGGAGTAGCCAAACAGGACGAACCACGCCCCGTACGACTGCTCCCCCAGGTACGGCAGCGCGGGCATCAAAGGCAGAGGCATGGCGGCCGCCACTACCTGCTGCAGCTTCCGAAAGACGTAGAAGAACCACATCGAGAAGCACAGGTCCAGCGGCACCAGGAAGCCCAGGGCCGTCATGAACGGGTAGAGAGGAAACTGAATGCGGCCCATCGCGCTCCACGGCAGACCCCACGGCCAGGTGTCCAGAAAGTTGCCCCGGTCGTGGCGCACGTCGACGATCGGGAGCGAAGGGATGAAGGAATGCAGACCATTCCACAGGTCCAGTCCCGCACCCATCGCGATCCCCAGCCACAGGAGCCGGTTGGCGAAGAACCCGCTGCCGCCGCCCTCGGCGGTCATGGCCAGCGGCAGTTGAACCAGAGGGAAACCCAGCTTCTCGCGCTCCGTCCACTGCTTGCGGATCAGGACATTGATCCCGACCATCACCAGGCCGACCGCCAGCACCACCGCGCACCACCAGAGCACCGGTCCCAGCCAGGCGGCCACGCGAGTGGGGGTGTAGAGCGTGGAGTGTCCGTCGAAGAAGGGCTCCAGGATGCGGGGATCGCTGACGGTGGCGAATCTGGGGATGTAACTGTGGAACAACGCTTCCCAGCCGTTGGCCTCGTTGGCGTACCACCAGCCGTAGGCCAGATTCGGGACCCCGAGTTGCAGGGTATCATGGCCGGCCAGCGCCGAGGCGATCGCCACCATTACGTAGATCGTGACCAACTCGGCCTGCGTCATCACCAGCCGCGGCGCCACCCGGCGCAGCAGGGTGTTGACCAGGAGCAGGAGGATGACATTGAAAACCACACCCCACGGCAGTGCCATCACCGTGGGATGCCCCGTATGCCAGATGCCCTCGACCATCATGATCCAGTAGACATTGAGCGGGATCAGGATGGCGCCGAGGACAAGGGCGCGAACGCTGACTGCCGGGCGTTGGCGAGTTGTCTGCATTGACGTACCTGGGTGTAGGGTCGGCGGGTCAGCGAGTCACGGGTTGCGAGTCAACGGCAGCGTTCGCGCCTTGCGAGAACAACGGCGGTCACGGCTGTTCCGGCTGTCGGCCACTCGCGGCCATACGTCGGTAGATGGGGGCGAGCGCCTGGATGCTCTCCTCGAACCGGGCCAACATGGTCTGGTAGAACCGCCGCCCGTCCGGCGAGGGTTCCCGGACATCACGGACAGGCAGAGCCTGCACCATCTCGTCCACCGAGGCGAAGACGCCGGCTCCGACGCCGGCGAGGATCGCGGCCCCATACGAGGCGGCTTCCGAGACCTCTGGCCGAACCACCGGCACCCCGGTCCCATCGGCGATCATCTGCGCCCACAGGTCGCTCCCGGCACCTCCGCCGATCATCCGGATCTCCTGGGGTCTCCGGCTCTGTCGACCCATGAGCTCGAAGTTCCTCAGTACCTCCAGCGCCACCCCGCGCATCACGGCCAGCGCCAGCTCCTCCCGGCCGTGGCCGAGCGTGAGCCCGACCACGGCACCCCGGGCATCTCGCAGCCAGCGGGAGCTGGACCCGCCGTAGAAGTGGGGCAGCAGGAGGACCGGCTCCGTCTCCCGCGCCATGGCGAGGGCCGCCTCGGCGCCGATCTGCTCGTAGCTGACCTGACCGCCTGCGTAGAGCACCTCGCGACACCACGACAGCACATTGCCGCCGGCGTGGGCGGTGAGCAGGGCCCAGCGGTCCGGTGCGGCATGGCAGTACACCTGCACCCCGCCGTCGCTCTCCCCCACACCGGGGCGGTCGATAGAGGCCAGCAGGACCCAGGCCGTGCCACACGAAAGCAGCATGCTACCCGCCTTGACCACACCCGCTCCGATGGCCGCACAGGTCTGGTCGTGCCCGCCCACCGCGACCGGGATGCCGGCCGGCAGGCCGAGCGCCTCGGCCGCGGTGGGCAGCAGCGTGCCCGCCACCGTCCCCGACGGCGCCGTGGGGCTCAGGCGCTGCTCCTCGACCCCGACCGCCTCCAGCAGCAACCCCGACCAGGCCCTGTGCGTAATGTCAAAGGCCAGTGTCCGCGAGGCATTGGGGTGGTCCAGCAGCGCCTCTCCGGTGAGCCTGTGGGTGAGGAAGTCCTCGACGAGCGCGAAGCGCGCGGCGCCGTGGAAGACCTCGGGCCGATGCTCCCGCAGCCAGACAATCGTCATGGCCGCCGAGTACGGCCCCAGACTGGCCCCGGCGATCTCCCGCCAGCGGTCGGCGTCTACTTTGCTCTCGATGCCGGCGATCAGCTCACCCGTCCGGGTATCCATCCACGTCCGCGCCGGCCCCAGCGGCCTGCAGGCCGCGTCCACGGGCACCAGAGTGTCGCCCTGGGTGGAGATGGCCAATCCCGTGATGGCCGGGGCCTGGATCCGCTCCAGGGCCTGCCGCGTGGCGGCCACGGCACCGGTCCACCAGTCCTCGGCATCCTGTTCGGACCAGCCGGGGTGCGGCCGAGAGGTGGGGTACCCGTGTTCGCCCAGCGATAGAGCGCGGCCGCTGTCGTCGATGACAAGCGCCTTCACCGCCGTGGTCCCGATGTCGATGCCCAGCAGCACAGTGCATCAGTCTCCGATCCGAAGTAGAACGCGGCGCTGAGGTTCGCCATCGGCGTGCGGGGACCTCCCGCCGCGAGAGCCCAACACCACCGCCGGCGCGCTGCCCGGGCGCCCCAGTCTCCGCCGCAGGAGGTCGAGGGCCTGCGGACTCCGAAGAACGTCAAGAGGCGACCGACACTGAGGTGACCTGCCTTGTCCGCCACCGCGCCCGGCCGAGACCGGGAAGCGTTCACGCTCATCGAGCTGCTGGTGGTCATCGCGATCCTCGCGGTGCTTGCCGCTATCTTGTTCCCGGTGTTCTCGCGCGCCAGGGAGAAGGGGCGGCAGGCTTCCTGCATGTCCAATCTCAAGCAGCTCGGGGCCGCGCTGACGATGTACACCGACGACCACGACGGCACCTACACCCGCGGGCAGTTCTGGCCCTTCGATGATTCGCACACGTGGATCGACGCCGTCGGCCCGTATGTCAAGAACCGGGCCGTCTTCGTCTGCCCCACCGGCGCGAGAGACCCGTACGGCTACGGCTACAACATCGCCTACTGGGGCTGGGGCGATCTCCTGGACGGAATGCACGGGATCAATGACATCACCCCGGTGCACCAGTCTCAGGTGCCGCAGCCGGCGGAGACCATCTGGGTCGTGGACATGGGGCGCTACTGGGGCTGCGGCCTGGAGTTCGGCATAGAGGAGCCGCTGAGGAGGCACAACGGGGGCGCGAACGTGCTGTTCGTGGATGGGCACGTGAAGTGGCTGCAGGAGACCCCGCAGCGGCTGTGGACGGTGAATGAGGACTGAGGGGGAGCCTGAGGCCTTTCAGAACTGGCGTGCGAAGGCCGCGTAGGGTGCATCGTCCGCCTTGGCCTCCTCAACGAGGCGCTTCGCTTCCGGATGGTCCGCCGCCAGATGAGACAGAGCTGCGATGCGGGCCACCTGCCGACTCCGCTCCTGGCGTAGGGCGGGGCGGTTGAGCTGGAGCACCGCCACCGTCGTCTCGCCCCTGCGGGTAGCGCCGTCCACGTTGGCCAGACGAGCCACCGGATCCCAGTCGAAGACAAAGTGGTCACCGGGCTCCTCGGCGCAAGGGTTCACCAGCGGACCGCCGTCCGCGGCCTCGGGGAACTGGTCGCCTTTGCAGCCCGAGTTGCACTGTGGACAGGTCCACAGCAGGTTCTCCCAGTCGAAGGCCGACTCTGGGAACGCCGACTTGGGGCGATAGTGCTCGATGTGGCCCCAGGTGGCCACTTCCGTAGTGCTCTCGCAATAGGCGCATCTGCCGTGAAAGGCCACGCACAGCGCATCCCTGACCTCCGAATGCTTGTACTTACTCAGGGCCGCACGCCTCGTGGCAGGCGTGGATGCTACGCGCACTGCGGCCAGCCACTTGTCCCTGCTCCGCGTCAGCACGGCGGGCTCCGGCCCGCGCGTGACGCGGATCACGGGAGCACCCCGTCGAGGTACTCGTCAATACGCGCCTCCAGCGATCCGTCCTCAGGCGGGCCCCCGAGCGGCCGGGCCTCGCGCACAAACATAGAGAGCTGCCCTATCTCCTCTTCTTCCTTCGGTGTCAGACGCCGTTTGTGCCTCTTGCGGCGCAGACTGTCGTAGCGATCCAGCTTCTCCTGAGTCTGGGGAGCATAGGTGGATACGAGCCCGAAGGCTTCGCTACGGAGAATGTCATCGATGCCCAGTGCAGCGACGTTGGGGACCTCATCCACCACCGCCCCCCCCGCCTCGACGCGGATCCTGAGGGTCCTGGCGTCCTCTCCCGCCCCTGCGGCCACGAACGGGCTGTGCGTGGCGACGATGAACTGGATGTTCGGGAAACGGTGACGCAGAACGCTGGCGATCCCTCTCTGCCAGGACGGATGCAGG
The DNA here is from genome assembly GCA_964639415.1 of uncultured Armatimonadia bacterium. Lineage (GTDB taxonomy): Bacteria > Armatimonadota > Zipacnadia > Zipacnadales > JABUFB01 > CAYRFY01. The sequence goes on from CAZXDD010000032.1 coordinate 18,693, forward strand.
TGGATGTCCAGCTCGTCGATGAGCACGACGCCTTCCTCGGACAGGGGGGCATTGCTCTCGGGGAAGGCGCAGATCAGGCGCCAGATCAGGTCACCTGCCAGGGCCAGGATGCTCCGGTAACCATCGCTGAGCGAGCTTGTGGGGACTTCGCTCCCCCCCGAGGTGAACAACACGCGGCCTTCTGGCGACACGCGGGAGTACTCGGTCCCCTTCGGGAGCAGCTCGTTGATCGAGGCGACTGCAACCTCCATGTGGCGTTCCTCCGGCCCGGACTTGGAACTCTTGGAGATGCGGTAGTCCATGTAGACCAGCCAGCGCTCGAAAGTCGACAGGGGCTCATTCTCGTCGAACTGAGTGGCGAAATTGGTTGAGCGAGCGGGCCGCTCCAGGGAGGGCACGATGATCTGGTCGGCGCGCGTCAGCCGACGGAAGGGGCCGTAGCCGGCCGCAAACCAGCCCGTGCCGTCGGATGTGAACGCATTCTGACGCAGCCAGGACAGGTGGGTCGAGGGGCTCTCGATGATCGCCGGCTCGCCGTAGTGCTTGTTGTTGATGCTGATCGGTCGGCTGCCAGTCACATACAGTGAGTACCCGAATGCGTTGAACGTGCGCTTCTCGCCGCTGAACTGCCCGGGGTCACCTGCCCCTTGATGGACACGCACGGAGATGAGGCCGCGACGCATCTCATCCCGTAGCCAGCCGACGGGGCTGGGGCAGAGCTTGGGAGCGCTCTCGGGACCCGCCACCAGCAGAGCAAGCGCCTGCAGCACCGTGCTCTTGCCCCCGCCGTTCTCGCCGAGCAGCGTCACCCACGGGTATGGTCCGTCCTTGTCCCCAAGACGGAACACCGTCTTGCCGAAGCACTTGATGTTCTCCATTGTCAATCGCTCTACCCACATGCCGAAGCACCTCTGCGCATTGTTGCGGGGCGTCTTCATCACGGACGCTCGCGGCCCCTCCCCTACCCATGTGCGCTAGCATAGTTGCACGAGGCCAACCTGGCGGATCGTGGGCGCCGGCTCGGCTCAAAGCATTGCGGGCGCAACCATGCCATAGACGATGAAAGTGTGTCGAGAGCCGGGCCGGATAGGGGTCCCGGCGTCCGCTGCGCGGCCGCTTGCGCGCAGACACCCCGCGGTCCACGGTCCGCCTCCCGCCAGGCGGGACCGCTCCAGAACGGCACGCCCCCCCCCCGCCCAGCGCCTACCCCATAGCATGTGCCTCCCCTCCCCTCCCCTACCCCGCCTCGGCCGCCGTAGCGGCAACAATGCTGCCTCCCGCCGACAGTAGAGCCAACGCCGGCTCCAGGGCGATACTCTCGATCGTCTGCTCCGGTCGAGGGTTCTCCCATTCCCTGACGAGACAGCGCACCGCCGGGTCTTCCACCAGGAAGACGGGGTCGTCCGTGCGGGAGGGCAGCACGCCACCGGTGGTGCAGAGCGCTTCGCGGCCATAGCGCACCGGGATTCGCTCTGTGCCACCATCGGCGTAGGCCACAACCCACTCCCCCAGCGGCGTGCCGGGCGAGCTGGAGGCCTCGGTGTTCAGGGCCAGGAACAGCGTGCGGCACGCGGCATTGACCGGAAGCACTCGCCTGCGCGCACCCAGGACCTCGGCCAGATCGTGGCGCTCCTCAGCCTTCTCCACCAGCAGGCGCACCGCATCGCCCGGCCTCAGCGCCCGCAGCGCCTGGACCCTCTGCGGGTTGTCGCCTGCGTGGGCGGACAGTACGTACCCATCCTGGGGGATCGCCGTGTTCCCCTGGCCGTCCCGCACCTCCACGACGGTGTCACGCCGCACGACCACTTCCACACCAAACGCATTGGTGCCCGTGGCTCCGTCCCCGTAGCCGGCGTAATACCGCACGAGCCGTCCGTCGTCGCGGACCGAGTTCTCACCGTCGATGCGCAGAGCCCGGCCGTCGGGAAGCTCCACCAGTAGCAGGGCCGGCGCCACACCGCCTACCCACCGCCCCTCGGCATCGAGCACGGCGATCTGGTCTCCCGGCTGCAGCGACTGCAGCCGTCGGGCCTTCTGTGGCCGGGGGCCTTCATGGGCGGAGAGCACGAACCCACCGGCGGGGATCTCACTGTCGCCGCTGCCGTAGTTGCGCAGCTCCAAAACGCTCCCCTCGGCGCTGACGGCCACCTCAATCCCATAGATGTTGGTCTCCGTGTGCGTCCTCGGGGCCGCGTAGAGGATGAGCTGGCTCTCGCCGCGGGCCGTGTTGACCCCGTCCAGGTCCATCCCGACACCACCGGGGAGCCGGACCAGGGCGGCGCCGCCATTCTCCTCCATCGGCCTGCTGATGCTCTCCAGTGCCGGGATCGGCACCGGGCTGTCCGTGGCCAGCGGGACGCCGAAGTGCTGCTCCACGCCATCCACAGGCCAAGCGGTGCGCCGCGGGCCCTCCGGCGAGAGCAAGAGCGCGCTCTCGGAGGGGAAGCGCAAGGACCTGCGGCGCCACAAAGTGGCGTTGGTGGCGCGCTGGGCCGCATCGTGCAGGTCCGGCTCCGGATGCACGGTCTCGGGCGCCGCTGAGGCATTCCAGACGGCCTGGGCATAGTAGGCCGTCACGGGGCTGTAGATGCGGGAAGAGAAGCACCCCGGCGGCCCGGACCACAGCGTACCCATCACCGGCACCTGCCGGGAGTGGGCGTAGCGGGTGAGCGAGAAGGGAGTCTGCCAGGGGCTGGCCCAGCACCGGAACCCCTGATTCTGCAGGTAGTCCAGCGCCGGGTACTCCTCGATGGGGTCATAGAACCAGTAGTCGAGGATGACGTCCTTCGGGATCATGGACAGCGCACCGGCGGTATTCTGGGGTGGCCCGCCGTTGGCCGGGCCGACGCGCCCGCCCAGCTCGTCCCGCAGGCTCGGCGCGATCAGCATGTCGTGCCAGATGACGGTCTTGACGCCACGGGCCTTGAGGAAGTCGTTCACCCGCGTGATATGGCGGGCGATGAGCTCCGTCACATCATAGCCCTCGGCCGACAACCACTTGAACAGCTCCCAGGCCTCGTCCATGCCGCAGTGGAAGAACTCCACCGGACCGTAGACTTCCAGCATCTCCTCGAGAATCGGGTAGACGAACTCCTCGTACGCCTCATCGCTGCGGATGTCGATGCCGCCGTGCAGCGTGTAGGGCTCCTTTTGGTAGGCGCGCTCCAGGTGGCCGAGCATGTTGAGGTAGGCAATGGGCTCGACGCCCAAGCTGCGGCCGTACTCGACGACCTCCCGAGCCTCTTGCTTGGTGAACTTGCCGCCCCGGGCGATGGAGGGATCAAAGTCCAGCACGACCTGGGGGCCGAACTCCAGGGCGCAGTACGTCACGTGGAGGCGGGCCAGCAGCTCGAGGTTGCGCTTGAACTCCTCGGCGCTCGGCGTCCAGGCGCCCTGGATCATGAAGGCCCGGAAGGGCGTTTCCGGCCAGTCGCGCAGACTGGGAACCGGCGCCTCGTAGCCACCGGCGGTTGCGCGGGACCGAGACAGCAGGGCACAGAGGGAATGCACCGCCCAGAACATCCCCCGCACATCGTGGGAGCGCAGTGAGATGGCACGCTCCCCGGGCTCGATCGCGTACTCCTCCGGGCGTGTGAGTGCCTCGGGATCAAACTGTAGCGAGATGGGTGTGCCGCCCGTCCCCACGGCGTCGGGGCCGAAGAGGGCCACCAACTCGCGGCGCAGTGCGGCGGCCGGAGCGTCCAGCGCCGCCGGCGCGGACACCTCCACAGGAAGCACGATGCTCACCGGCACCACGTACTCAGCCTGCCGGGGCTGAGGCCACAAAGCGGCGAGCGCAAGGGCCAGCGCTGAGATCTCCATGTCGGTCGGGCCTCCAGGCAATGGCGGGGTTCGGTTGCGGATGCACAGGACGCTATAGGGTTCGCGGCGGGGACCGAGTGGGCCTTCTCTTTGGCTCCGGGAGCCCTGTGTGGGCCCAGTGCGTGAGGTGCCGGCGGGGTCCGCTCCCGCCGCGGCAGGAGGGCTTAGAACGGCTCCCGAGGCCGATATCACAGAGGTCCGGCTGAGGAGTCCGGCCGGCCCGGTTCCTGTCATCCTGAGCGTCCATCTCGCGCAGCGGAATAGCGAAGAAGCTCGCTGAACGCCAGGAGATTCTTCGAGCTGCTCTTGCCGGGAAAGGTGGACTTCTCGGCCGAGGCTCTAGATCCGCAGCACCGGTTCGGTTTCGACGAGGGTCTCTCCGTCGGCGTAGGCCACTTTCCAGGTCAGCGTCCGGTCGCTGCCGTAGCCGGTGTGGACGATGACACGGCGAGACTCGGGCGAGGGGTTGGTGACCAGTGTGGCGGCGACGATACCGCTGGGGCCGTCTCCGGGGTAGGCGGCGGCCAGGCAGAGCTCGATGGAGGAGCGTGGGCCGAGGAGGGCCGCCCGCTCTAGCTCCGGTCCCGGCAGGGCGCCGGGAGCGCAGGCCTGCTGCCGGAACAGCTCGGCACCGCTGACCGGATCGAGGCCCACGATGTCCACGCCGCAGCGCAGGACGCCGCTGACACGGTACTCGTAGAACAGTGAGGCCCCGCGGGCCACGTTGAGCGTGCAGTCCTCGGGCGAGGCGACCACGATTCTTGCCGAGCGGCCCATGAACTCGTAAAGCCGGGAGGCCACGATGGGCACCTGCCCCGTGCCCCCGGTCACGAAGAGGAAGGTCACATCGCTCCGCTGCACCCCGGCCTCCGCCAGCGCCTGCTTCAGGGGTCTCACCTCCGTACCACGGGTGAGCGCCAATTCGCGCCACAGGGCGGGGCGGAGGTTGTCGTCGAGCAGGGCGTCGAGTCTGGGGAAGAACCTGCCCGGGTCCGGCATGACGCCGGCGGCGAACATGGTCTCCAGGAAGGGGGCTATGAGCCGCTCCACATGGCCCGGAGCCAGCTCGTAGGTTCCCAGGTCGGTGCGGAACTGCCGTGGGCCGTCACCGGCGTCCTCGACGAACAGACTCTCCTTGATGCGCCTGCACTCAGATCGCGCGCGATGCACGGGGATCGGCTGTGAATCGGGGTCGATCTGGACCATGGCCCGGCGGCCGCGCCGGCCGAAGCGCAACTGGTCGGCGGACTCGTCTAGGAGAAACGACAGCAGCAGGTCGTCCACCACATCTCCGCCGAAGGGGAAGCCGGCCGCGGCCACATGCTCGACCCCGAAGGTCCCGTTGGACAGCGAAACCTGCAGGAGTGCCACGTCGGTGGTGCCGGCGCCGCAGTCCAGGACCAGGAGCAACTCGCCGTCCTGCAGATGGTACGGCTGGCCGCCGAAGCTGTACTCCCCCCGGCGCAGCGAGTGCATCAGGTCGAGGGCCGCGCACTCGGGCTCGCTGGGCGTGAGCAGGTCATCAGTCTTGTGCAGGCCGGCCATGCCCGCGGCCTGCAGCGTATTGTCGCGCTGCACCAGGAAGGCCCGGCGATCGGCCATGACCGGGAGAGTGAGCACATACCGGGCATCCATACCCACGCTGCCACGAAACGGCTCGGCGCCACGAACCTCATCCAGCAGATAGCGCATGAAATGCGCCACCATGCTCACGGGACTCTCGCTCCTGCCCCCCGGCAGGGCGACCGCATCGTTCTGGGGGTGGAGGCGCAGCCGCGTCTTCATCGCCTCCACCACCAGCTCATCCTCCGCGTCCTCGGCCCCGGCTTCCACCGGCACCTCGTGGCCACACAGGGGCACATCGCTTTGCCCCCGGTACATCAGGGCCGAGCGCGTGCTGGTGGCCGTACGCTCGGACCTGGTGGCTCCGGCGGGCCACAGGACCGCCTGCGGACTGCGCTCCTCGACCTTGACCCAATTGTCCGTATAGTACACGGCGGATTTGGAGGTCCCAAAGTCGATGCCGAGGGTCCAGCGTTTCACCAGGCCGGCCGTCTGCTGGGCCGGCTCGCCGTACAGCGCGATCTGGTGACGGGTGCCATCGTCGGCGATCACCGCCAACTCGCCGGGGCCGTCGAAATCATCGGCCGCTTCCACGAGCAGTCGCGCGGCGCCGCCCGGCGGGATCGCCTCGGCCTCCAGCGGGGAGCGGCCCTCCCAGGCCACGCGGATCCCCGGTGTGGGCGTGTGGAACGAGGGCGTCGCCACGCTGCCCCCCAGATTGCGGACAGGGACGAGAGCGCTCCGCTGCCTGACCGTGAAGATGCACAGCCGCGTCCCGATGTACAGCCGTGCGGGCCCCAATCGGCGCAGTGGGACCCTGACCTGCCACTTGCGGTAGCGATAGGCCTCCACATCCCAGGGCCTGAACTGCATCGGACCGCTCCCGGAGCGATCCGATGACTCGATATCCAGCAGCACGTGGATGACCTCATCCGGCAGGTCGTGGGCCGAGACGCCCAGCGAGAGGGAGTTGTCCAGACGGTCGGGCTGAAGCCGTCGATCCGTCACGCGCGGCACAGGGCGTCGCCCGCCCACGAGCAGGTACGCCCAGGGCTGATCCGCGGTCACGGCGATGGAATACTCCACCGGCCCGGCACCCACATTGCGCACACACAGGTCGATGGTGGCTTCGCCATCTCCGGGCACGCCCAGCGAGTCGCGATCCAGCTCCACGGTCAGGCGACCTGCCGGCCACCCGCAGTGGGGGCAGAAGCGCACGGGACCCGCGAGGCCGAAGCGGCAGGTAGGGCAATTCATGCTCAACCCGGTGGACGAGATGGTAGGGCGCGGGAGGGACGTCAATCGGGCGCAGTATAGACGGGATCAGGGCGATGGTCAACCGGCGTGGGTACGGGGG
>CAZXDD010000033.1:0-25114 GCA_964639415.1 uncultured Armatimonadia bacterium
CCCTCCTCCCGTCTCGCCGGTCGTATCGGCGAGTAAGGGAGAGGGGGGTTGGGGGTGTGAGGCGACGTGAGTCGGCGCCCGCCCAGAACCTGCATAGTCTGAGTACAAGGCCGGCGTCGGTCTTCCGACACAGCTCGAGCCAGCCATCGGCAGGTCGGCGCCGGGCGGAGCCCGCAAGTACAGTTGTACAACCAGAAGTCCGGCCGGGAAGTCCGGCTGGTCCGTTTCATGTCATTCTGAGCGTCCATCTCGCGCAGCGAGATAGCGAGGAATCTCGCTGAATGCCGGGAGATCCCTCGAGCTGCTCCCTTCGGGAGTGGACGCTCTCAGAATGACATCCGCGGCGAGGGCGGGGTCTCCGGCCGTACCTCTGGACGAGTGGCGAGTCATCGCCACCGGAACACGGGAGGGATCGTGACATGGGAACCGTGCTTGTGGTGTACTGCAGTATGTCGGGGAACACCAAGGCCGCCGCGGAGGCTGTGGCCGCGGGCGCCAGGGACGCCGGGGCCGAGGTAGTGCTCAAGACGGGCTTCGAGGCCGGGCCAGGCGACCTCATGGACTGCGGCGCCGTGGCGCTGGGCTCCTATGACGCATTCAGCTACATGGGAGGCGGCCTCAAGGACTTCCTCGACCGGTCCTTCTACCCCACTCAGGGCGAGGTGACGGACAAGCCCTACGGGGCCTTCGTCACCCACGGCGGTGGCGGGAGAGCGATCGATAGCATCGAGTCGGTTGCCGGCAGCTTCAAGCTCAAGAAGGTCGCCGATCCCGTCCTGGTCAAGGGCAGTCCGGACCCCGAGGCCGGTACGCGCCTGCGTGCTCTGGGGGCGAAGCTGGCCGACGCCGCGGGACAGTAGGCAGCCGCGTAGACAGTGCACCGACCAACGCCGGGGGCCGGGCGCCGGACCGCCTCCGACCCGGCGGCGATCCCGCACGGCTGCCCGCAGCCCCATCGTCGCCCTGTGCCGGGGCACACGGGCCTTGAGCCACTCAACCGACCATGACCTCGGAGGTCACCATGCCGGCACACCGTGAGGCCGATACCTCGGCCATGCCGCCGGGCTACACCATCCCACTCATCGATCTGGCCGCCGACACACAGCGACAGGTGGTGGTGGATCGCGAGCCCGGCCAGTACCTGGGCCACCCGACCACGGTGCTTCTCTCGGACCAACAGACGCTGATCGCCGTCTACCCCAAGGGTCACGGGCGCGGCCCCATCGTGATGAAGAAGAGCTTCGACCGCGGCCTGACCTGGACCGACCGCCTGCCGGTACCCGACAACTGGGCAACATCGCTGGAGGTTCCCACGCTGTACCAGACCGTTGATGCCCACGGGCGCCGTCGGCTCATCATGTTCTCCGGCCTCTACCCCATCCGCATGGCCGTCTCCGAGGACCAGGGCGAGACGTGGTCGCCGCTGGCGCCGATCGGAGACTTCGGCGGCATCGTTGCCATGGCCGATTGTGTTGCTCTGCGCGATGGCCGCTACATGGCCGTCTTCCACGATGACGGACGCTTCCTGAGGGCGGCAGGCGAGGCGGGGCCCTTTGTTGTGTACAAGACGCTTTCGGAGGACGGCGGCCTGACCTGGTCCGAGCCTGTGGCGATCGCCCGGCACCCAACGGCGCACCTCTGCGAGCCCGGGGCAGTCAGATCGCCCGACGGGGCCCAGATCGCTCTGCTGCTCAGGGAGAACAGCAGACAGTACAACTCCTTCGTCGTCTTCAGCGGCGATGAAGGCGCCACATGGTCCGAGCCCCACGAGCTGCCCGCGGCCCTCACGGGCGACCGGCATCAGGCGCTCACCGCACCGGATGGACGGATCTTCTGCAGCTTCCGCGACACCACGCGACAGAGCCCCACGGCCGGCGACTGGGTGGGCTGGGTGGGCACCTACGAGGACATCGCGCACGGCCGCGAGGGGCAGTACCGCGTGCGTCTGATGGACAACAAGAAGGGCGCCGACTGCGCCTACCCGGCCCTGGAACTCCTGCCGGACGGGACCATTGTGGCCACAACCTACGGGCACTGGGTGGAGGGCCAAGAGCCGTTCATCACAAGCGTCCGCTTCACCCTTGACGAGCTGGATGCCGCGGCCCCGGGACGCTGATGCGTCAAGGTTCGCGGCGCCCCCGCGCAGCGGACGAACCAAGTAGCCAAGTCAGAGCCGCCCTTTGACGGGCAGGAGGTACCACCCATGGCCAAACGAAGCACCAAGACCATTCGCGTCGGCGTGTACGGCATCGGTCGCGGCAGCTCCTTCGCCGAGCAGGCCGCCGCGATGGAAGGCGTTGAGTTGGCGGCCGTATGCGACCAGAGGCAGAGAGCACTCAACGACTTCACCAAAGCCCACCCCGGTGTGACGGGCTATACGGAGTACAACAAGATGCTGGAGCACGACCTGGACGCGGTGGTCTTGGCCAACTACTGCACCGAGCACGCTCCGGCGGCCATCGAGGCCCTCCAGGCGGGCAAGCACGTGCAAAGCGAGTCGATCGCGGTCAAGACCATGGGCGAGGCGGTGGACCTCGTCCGCGCCGTGGAGGCCAGCGGCAAGGTGTACATGTACGCCGAGAACTACGCCTACATGACCTTCGTCCAGGAGATGGCCCATCTGTACCGCCAGGGCGAGATCGGTGAGTTCCGCTATGGCGAGGGCGAGTACGTCCACCCCGTATCCACCGACACCAAGATCAGCCTCTCCCCCACCTTCGACCACTGGCGCAACTGGATCCCGGCCACCTACTACTGCACCCACAGCATGAGCCCGATCATGTACATCACGCGCCTGCGACCGGTGAAGGTGAGCGGCTTCGTCATCCCCTGGGACCCGCTGACTCCGGCGTGCAGCGAGACGTACAAGCGCAATGACCTCGCCGCCATCATCATGGTGCAGATGGAGAACGGCGGCTACGCCAAGCTCCTGTTCGGAGCGCTGGAGAAGCACTACGTGTGGTACCGCATCTACGGCCACAAGGGTGAGATGGAGAACTCGCGCACCGACGGTGGGCAGTTGATCGTGCACAAGGAGCCGTGGAACAAGCAGCCGGGTGAGCCGGCGGACCTCATGTACCGCCCGGAGTTCCGGCAGTTCCACGACCTGGCGGCCCGCAGCGGCCATGGCGGCGGAGACTTCTTCATGCTCCACGAGTTCATCGAGGCCATCCGCACCGGCACTCAGCCGTACTTCGACATCTACCGCGGGCTGCAGATGAGCTGCCTGGGAATCCTGGCCTACAAGAGCGCCCTGAACGACAACATGGCCTTCGACGTACCGAGCTTCGCGTCGGATGCCGAGCTCGCCCCCTACGAAGGGGACAACTGGTCGCCGGACCCCGCGGACGCCGGTCCCGGGCAGCCTCTGCCCAGCGTCCTGGGGGACATCAAGAAGCCCAAGCGACTGCGGGACAAGGTGGCCAAGCGCGCCAGGGAGCTCCGTCCGGACTGGGACCTCTAGGAGGGGGCGGGGCTTGAGGGATGGGGGTGGGCAAACGGCTACGGCATGCCCCGCCCCCCGCGGGCTTTCCCCCGCTCCCTCACTCGCCGACACGTCTGGCGAGACGGGAGGAGGGGGAAACGGCAGCGCAGCGCCATGCCCGCCTTGTGCAGAAGGCAGACCGGCCAAGGCCCGGCGACCTCGGTTCTCTCCCCTGGACTGCACCGATCGCGAAGCCCGCCGCATTGCGGCGGCCCATCGCCAGGAGGCACCTACAATGGCCAAACGCAGTACCGAGACGATCAAGGTGGGCGTGTACGGCATCGGGCGCGGCCGTTCCTTCGCCGAGCAGGCCGCTGCGATGGAGGGCGTCGAGCTGGCGGCGGTCTGCGAGCAACGCGAGGGCGCCCTGCAGGAGTTCCTCAAGGCCCATCCCGGTGTCACCGGCTACACCGACTATGCCGAGATGCTTGCCCACGACCTGGACGCGGTGGTGCTGGCCAACTACTGCACCGAGCACGCCCCCGCCGCCATACAGGCACTGCAGGCGGGCAAACACGTGCAGAGCGAGAACATCGCCATCAAGACCATGGGCGAGGCGGTACAGCTCGTCCGGGCCGTGGAAGCCAGCGGCAAGGTCTACATGTACGCCGAGAACTGCGCCTACTTCAACTGCGCCCAGGAGATGGCCCATCTCTACCGGCAGGGCGAGATCGGCGAGTTCCGCTACGGGGAGGGCGAGTACGTTCACCCGGTGTCGGTGGACACCAAGATCGGCCTCTCCCCTACCTTCGACCACTGGCGCAACTGGCTTCCGGCGCCGTACTACTGCACCCACAGCATGGGCCCGATCATGTACATCACCGGCCTGCGCCCCGTGAAGGTCAACGGCTTCGTGATGCCCTGGGACCCGCAGACCCCGGCGTGCAGCGAGACGTACAAGCGCAGTGATCTGGCCGCCGTCATCATGGTGCAGATGGAGAACGGCGCCTACACGAAGATCCTGCTGGGCGCCTTGGAAAAGCACCTGCTGTGGTACCGCGTGTACGGCCACAAGGGCTCAATGGAGACCTCCCGCAGCGACAGCGGCCAGTTGCTCATCCACAAGGAGCCCTGGAACAAGAAGCCCGGCGAGCCGGCGGACGTCTCGTACCGACCGGAGTTCCGCCAGTTCCACGATCTGGCAGTGCGCAGTGGCCACGGCGGTGGCGACTTCTTCATGCTGCACGAGTTCATCCAGGCGATCCGCACCCAGACCCAGCCGTACCTGGACGTCTACCGCGGCCTGCAGATGAGCTGCCTGGGCATTCTGGCGTACAAGAGTGCCCTCAACGGCAGCATGTCCATTGGTGTACCCAGCTTTCACAGCTCCGCTGATCTGGCGCCGTACGAGGGCGACGATTGGTCTCCGGACCCGGCCGACGCCGGTCCCGGCCAGCCTCTTCCCAGCATCCTCGGCGACATCAAGAAGCCCAAGAGGCTGCGGGACAAGGTGGCCAAGCGCGCCAAGGAGCTGCGCCCGGACTGGAACCTGTAGGAGGGGGCGGGGATTGAGGGATGGAGGGGTGGACGAACGGCAAACGGCTGCGGCACGGTTCGGCTGCTCATGTGAGCCCAGAAGCCCGCCCGGGGCGTCCGCTCGGCAATGCGGCGGTACCACGAGCTGTGCCTCGAGTACGCCCGGCGCCGGTGGCGGCCGACTGCAGCGCGGCCTTTCCGCTTCCGCCCCGCAGGGCGCCGAAGCAACCATCGTTCAGACTCGTCTTCCAGGTGAGACCATGACAATGCCACCTACTCTGCTGCTCTGCCTGCCCCTGGTATGCTCGGGAATGCCTCACATCCAGGCTGCAGACGCTCCGCCCCTGATCGAGATCTCCTTCGAGGAGGGTGACCCGGGCACGGTTCCCGAGGGCTGGACCCGCATGTTCACCGAGCCCAATACGGCAAGGCTCACGGCGGATGAGGCCCACTCGGGCAAACAGTCGCTCCACCTGCTGGATACGAGCCTGACGCTGGCCTGCAGCCTGCGCAGCCCGCGGGTACCGGTCGAAGGCGGAGCGGGCTATCTGGTCACCGCCTGGCACAAGGCCGCGCCGGACAAGGGAGGCTCCTTGTACATCGAGTTCTGGGACGCCTCCGGCAAGCGTCTGGAGAAGGAGAAGCTCACGATCCTGCGCGGGGAAGCCACGGGGAACTGGGAGCGCATGCGCGCCGCGGTCGAGGCGCCGGAGGAAGCCGTGGGCCTCACTCTCCTGCCCTCCTGCTGGAGCGGGGGACTGTGTGACGCCTACTATGACGATCTGCGGGTCATCGCGGGGGATTTCGAGATGATCGAGCGCAAGGCGCTGCCGCCGGCAGGCGTACAGCACCCCTGTGGGCTGTACAAGGCCGCGGACATCGCCCGCGCCAGGGAGAACCTCCAGCGCCATCAGTGGGCGCGCGACCTGCTGCAGTCTCTCCGCGAGCAGGCCAGGTTCTGGCTGGAGTTGCCCGAGGACCAGCTCTCCTTCTGGATCCCCGCCGAGACGCCGATGCGGGTCATGGATTGCCCCAGATGCGGCGCCAACTGGGACTACGCCTGGAAGTTCCTGTCCCCGGACCGGCTGGAATGCACCCGCTGCGGTCTCGTGCTTCCCGACCCCGCATACCCGGAGGACAAGAGCGATACCCACGTCAACCCCGTCGGGCAGAAGGTCGAGATCACCTACTACCAGGATGCCGAGGGAGAGAAGTACCCGATCAGTGCTCAACTGCGCTACCGGCGCATCGAGCGCCTGGGTAGCGTCGGCGCACTGGGCAAGGTGTATGCGCTCACCGGCGAGCGCGCCTATGCCGAGAAGGCCGTGCCGATTCTGCGCCGCATCGCCGAGGTCTATCCCGGCTATCTGCCCCATGACTGGAACCGCGTCTACCGCGACTACGGCAACCTGCAGTCCGGCAAGCTGTCAGGCTGGAAGCTCCACGACGAGCGGACCTTCCTGCAACTGGCGCTGTGCTACGATCTCATCTACAACAGCGGAGTTCTGACGGAGGATGACAAGACGCTCATTGAGAACGGTGCCTTCCGGGAGTGCGCGCTGCTCCTGACCAGCACTTCGCCCAAGGGCTGCTGCATCAATGACGGCCCCTACGCCATGTCCTGCGGGGCCATGCTGGGCGCGATCCTCGGAGACCACGACACGGTGAAGTGGGCGGTGGACCACGCCGACGGCTTCCGCGCCTTCATCAAGAGGTACTTCTTCCGCGACGGACACTGGGAGGACGGATCCTTCTCGTACGAGAGCATGGCCCTGGGGCCCCTGTACGCCTGCCCGGAGATCCTCCACGGCTACTCCGACCCCCCGACGTATGAGGGCGCCGACCGCTATGACAACCTCGACCTGCTCTCCGATCCGCTGCTTGCGAAGATCTACGTGGCGCCGCTGACGGTGCTGACGCCGCAGCGCACCGGCCCACCCATCAGCGACTCGGCCTTCGGCGCTACCTACGCCAGACGTCACGCGGAGACCAACTACCACTGGTACCCCACGAAGGGCAGTCGCCGGCTGCTTGCGCACGTCTACGACGGCAAGTTCGGGCAGACCGGGGATGAGTACGCGCTGTTCCGGCGCGATCCGGAGGCCGACCTGTCGCAGGTGGAGCCGCTGGACCCGGCCGCGCGCAGCCTCGTCAGGCCGGGCGTGGGTTGGGCCATTCTCCGCACCGGCCCCGGCCCCGACGCCGCGGCGGTGTACCTCAAGTACGGTGTCTACGGCTCCGGTCACGGCCATCCGGACAAGCTCAACTTCCTATACTACGACCGCGGCGCCGAACTCATCAGCGACCAGGGGTACCTGGGGGCACGCCACGAGATCAGTCCCTGGAACCGCTCCACGCTCTGCCACAATGTGGTGATGTTCGACGGCAAGGCCCAGGTTCGCGAGGCCGGCGAGCTACTCGCCTTCATGGGCGGCGGCCTGTGCCAGACAATCCTGGGCCGCGGCGAGAAGGCCGCGCCCCCGGCCACCCGCTACGAGCGCAGCCTGTCTTTGGTGGATCACGGCATCGGCAAGCGCTACCTTGTGGATGTAGTCCGGGCCGAGGGCGGCTCGCAGCAAGACTTCGTCATCCACGGCGCGGGGCAGGACTTCACTATCGAGGTCGCCGACTGGGTGCCCTTCGAGGGCCCCGTCTGTGAGCCGGCGGCGGAGGGAGGCAAGTGGCTGCGCTCGGCACACACCGGCGTGGCCCGCGGCGACGTGGTGACGGCCGCCTGGGCGGAGCAGGGCAAAGGCGTGAGGATCGAGCATTTCACCGATCCCGGCACGCAGCTTCTGCACGTCACTGCCCCGGGGCAGCGGAACCGCAGCAACCCCTGGGAGCAGCGAGACCTGCATCTGCTGGTGGCGCGCCGGCCGGGACCGACGAATGTGTTCGTCTCCGTGCTGCAGTCCTTCGATGAGCCCGCGGAGCAGCCGTTGACGGTGCGCCCCGTTGCCGTGGCCGGTGGAAGCGACGCCGTGCGAGCCCTGGAGGTGTCCGGGCGGGACTTCACCGACCTGATAGTAGTGGGCGATGCGGCCGGCGCGGACGCGCTCACCGCCTGCGGCGACCGCCTGCAGTTCCGCGGCGAGCAGGCCTTCCTCAGCACGTCCGCGGTCGGAACCACGGTGACGCTGATGAACGGCTCGGAGCTTCTGGCGGGAGGGATCAGGATTGCGGCGGGGCCCCGGCTGCACGGCAAGGTGCTCGCCGTCGACCAGCAGCACTTCAGCATCGACGTCGACTGCCCGGACCTGCCCGAGGGTGACGCCGCCGCGGGGCAGTACCTGCTGATGACGGGGCTGGCAGACGGGGCCTACGAGATCGAGGCGATAGCGCACCGGGGTGACCGGACCGTGGTGACGCTGGCCGATGAGCCCACTATCAGGCTGGAGATCGGGCAGGAGTTCACCTACACCACCTTCGTCCAGGCCACGCTGGACGCCGAGGGCAAGCTCACCTGGCGCGCCAACGTGGCGTGTGAAGTGGAGTTGGTGCGGTGAGGCGCCGACGGCAAGGCGGCACCACGCGGCCGCGCCGGGCATCCCTTGCGTAGATCGCGGGGAGGTCCTACGCACTGCGCCGCCCAACTACCCGCCCATGATCTCCATAGCGACTGACTATCAGAAAGACACAGGCTGTCCCTACCCCTACCTGCAAGCCATCGCCCAAGCCGGGTTCACGCATGTCCACTGGTGCCACCACTGGTGCACCGACTTCCTGTACGCCCCGTCTGAGATCGGCCAGATCCAGCAGTGGCTTGAGGAGCTGGGCCTCAAGGTCACCGACCTCCACGCCTCCGCGGGGAGTGAGAAAGCCTGGGCCTCGCCCCGGGAATACGAGCGCCTCGCCGGGGTGGAACTCGTCGTCAATCGTCTGGAAATGGCCGCCGCCATCGGCTGCGACGTGGCCGTCCTGCACATCCCGGGGGTGCCCGATGATGAGACAGGGGCCCGTGAATACTGGGACCGCGTGCGCCGGTCTCTCGACACTCTCCGGCAGTCCAGCGAGGCCACCGGCGTCCGCATCGCCCTGGAGAACGGCGGCAGCGACGGAAGCTGGGTGCCGCTGAAGCAGGTGTTCGCCGACTACGCCCCCGACTTCGTCGGCCTGTGCTATGACTGCGGACACGGCAACATGGGCGGCAACGGCCTGGGCAACCTGGAGACCCACGCCGATCGCCTCATCGCCATCCACCTGCACGACAACGACGGCACCGGCGACCAGCACATGCTGCCCTTCATGGGCACGGTGGACTGGGACCGGCTCATGGGCCTCATCGCCCGCTCGAGCTACGAAAAATGGGTCAACCTGGAACTCTCGCAGAGTCGCTCGGGCTACGAAGAGGGCGATGGAGCGGCCTTCGTGCGCGAGGCCAGGGCTATCGCCGACCGCCTCAGCTCGGCCCTGGACGCGGCACGCCGCTCGTCATCATAGAGCTGCGGCCGGAAAGCCCGACTGCGCCGAGAGTGTCATTCTGAGAGCCTCCGCTCCCGGAGGGAGCAGCTCGAGGGATCTCCCTGGACGAAGGCGAGATAACTCGCTATGCCGCTACTCACACTCGCCTTAGCGAAAGAGGACCGCCATGCGCCTGGGCTTCGCCAAGACTGACGTGACTCCCCGCGTCGGGGTCGAACTCGCGGGCTTCGGCCCCTTTCTCAACCGCCGCTCCATCGGCATCCGCGATCGGCTGTGGGCACGCGCCATGGCGGTGGAGCATGACGGCCAGACCTGCCTGCTCATCAGCAATGACCTGATCAAGCTCTCCCTGGACGATACTCACCGCGTCCGTGACATCATCTGCGCCGCCTCCACTATTGCCCCTGAGGCGGTGATGGTTCACTGCACGCATACCCACAGCGGGCCCGCGACGGGCTTCCTGTCGGGGTGGGGTCAGCCGGACGCCCCCTACGTCGAGACGCTGCCGCGCAAGGTGGCCGCCGCGGGCCTGGCCGCCCTTGAGGGCCTCCAGGAGGCCACCCTGCACCACGCCGAGGTCCCCTGTGAGGGCATCGGGCTCAACCGCGAGTATGATCGCGACGCTCCGCCGTTGGAGGAGGTGCTGGAGGAGAGCTGGCGCCCCGCCCATCCGGAGCTCACCGATACCACCTGCCACGTGCTGGTGGCGCGGGCGGCGGAGGCTCCCGAGAAGGTCATCGGGTTCACCAGCTACTTCGGCTGCCACCCGGTGGTCTGCTGCCAGCAGACCCGCTACATCCACGGCGACTACGCCGGTGTGGCCACCAATCTCCTGGAGCGCGAGCACCCCGGTGCGGTAGGCCTCTTCCTGCAGGGCGCCCAGGGGGATGTGAACACCTGCGTCGTCCACAAGCCGGAGCAGGAGTCGCTGCTGGCGCTGGATGTCATCGCCGCCCGCTACGCCCGCTCGGTGCGCGAAGGCTTCGTGCAGGCGCAGCAGGTGGAAGTGGACCGCCTCGCCCACGCCCTGCACACCGTCACCTTCACCCGGCGTGTGCTCACCCGCGAGGACCTCGCAGGCCGTCTCGCCGAGCAGGAGGCGATCCTGCACGCGCCGGGCGCGAGCGACGAAGACGGCACGGTGCGCATGGCAATGGTCCACGCTCAGGCCTATCGCATGCTGCTGCGCCAGATGGACATGGGCGAATGCATGGAGCCGCCCACAGAGCTGCAGGGCCTGCGGATCGGGCCGATCGCGTTGCTGGGGGCACCCTTTGAGATCTTCCAGGCCATCAAAAACGAGGTCAGGGCCGGCGCATTGGCGCCGATCCCGCTGGTGATGGGGCTGACCAACGACGGCCTCGGCTACGCCACCGACAAGACGGCCGCCACCCGGGGCGGCTACGCGGCCGACACCGTGCCGCTCCTGCTGGGGAGCCTGGCCTTCGCCAATATCCACGAGGAGCTGGTGCGAGGGCTGCTGGCGCTGGATCGGGAGCTGGACGGCTGAGCCATCGCATCGTCTCTCCGGGGCCGCGGCACCGCGCTCGGCCGCGCCACCGGGCGCCCTAACGCCGATCTATCGCCGCCTCCAGAGTCCCGCCGAACACCATGGCCTCCTGCTCCTGCGTCAGGCCGATGGACCTCATCACCGCCATCTCCGCCTCGAAGCGCGCAATGGCCCGCGAGTGCCCCTGCGGATGCGGCCAGTCGAGGCCGAAGATCGTCCGCTCCGCGCCGGCCTCCCGGACTGCGTCGGCCACCAGTTGCCGATGCTGCGGTCTGGCGATGCCCGTCAGGCCGGCGTACACCCCACCGCCGTGCCACGAGGCGCCGTGGTTGTAGACAACCGCCAGCGCCTGGTCGAAGAACCCCCGGCCGATCCCGTCGGAGATTCCCATGTGCTCGATGATGACCTTCAGTCGCGGATGACGGTGCATGATGTTGTCGATCAGAAGAGGCTGGTAATCCTCCAGTCGTCCGCCGTGCACCCCGGTGTGGAAGAGCACGAACACCCCCAGCTCTGCGGCAAGGGCATACATATCGTCGCAGCCCGGCTCGTCGATGCGGAAGCCCATCACCGGCGGGTGAGTCTTGATGCCCACGAAGCCTTTGTCCACATACTCCTCCACCAGCGCACAGGCGTTGGGGTCCGTGGGAGAGACGGTCACCAGCCCCTGGATACGCGGGTACTCTTGCAGGTACCGGTGGAGCCAGCCGTTGATCTCTTCCTCGCCGAGTATCTCGGCCGTCTTGGGACCCCAGAACGGGGCGATCGCCAGGGTTCTCTCGATGCCGGTCACCTCCATGAAGCGCGCCAGCTCAGGGAGCGTCCCGAGTTCCGGCTGCTCGGGGAAGGCGCCGTGAGGGAAGATGTGGCAGTGGTTCAGGAACATGGGTGGTCTCCTGTGGCGAGGGGTGGTTCCGGTCAAGGGCAGCGGCCAAGAGCGACAACCAATGACAGCGGCGGCGGGCCGCAAAGCCCGCCCCACTGACGACAACGGCAGCGGCTGCGTCACGGCGCAGGCGTGGCCTGCATCTGCACGTCGTCAAACCACACTCGCCCGGTCTTCTTGCGGAACAGCAGGTGGAGCCTCATCGAGCGCAGCGCCGCCGGCGGGTTCAGCTCGAGGCTCACCTGCTGCCAGTCGTGGCTGCCGGTGGCAAAGGGCGTCGCGTGGCCGTTGTAGACGGTCCCATCGACACAGGTGGCATCCACGTACACCGAGTAGTCCGGATGCGCCGGGCCGGACACACTCTCGGCCCGGCTCCAGGCCGTCACCACATAGGACTGCTTCTCCGTCGACGAAAAGTCGAAGGTCTGCACCGCTCCGCGCAGATCTGCCTCCGTGGCGTTCTCACAGCGGATCGACCGCTGCCCGGACTGGCTCACTGCCTCGTCGGTCGAGAAGCCTTCGCCCCACGGCTGCCAATCCGCAACCACCGCGCGCAGCGGCTCTGTCTCCTCCGGGAGTCTCCAACCGGCCCAGCGCTGCTGTCTGGCGTAGTGCGGCTGCAGAGCCTCCCGGGCCTGGCCCAGCAGGAGCACGCTGTAGATACCCACCTGCGGGATGGTGTAGACGGTCTCGCCGTCCATCTGTTGCCCGGCGATCCACTCCGGCTCGCGCTCCGGTGAGATCAGCAGACCCGGCCGGGGGGCGCCGGGCATCGTCACCCGCAGGTTCGTGGCCGGCACGACGGTGAGCTTCGTCTCGCTGTGCGGAACGGTGACGTGCTCGAACCCGCCGTTGGACACCAGGTTGTCCGGCGACCTGCGCTCCCCGCCGGGACTGCGGTCCACGATACGGATCATGTACTCGCCGGTCTGGGCGCGCAGATCGGGCGACAGGTCGGCGGCACTGAACGTCTGGCCTCCGTCGGTGCTGAACTGAGAGTCGCCACCGGCCGCGTCGGTGTCGATGCTCACCGCAATCCACTTCGCCTGCCCGTTGACCTCGCCCTCGACACGGACCTCGATCAGGTTGTCTCTCCCCAGAAGCTCCGGCTCCACCGGCACCTCGGCCCACGTCCAGCGCATGAGCTCGGCTCCCGGAACGCGGCCGGCGGGCTTGCCGTTGAGAGTCAGTACCAGGTCCGCCGTGGTCCCGGCAGTAGCCACCGCGCGGATCTGAACGGCAGGGTCCACCACCTCCGCCGGAGCAGGTATCCGCAGCCTCTTGCGCAGCACCGTGTCGGCATTGCCGAAGAACGTGCGCGCCTCGGCCGTGTCATCGTCGCTGGCGTAGCGCCCGGGATGATCGACCTCGTAGCGGAAATCGTAGTTCACCAGATGCACCTGCTGCAGCCTGCCGTCCTCGGCCTGCATCCTGTTGAGCGCCACCTTCTCCGGGTATGGCAGACGCACCCGCGGCTGCACGAGGTCGATGATCTCGGTCGTCGGCAGGGTCTCCAGACCGGCGGGCCGGTACTGGACGGTCCCCTCACCCACCGCGGCGCCCGCCTCGGCCACGGCCCCCATCAGCACGATGGACTGCACCCGGCCACGCTCGCCGCCGTCGGGGTGCACCCGCAACTGCAGCAGGTCGCCCGGTCTCGCCCCGAAGGCGGGCGTCCGGAACAGGTGCGGGCTTTCGTCCTCGGTATCGAGCTTCCCGCTGTAGACCGTCTCCCCGGCCACGGAGAAGCTGAAGCTCGAGGTCCCGTCGGCTTCGTCCGTCAGCGACAGGTAGGCCAGGTACTGTCCCGGCGCGCCCGCGAACACCAGACTGGCCGAGCCCTCGTCGCCGGTCACGCAGATCTGCGTCGGCCCCTCCGGGGCCATGCCTTCCAGTGTCCACTGCTGGATCGGACGTACAAACAGGCCTACGGCGTCCTGTACCTTCTGCACGGAGTCGGACCGCAGGGCCTCCCCGGTGGGCGCCGTTGTCCCGTACTCGCCGGTGACGATCGCGCGGCCACCGCCCTCGATGAACCTCAGCACCCCGGCGGCCGCGGGCTCGTCGAGATACACGACGTTGGGCACAATCAGCGTCTGCGTGGGGCCAAGAGTGCCTTCCCGCAGGTCCGAGACGACCACCACTTCGTGGGGGATCCCGGCCGCGAGCAAGGCCTCCGACAGACCCTGTCCGTTCTGCAGGCGGCGGTTGTGCATCTGCGTCAAAGACGAGTGGAGGACGGCCACCTCACTCGCCGGCTCCGAGCCGGCGAACAATTCCTCATTGGCCGCCAGGAAGCCGTAGCTGCGCCTGAGCTCGGCGTGGATACGCCGCCTGAAGGGATCGCTCTCGTCGGTGATGGGGAGCGATGGGAACAGGTTGTAGCAGGGGATGTAGCTACCGTTGCAGGCGGCGGCCTCGGCGGCGGCCAGGGCGAACTCCTCGGCGATCGGCGACGAGGGGTAGAAGAACGCGTGCATGCCCTCATGCCAGGTGCGCTGTCCCCGCTCGCTGCCGACCCTCGGGGGCAGGTACGCCAGGATGCCCGTGGGACGCCCGTGCGAGGCGGCGAGGCCCACCTTGTAGCGGTGCATGTTGTTCTCGAAGGGCGGGTGGCTCATGGTTTCGTAGAAGACCAGGTCCACCGCCCCGGCCTCCACCGCGAGCATGCCGCCCGCGGCGCTGCCCAGATTCGGGCAGTTCAGCAGCGGCGGCCCGTGGGAGCGATCGAACTGGCGCAGCATGTGGTGGTAGTCCACCAGCCCCTCGGCGACGAACAGCTTGCCCGCGGCGGAGGGTCCTCCCACCGCCCCCTCCTCCGGATCGAGGCCCTGTGCCGCGGCCCACTGCCCCCAGGCCGCGACCGCCGCCGGATTGTAGTCATCCACCTCCCAGAAAGCGTTGTCGTAGAAGATGGCGGCGACATTGGGCTG
The DNA here is from genome assembly GCA_964639415.1 of uncultured Armatimonadia bacterium. Classification (GTDB taxonomy): domain Bacteria; phylum Armatimonadota; class Zipacnadia; order Zipacnadales; family JABUFB01; genus CAYRFY01. Next base: position 14,712 of record CAZXDD010000033.1, read on the forward strand.
GTCCCACAGCCTGCGGGTGCGCTCGCGCACGAACTGCAGCCACGGCGGCCGGTATAGCGACCCGAAACGCCGCACCGGGTTGCCGTAGGCCAAGACCTCGCTGCCGTCCGCCTGCAGCACCAGACTATCGGCAAGCTGCGGGTTCTTCTCGATCTCCGAGATCGTCACGGTGCGGCTGCATACGTAAGGCATATACCGCAGGCCCTGTTGACGGGCATACTCCGCGGTCTGCGGCGAGTCGAAGCTGCCGCCGTGGAGCAGCGTCTGATGGGCCTGGAGGAAGAGATCCACAAACTGCCTGTCTGCGCGGGAGTAGTGCAGACACCAGCGCAGGCGCCCCCGCTGGGCCCAGTCCGGAAGCTCCGGCTGGGCTGTCCAGTGGGCCAGGGCAAGGGAAGGCAGAAGCAGTCCGACCAAGATGGCGGCGCGTCGTGACATGGGGATCTCCTTGAACACAGGCACACCGATCTGGCGGATCAGAACCCCTTCGTGTTCACCAGATGCAGCACGGGGTCTGCTCCCGGGCAGCAGAAAGTGTAGAAGATGGCCCCCGGGGGCTTCCCTCTGGCCGCACTGCGGTGCCAGAAGCGGCCGTTCTGGTCGGTGAGCATGCCTGGGGAGCTGCGGTCGCCGCGCACCAGTGAGTCGTTCACCATCAGTCGCACGCCCGGGGCCGGCCTTCCCTGCCGGTCCTTGACGTTCCCGATGAGCGTGACCTCGGCGCCTTCCGGCGTGCGTCTGGCTTGGGTGTCGGCGATCTCGATCTTGAGCCAGGGCTCGTCGGCGGCCAGCACTTCCGGCGGCAAGGGTCTTGACAGGACGAAGTCCGAGACCTGCCGCGGGATCTCGGGTCCCATGACCGGGACCTGCTTGAGACCCATGTTGGCCGATATCCTTTGGCACGCGTCCCGCGCGTACTCGAACGCTTCCTGGAGCGTGATGACGCCGTCGGCGTTGGCATCACTCGACTGGGGGATGCCTAGAGCCAGGCGTCGTAGCTGCTTTCGCTTCCACGCAGGTATGCCGCCATCGACGGCCTCACAGAACAGGGGAGTGAACAGCGTGGCGCCGAGCCAGGGCCAGTCGTGTGGGAACTCGTAGCCCGTCGCGGGCCGCGTTCGCTCGCAAGAGCCGATCGCGTAGACTGTGTGTCCCGTGGCCAGGGACGCGCACTCGCCGGTCAGCTCGTCGGGCGATATGGCAAAGCCGCCCGAGTAGCACGCGTCCAGCACAACTATGGTGCAGGCGCACGGGAGTGCGGCCAGAGCGGCCCCCAGCTCGCGGTCGGAGAGGTCGCCGCCACTGAGGCAGAGGCGCTCGCTGTTGACGCCGCCCTGCGGGTAGGTGTCGCCATGGCCGCAGAAGTAGAAGGCCACGATGTCGTCACCATCGGCGCGCGACGCAACGCCCGCGATGTCGGCCTTGACCAACTCCGGCGTGATCTCGTCTCCTGTGCGGTCGACCTCATCCACCCGCACCGTCATGTTCTCCCACGGGATGCCCATCCGGTTGTGGAAGCAGCCCGCGACCTGCGCGACGTTGCAGGGCACAAGCCACAGGTTCTTGCCCTCCTCGGCAGCCCCGTACTCCGAGCAACCGTAGACCAGCGCCCAGCAACGCGTGGTGCCATCGCCCGGCGCCTTCGTCGGTGTCGGGGCATTCGGCGACGCTGTGGCCACCCGGTCGCCGGCCTCGACGGTGACGGCTACCGTGGCCGCCGCGCTCCGATGCTCACCGTTCCGAGCGCGAAAGGTGAAATGGTCCGGGCCCACGTAGCCCCGATCCGGCACGTAGCTGAGGTCATCCATGGTTCCTGTGAGAGTACCGTGTTCGGGTGCGGCGCCGACCTCGAACGTGAGGGGCACACCGCCGGTCACGTCCGCCGAGAGCTTGACGGGCACAGGCGTTCCCGCCGTGGTCGTCAGAGACTGGTCATGGGCCCACGGCGTCGCGTGCACAGCTTCGAGCCAGACGCCGCCATCGACCGTGCAGGCCAGCAAGGACCCGTCACGCGAGATGCGCAGCCGCCCCGACTCGAAGGCGGTGGCGACTGCGGCTTCCGTCCTCGTGGGCAGGACGTACGCGTCTGCGCTCGCCGGCCTGCGCGCATCGTAGACGCTGAGCGCGGCCCCCCCCCGCCACGAGATGTGCACGAAGGGAGTGATCGGGCAGTACACCACCCCGAGGCCGGCGTGCTTCTCGGCGTTCGGCAGATCCCCCACTTCGGTGAGTGCCTGATCGTAGACACGCACGCCGGATGCCACCGGTACGGCAAGCCGGGTGCCGTCCGCGTTCAGCGCCACGTCGTGCAGCGGGAAGCCGGTCTCGATCCTGGCCACCGTCCCCGTCGCCACGCTCACCAGGCCCAGGCTTCCTCCGCCCAGCGGCTTGTCCGTCGCCCTCCTGCCTGCGAAGCCGACCATCGCCATGTCCGCGCTGGCCGACACCATCGTGCAGTGTGGTACCCCCTCCACGGCCAGCGCACACCGGCCGCTGCGCGGGTCGTAGCGCCGCAGAGGCACGGTGCCCTTGCGCCCGTCCCGCGATCCTGACGTGATGAACGCTGTCCCGTCCTGGCCGAAGGCAACCGCGAAGGTGCCGGCCTCTTCTGCCGACGCGAACCTCTGCTCAGACACAGTCTCAGTCTGCAGGTTGACGACGAACACACGCACCTCCTCGCCCAGATCCGCCCCGTCGGCCACCACCAGGGCGCTGCAGTCCGGCGATAGGTCGATCCCCATCAGATGCGCGCCCTCAGGTGCCACGATGGGCGGCAGGAATGATCCGCCCCGAGCATCGTAGCGCAGGATGGCGTTCGCGCTGGTGATGTACAGAAGGCCGCGGGCCGTGTCCATCACCATGTCCACGCGGTCGACAGCAGGGACGAAGATACCGCCGGCCAAGACGGCACTGGCGGCGGCCAGCGCATACAGGCACACAGCGACTGCAACCAGAACCGCCCGGAAGAGACGCCCCGACTTCGCGATGCTGTCTGCTCCTCCCACTACGGCCGACGAGTCCCGCCGGCCGGTACCTTTCGTGCCCTGGCAGCGCACCTTCGGGCTTGCGGGGGTCGCTCACGTAAGCCCCCACGGGCGCCCGGCCAACGGCCTGCACAGTCCCAGGCTTGTCGCACAAGATCACCTGTTCGCCACCAAGCAGTTGCTACCTTCCACTATGGATCAACGAGCCGACCAAAGCCGGCGGCGCCCCGTCCCCGCACCCCCAGACCCCACCGGTCGACGAAGGTCTCCAGGGTGGCCTGTGGCGAAATGGCTCCGGCACATCGCCCCCTCCGGAGGCCCGCTCTGATGCACACCGAAAGCCCGCTCGCCGTGCTGCTCGTGCTGGTCCCGCTCGCGTCCATCGCGCAGCCGGCCGCCGCGCCTGAGGGTCTGGTGCCTGCAGGGGCCACGGTCCGGCAGGTCGGAACGGTCGCCGAGATGCTGGCCGCCGGCGATCTTCAGGAAGGCCTGCACTTCGCGGTTGCGGGCTACCACCGTGAGGGCGACGAGGGAGGCGGCCTGTTTCGCTATGAGGCGGCCTCCGCCCGGGAACCGGACGGCGGCCTTGTGCTCAGACCCGCCAACGCCGAGGGGCGGTTCCTCCGCGTCTTCGACGGGACCGAGGACGTGTATGCCGAATGGTTCGGCGCCTACGGCGACGGCGACAGCACGCAGCCGCACGACGACAAGGATGCCATCAATGCGTGCCTGGCGGCCCTCGGCCGCGTCAAGCTCCTGTCCAGGGTCTACGGCGTCCGGGGCAAGCCGGACCCATGGCACGCCAATGTGACCTACCATGCCATCGACCTGGGACCCAACTACAGGATCGAGGGCTCGGGGCGCGACGCCACCGGCGTACGCCTGCTCGACGGGACGAACCCGGCCGGCAACAACCCGTTCGAGAACTACTTCAACCTCCTGTACAACCGTGCGTTCCACGAGAGCGCCGACCACGTGATCGTCCGCGATCTCACGATCGACTGCAACTTCGACGGCCAGGACAAGCGGACCACCATCAACGCCATCGCCATCAGGGGTGGCGACGCCCTCATCGAGCGCGTCAACCTCCGGGGGTACGGGACGGGGTTCGACCCTGACGGCCCCAGCAGTCGCGAGTGTTTCGTGATCCATCAGACGCTGGTGTACAAGGACAGGACGGCCTCCAGGCGTGCGGCCACGCTGCGCGATCTGGACTTCACCGGGGCCGGCCACAATGGGTCCGTGCCGGGCGACGTCGGCGAGATCACCCATGTGGCCATCGGCGGCACCCACAACTTCGACGACCTGACTTGGATCATGCCGCAGGGCAAGGACCCCGACTTCGACCCCGCCGACGGCGGCGAGAACGAGCGCAACTGGTGGCCCTCCTTCGGCGGCCTGATCGAGAACTGTGCCTTCCACGACGAGGGCTTCGATCCGGCGACACAGAAGAGCCCGCTGCACGCCATCACGTACGCCGACTGCATCGGCCTCACCGTGCGGGGCAACCGGGTGGACAACTACGAGGGCACGGCTGTCTACGTCATGAGCTGGTGGAACCGCGGAACGACCATCATCGACAACACCTTCAGGAACGTCGCGATCGGCATCGCCCTGCAGGCTCAAGGGCACGAGGGCAGCCCGCTACAGGCGCCACTGCATGAGGATGTGGTGGTGGAGCGCAATGCGATCGAGCTGGGGAGCCCGATGCACGATCGCTGGGGCACCATCGGCCTACAGCTCTTTGGCTCCTGCCCGGGCGGCCGCACGCGGTTTGCCAACATGACCATCCGCAACAATCGGATCTCCGGACGGGCCTACACGGACGCCAACGGCAATCGGCGCTGCCCTACCGGCATTAGCATCCAGATCGTCGACCCCCTCTACAGCCGCCTGCGCTTTGAGGACAACACCATCGACATCCCGGACTTCGGCCAAGCCTCGTGGGTGCCGCAGGAACCGGGGAGCATGTCGGTGACCTTCTACCCCATGGCGCGCTGGGACGAGGACACGGAGACAGGCAATGTGGTGTTCCGCGGCAACAGGACACCCGGGGGCAAGGTGGTGCGCCCGATTCTGGTGGACTGGTACTACAAGAACGAGGGCAAGTATGGGGCGCAGAAGGCGGGAACGGAGCCGTGACAAGAGGGGGTGGGGGCCGGCAGGCGGGGGGAGGCGAACGGCGACGACGCCGGCCCACACCGTGGGCCTGGCCGTTCGGAATGACCCGGCCGGGCACGACGCTGTTCACGCGCTTTGGCCTGCGCGCCGCTCAATGACAGGAGTCCGGCTCCGGCCGCTCCCACGGAGGTGCCCGCTGTGCTCACCGAACGATACGCCAAAGACGAGCTGGCCCGCCATCTGCTGCCGCTGGACGAGTTCCACCCGTACCCCACAGCCGATGACCGCGCCGCGTGGGAGGGGCTGCCGGCCGCGCTCCGCAAGGCGGACACCGCCGCCGCTGAGGCGCGGCTCGGGATGGAGTGGCCGAGCCTGCCGGCCACAGTGTTCATGCAGTTCCGGCGCGACGGCAACCGCAGCAACTTCGAGGAGCTCGGGTTCGAGCGGCGCAGCGCGCTCAATGACCTGGTGATCGGCGAATGCCAGGAGGCGGAGGGCCGCTTCGTCGATGACATCATCAACGGTCTGTGGTGCACCTGCGAGGAGTCCTTCTGGGGCGTGCCGGCCCACAGCGACTCATCGCGCTTCCCCGGCACCCCGCTGCCCGACACCGCCGACCGCATCATCGACCTGTTCGCGGGCGAGACCGCGGGCCTCCTGGCGTGGACGTGCTACCTGCTGCGCACGCGGCTCGACGCCGTCCACCCGGTGATCTGCGACCGCATCCAGCGCGAGATGCAGGAGCGCATCATCGGGCCTTATCTGGCCCGAGACGACTACTGGTGGATGGGACTGGAAACCGATGCGCACGGCAGATCGCTGCGGAGCATGAACAACTGGACCCCCTGGTGCGTCTCAAACTGCCTGACGGCGGTACTGCTGATGGAACCGGACCGGGAGCGGCGGTTGGCCGCCGTGCTCAAGGCACTCCGGAGCCTGGACCGCTTCCTCGAGGTCTACCACTCCGATGGGGGCTGCGACGAGGGCCCCTCCTACTGGGGCCGCGCCGGGGCCTCGATGTTTGACTGCCTGAACCTGCTGTGGCAGGCCACCGGCGGGCTTGTGGATGTGTGGGATGAGCCACTGATCCAGAACATGGGCCGGTACATCTACCGTGTTCACATCGCGGGCGACTGGTTCGTGAACTTCGCCGACTGCCCGGCGCGGGTTGGCATCCCGGCACATCTGGTCTACCTCTATGGCCGACGCATCGGTGACGACGGGCTGGTGGCGATGGGCGCCGGTTTCCACCGCGAGCAATCCGCGGCGGGCCGGCATCTCGGCCGCGCCGCCGGGCTGCTCAGACGCCTGCCGGCCACCTTCGCGACGGCTCAAGTCGACGCCCTGAGCCTCGGCTACCCCTACGTTCGCGACGTGTGGATGGAGGGGCTGCAGGTGATGACCGCACGCGAGCGGGAGGGCTCGGCGGAGGGGCTCTTCCTGGCCGCAAAAGGCGGCCACAATGCTGAGAGCCACAACCACAATGATGTGGGGCAGTTCATCGTCTACCACGACGGGCAGCCCGTCTTGGTGGACGCGGGTGTGGAGCGCTACACGGCCAAAACCTTCAGCCCGCAGCGATACGAGATCTGGACGATGCAGTCTGCCTACCACAATCTCCCCACCATCGGCGGTTTACAGCAGGTTCCGGGACACACGCGCGCGGCCGCGGGAACGCACTACGAAATGGACGACTCTGTCGCCCGGCTCCGTCTCGACATCGCGCCGGCGTACCCTCAGGAGGCCCGACTGAGCCGCTGGAACCGCACCTGTGAGCTGCGTCGCGGAGGACAGGCGGCTGTGCTCGTCCGCGACTGCTTCGAGCTGGCGCAGGCCATCCCCGTGACACTCAGCCTCATGACCCCCCGGGAGCCAACCCTCGAGGGCGACGGCACGCTCCGGCTGCGCGGCGACACGGACGTCATCGTGACCTATGACGCAGACGCTCTGGAGGCGGCCGTGGAGAGCATCGACATCGCCGACGAGCGTCTACAACCGGCGTGGGGAGGGCGGCTGTACCGCGTGCTCCTCAAGAGCCGGGGCCCCGTGGACAGCGGCGACTGGGAGCTCCGGGTGGAGGCGGGATAGGCGGCCTGCGGCCCGGTATCTGATCCGTCGCGGAACCCAGGAACGGAGACCAGACCATGCGCGCATATGCAAGAGGCTTGACCTGCTGCGTCGTGACCGTGCTCCTGCTCGCCCAGGCCCCGGCCGGCGCCTGGGGCCCCCATCCGGCCATCACGAAAGCGGCAATGGACGTGCTGGCCCAGAGCGAGCAGGCCCGGGAGATGCTGGGCGCGGAGTTCGACCAGCTCCCCAACTACGCCTGGATGCCTGACACACGGGGCCAGGACTTCCCCGCATACTATCCCGACGACTATCTGCTCATCCGCGCCTTCCCCACCCACGCCGGCCACGCCATGCCCGGCGTCGCCCAGACCTATGAGCCCTATTTCCGGCGGGCACTGCAGGCGCTGCGTACCGAGACGCCGATGAACGCCTGCCGCCAGATCGGTGCGCTCATTCACTTCGTTGAGGACAGCGGCGCGCCGCCTCACGCTCGGCCCATCTCCGAGCACCATGGTCCGCTGGAGAACTGGGTCAAGGCCGGCGAGATCGATATCGAGGGCTACAGCCCGCAACTGCTGGGGGCCGACGACGACGACGCCGTTGCCGGGCTGGTGAAGCGGATGGAAGCGCTTGTCGCCTTCTCCGTCCTCCGCGCCGACAGGGCGCTTCCGCTCGTACAGGGCGGCGAGACCGGGCGTGAGGAGGTGGAACCGATCATCCTCGAATCGGCGCTGGAGAGCGCCCGGGCCGCGGCGGACGTCCTGCATACGCTGTTCTCGCTGGCCCTGGACCCCGGCGACGAGGGGGCCACGCTCCGTGGTACCATCACCGCCGCGGAGTTCCATCCCGGCAACGCCAGACGCAACCAGAAGGCAGCGCGCGTGGTGCTGCTGGACAGCGACAGGTACGACGCTTTGGTGGGCGCGGGGAAGACGGCGCCCTCGCTGGCGGACGCCGCCACAGACTACGGCACCCTGGCGCCATCGGACCCGGAGCTCCCCGCGGGAAGCTGGAGCGGCAGCTACTTCCTCCGCAACTTGCCCGCAGGCAAGTACCGGGTGCTGGCCTACCGGACGGGATCGCGCTTTCATGTGTCCGAGCCGGTGCTGCTGAGTGAGAAGGCGACATCCGCCTGCGACCTCACGCTCCCGGCGGCCGAGCCGGCAGGCAACATCATCCAGAACCCCGACGGCGCCCTGAGCTACCTGACCCAGGGCCCCGACCGCTGGCAGCGGTCCGGCACCCGCTGGCTGAGCAGTCTGTCCGGTCTGGACAACGGCGCATCGTACCGTTACGGCGCTCTCATCAAGGACCCACAGGCCAAAGTAAGCTTCCACTTCGCCCGGATCATTGGCGGCGAGCCGACGACGCTGCAGCTCTCGCCGGGAGATGGTGAGCAGATCTTCGTCTGTGACGGGGCCGGGCTCTCGGTGACGGTCAGCGTGGACACCGGCCTCCCTCTGACCGAAGCCGTCGAGCGGGTGTGGGTGGTGCCCGAAGGCTGATGCTCGTCTGCGGGGCCTGGCACCGCCTCGGATGGCCGACATGTCCGCCGCGGGCCGTCGTACAGACACCGCCTCCCGGAACCGGTCACCGCCCAGGGGGGCGCCATCTCGCGCGAGCGCGGCGCCATCCGTCACCGCGGCGCTTGCGGGCCGGTAGCCGACTGGGCCTAACAGAGGGCATGGCCTTCACTGAGGCCATCCGTTACGCGGCCGCCGACGGCCATGCGGCCTGCGGGAGAGTGAAGACACAATGGCAATCCGCACTTTCGGACCATGGGTCGTGGGGGCGCTGCTGGCCTCAGGGGCCGGAGCCGTCGCGCTGCCCCTGGCCGACGGCGGCCAGACGAATCTCCTGATCGTCCGGGCAGCGGACGCTACCCCGGCTGAAGAGACCGCGACCAGGGAACTGGCGTCCTACCTTGAGAAGATCACCGGCGCGCAGTTCACCGTGACCACCGACGAGCGCTCCGAGGCGCAGGCGCGCATACTCGTGGGGCCTTCCCGAGCCGTCCGGGACATACTCGGCGACGCGCCGGTAGACTCGCTCGGCCCCGAGGAGATACTCATCCGCACGGTGGGCGACGATCTGGTGCTCTGCGGGGGGCGGCCTCGCGGCACGCTGTACGCGGTCTACACCTTCCTGCAGGATACCCTGGGATGCCGCTGGTACGCGGCAGATGCCGAGGAGGTCATCCCCCACTGCGAGACGATCGATGTGGGCGACCTGGATATCCGCTACCATCCGCCCTTCGAGTTCCGCCAGCACTACACCGAGGCCACCAGGGACCCTGTGCTGGCCGCCCGCCTCCGCCAAAACGGGCGCGAGTTCGCGGAGGCCATCCCCGCGGAGTACGGCGGGAGCGTCACCATGGGCGGGGCTCATACGCTGCGGCGTCGGTTCCTCAAGCCCGAGGACCACTTCGACGCCCACCCCGACTGGTTCGCCCTGGACAAGCCGGGAGGGCAGCGCACGGCGGCCGCGATCTGCTTCACCTCCGCCGGCGCCCGCGAACAGACCGCCCGTGAGGTCCTGGCGTGCCTGGATGAGAACCCCGACACGAACATCATCTCCGTGAGCTGTGACGACAGCAACGCCCTGTGTCACTGCGAGGACTGCCGCAAGCTGCGCGAGGCCGAGGGCGGCGAGTCCGGCCCCCTGCTGGACTTCGTCAACTCCGTGGCGGACGCCGTGGCGGCCAAGTACCCTCAAGTGAGGGTCGGCACGCTGGCGTACTGGCACACGGACAGGCCGCCGGCCACGATCGGGCCCCGCCCCAACGTGCTCATCCAACTGGGCGTCCTGGACCGCAACCACAAGCACGCCATCTCCGACGTGCCCCACTTCAGCCGCTACGTCAAGCGCTGGAGCGAGCTTGCACGCCACCAGTACATCTGGGACTACGACCCTCACTTCGCCAACTTCATCCAGCCCCACCCGAACCACTTCATCGCAGGCCAAAGCCTCCGCTTCTACCGTGACAATGGGGTCAAGGGCGTCTTCATGCAGGGCGCGTGGGGCAGCACCGGCGAGTTCATGCACCTGCGCGCGTGGGTGACGGCGCAGCTCATGTGGAATCCCGACCAGGACGAGCGCGCCCTGGTCACCGAGTTCCTCGAGGGCTACTACGGGGTTGCCGGGATGTACCTACTGCAGTACCTGGACCTACTCAACGCAGCTATCCACCGCGACCCGGAGATCGGAAGAGCACACGTCAGAACACCA
>CAZXDD010000034.1:0-1179 GCA_964639415.1 uncultured Armatimonadia bacterium
AATCTCGTGACTGGAGTTCAGACGTGTGCTCTTCCGATCTCCACCGGGACCCATGCCGCCGCCCGCGCCCGCACCCGTCGCGCCGCCCTGAGCGCCGCCGCCGGCGGCCGACGGATTGCTGAAGATGTCCTTGCCGAAGATGACGATGGCCGGAGCGCTCCGACGCGCGGCAAGCTTGGTCTCCTCGTCCACCTGCGTGCCTCCGGCGCCCATCCCGCCGCCCATGCCCATGCCACCGGCATCCATGCCGCCGCCCATGCCCATGCCGCCGCCCATGCCCATGGCTCCGCCGCCCATCTCGCCACCCATGCCGCCGGCCGCGCCACCGCCGCCCTTGGGCCGCCGGAACTCCGGATCCAGAACCTCCGTGATGAAGCTGGGGGGTTCGCTATCGGCGGTGACATCCGCGAACTTGATCCAGAAGCGCCCCTCGATGCTGGTGGGGGCCACCTGCCTGATGAGCTCCTCAAGCTGCGCCCTCTGGGCCGCAGTGGCGTACAGGCACGCGATACCGGGGTACTGCGTGCGCCCCACAGCCCAGCACAGCGGCACCAGCGGAGAGACCCACTTCGGTGCGGCCTGGGCGCCCATTCCCATGCCGCCCATGCCCATTCCCATCCCCATGTCCATCCCCATGCCCATACCCATGCCGCCGGGCATACCCATGCCGCCGGGCATACCCATGCCGCCGGGCATACCCATGGGTTGCGCGTATGCGATGCCGGCCAGCGCCAGAAGGACCGCCAGACATACCGCCCAAAGCTTCGATGATGACATGTGATAGCTCTCCCTGGATGCGCGCAAGAGACGCCCGGTTGGTACTACGCTCCCGCGGTTTTCGCAGAGTTGGTGCTGTGTCGAGGATCACTGCAAACTCGGCGATGGGACTGGATCGGGCCCGGTAACCCGCGCCACGTTCGCAGCGCGGTGCCGCGCCGCGGATGCCTCACTACTCCTCGGTCGCCGCAGGCGCCTTACCGGGCCTGCGACCGCCCCCCGGTCGAGCCCCACCGGGCAGAGCCGCGGGTGGCTCGGCCGTGGCGGCAGGACCCGCCCCGGGCACGACACCCGGCATGCCGGGCATGACGCCGGGCATGCCGGGGACCCCGGGCATTCCACCGGGCATCCCGCCCGGCATCCCACCGGGCATCCCGCCCGGCATCCCACCGGGCATCCCCA
>CAZXDD010000034.1:1279-6937 GCA_964639415.1 uncultured Armatimonadia bacterium
TGCCGCCCGGCATCCCGCCGGGCATCCCCATGCCGCCCGGCATCCCGCCGGGCATCCCCATGCCGCCCGGCATCCCGCCGGGCATTCCCATGCCGCCGGCGGCCTGCTGGGTCTGTTCGCCGACGATGTTGTTGCTGGCCGTGACGGCCTTCTCAGGTGCCGGAGCAAAGGCTCCGGGCGTCCCGGGCTTCAGCGGGGTGTCGTCCGGGGCATTGCCGGCCGCGGGAAAGACCTTGGGCTTGCCCGAGGGCGCCGCAGGGGTTGGAGAGATCGTCCAATCGGCCCCGACCTCGGACAGCAGGCCGGCCTCGGTCTCTGGTGCGGCGACTTCGATCTCGCTGTCCTCGGGGGGCACATAGCGGACCTCCCGCGGACCCGCGGGGTCGGCGGCCGCCTGCCCCTCGGGGGCCGGGAGGGTGAAGAAGACCACGCCGGTGACAGACTTGCCTGCGGCCAGCTCGTCGCCGGCGGCAAACACCGACTTACCGCCCGCCCACAGGCTAACCGGACTGGCGGGAGTCATCTTGGGCTTCCCCATGTCGGCGGTGGCGTCCTTCCACTTCCCCTCGGCCAACTGCACGGTCTGGAGACTGAGCGGGACAGCGGCCTCGGTGCTGTTGGTGATCCGCACCGCATAGCCGATGACCTCGGGGGGCTTCTCCTCCGTCTGCTCCAGGACGAGGGTCAGCAAGTCCTGGTCCTTGTTGGCCGGGTCGGGGGCGATGCCCAGGTCCAGCATGATCTCACGCAATGTAGGTGCTGTGGGGTCAATCAGCTTGCCCGGGTCACAGGCGAAGAAATCGACCTTGACCTGCGCCATGGCGGGCATGGCGACAAGGGTCACAGCGATGAGGAGCAGTGCGGGGACTGACCGCATGGAAACCGCCTCCGGTACGGGCCGCAGCAGGCATTGGCCTGATGGTCTACGTTCGGCTGAAAGGCAGACGCCACAGCAAGCAGACAATCCGGGCGTGCACCACGCCCGGTCGCCTGTCGTGCAGGCGCGTTCGCACCCAAGACACCATATTTGTCAGCATACCAGTGTCCAGCAAGGCTGTCCAGCGTGCTTTGAGCAATATGGCGACGGCACCACACCCGACCATGCCACCAGAAGGCTCGATCAAGCCCTGCAATTCGCTGTCCGCGCCTGGTTCTCCTCCCCCACGGGGCCGCCCGCCGCCGGTTGTGCGCCCGAAACCACCGCACCGCGGTAACGGATTTGCAGGTCGCGCCCGACGAGACCCGTGATCCCGCACGCCATTGGGGACGGGCGGCGGCACCGCGTGCGGACCTATACGTTCTTGCCACGGGCGGCGATCGGCCACACGTCCATGATGCGGTCGTCCTTGTCTATGACGTACATCAGGTCATAGAGGTTGAGTGCCGTGCAGATCCTCGGCGGGATGATCTCGAAGCGCGCGCCCACCCGGGGCTTGCGCGGGAGTTCCGCGATCCGCAGATACCCGTGCTCGTCGTTGATCTTGGCCACCTGGAGTCGGGGCTCCCCCCGCGTCCAGCCGTAGCCCTCCGTGACTTGGCTGACCTGCTGGTCGAGAGACTTGGTCCCGGCATCGCAGATGGCCCGGTCGGCCGCCGGAACGCTGATAACCTGGGTCAGGATGGTGGCCGCCACATCGTTCCGGGTGGTTGTTCCCAGGTCGATCTGGTTGTGATCGTACAGACAGTAGGTGCCGGAGCGGATCTCAGTGAGGCCGCAGCCGGCCTTGTAGTGCAATCCGGTGGGCGTGCTGCCACCGCTGACTCGCGATACTGGTAGGCCTGCGTCCCGCAGGTCGGCGGCCAGAGCAGCCATGGTCTCGCCCTCTTGGGCCGCCGCCGCCGCCTGCTCCCGCGGCCCTCCGGCCTGGTAGGCCAAGGCGGCGTAGGCCATGAGGCCCACGAAGCTGAGGCCCGGCATCTCGGCCACCTGACGGGCCAGCTCCACCAGCCCCCCGGGCGCCACCCCGCAGCGCCCCGCGCCCGTGTCCACCTCCACCAGTACCTCCAGATCCAGGCCCGCTGTGGAGAAGGCTTCGCTGAGACCTCGAGCACACTCGAGGCTATCCACCGCCGTGGAGAGCCGCGGCACGCGCCGGGCGAGAGCCGAAAGCCGCCGCAGCTTGATCTCGCCCACGATCTGATTGGCGATGAAGATGTCCTCGATTCCGGCGTCGGCCATGACCTCGGCCTCGCCGATCTTGGCACAGGTCACACCCACGGCGCCGGCACGCACCTGCAGGTGGGCGATCTGCGGGGTCTTGTGGGCCTTGATGTGCGGCCGCACCTGCAGTCCCGCGGCGTCCGCGGCCGCCTGCAGCCGCCGGATGTTGGTTTCCAGGATATGGTGCCTGACGAGCAGGGCGGGCGTGTCGATCTCCTGGACGGATCGCCCGAGCATAGCGGCGGAAAGCAAGGGCAAGGCCTCCTCGCGGTCATGTATCGCAAGCGCACAGCGAGTGTTTCCCGCCGCGGCCGAGGATTTCCTCCCCGTGCCGGATCAACCGATGACCGTGCCCTGCCCCCGGCGGGTTCCCGACCCGGCACGGCGCCTGTAGGGCATGCGGTTCCGCGCCCGGGCGCGCACTTCGCCGGACCCTCCAAATGTGCCGCCGGCCGCGCACAGGTGCCCGGCGGGTTGCGACAGGCGCCGTGCCACAGGTCAAGAAGACCCCTCGCACATGGCCAGGGGCATGCAATCCGCCGAGAACCCCGGAGGAGGGTGATGGGTCGCCTCCGGGGAAAACTGCCCCAGTTGTTCCGGCGCTCCGCGATGGCGCCGGTAGCGGTCGGGGCGCCCCCCCAGACCCCGGCCGGAATCTCCATCAGGAAAGAGGCTCAAGTCTCATGGCTCTGGACAGGATTCGCGTCGGCATGATCGGCTGCGGCGGCAATGCCCGCGGGCATATGGGCAGGCTGCTCAATATCGACGGCGTACAGATCGTCGGGTTGTGCGATACCGCCCAGGCCTCCCTGGCGGCCACCGCCGAAGCCCATCCCAGCCTGGCCAAGCTGCCGCAGTTCTCCGACTACAAGCAGATGCTGGCCGAGGTTCAGATGGATGCCGTAGAGATCTCAACCCCGCACACCTCGCACTACGAGCAGATCATGGCCTCGCTGGACAAGGGCCTCCACGTCCTGTGCGAGAAGCCCATGGTCTGCGAGGTCCAGCACGCTAAGGAGGTCATCGCCAAGGTCAACCAGACCGGGCTGACCATGGGCGTCTCCTACCAGAGGCACTACATGGCCCCCTACCGCTACTGCCGGGAGAAGATCAGCGGCGGGCAGTACGGCAAGTGCCACTTCATCTCCTGCCTCCAGTCGCAGAACTGGTACCGCGGCCAGGTGGGGCGCGGAACGTGGCGCTCGAAGATGGCTCTCTCCGGAGGCGGCCAGCTTAATGACTCCGGCAGCCACCTGCTTGATATCATCCTGTGGATGACCGACCTGCAACCGGCCGAGGTGTTCGCCTTCATCGATAACCTCGGGGCCGAGATCGACATCCTCACGGCCATGGCCGTCAAGTTCGACGGCGGCGCCCAGGCCAATCTCGCCGTCGTCGGCCATGCGGTGAACTTCTTTGAGGAGATCACCATGTGGTGCGAGGACGCCACCTTAGCCATCCGTGGTAACGATGTCTGGCTGTGGGAGGGCGGGGAGCAAAAGCAGGTTATCACCGGCGAGGACCTCGGCCGCACCTGGACCCCGGACGAGAACTTCATCGCCGCCATCCGCGGCGAGGAGGAGATCCAGGCTCCGCCCGAGTGCGGTCTGCGCGTCATCCAGCTCACCGAAGCCGCCTGGCGCTCCGGCGACAGCGGGCAAAAGGCGGTCGTGGTTCGGTAACGGCAGGGGGAACGGCGGGGGAACGGCGGGGGAACGGCGGGGGAACGGCAGGGGAAACGGCAGGGGAAACGGCAGGGGGAACGGCGGGGGAACGGCGGTCCATTGCTGCAAGGGCACCACACCCAAGCGACGAGAAGAGGGAGGCGCTTGCCATGCCCATGGTTGAGATCAAATGGTACAAGGGCCGGGACACGGAGCAGAAGCGACAGGTCGCTGACGCCATCGAGAAGGCCATGGTGGGTGTGGGTGTGCCGCCCGGCGTCACCCAGGTAGTGTTCACCGACGTGGACCGCGAGGACTGGATGTTCCCCGGACGTACGGAGGGCAAGTAGCATGGCACCGGTAACTCGCTGTACGCTGGTGGTGGCATTGCTTTGGGCTGTGGCGGCCGGGGCCGTTCCGGTGCCGGTTGCCAATGGCGACTTCGAGGCGGGAATGGAGGGCTGGAACGTCATCCGGCCCGAGGGTTTCTCGCACGGCGAGGTCTCCATTGCCGCCGAGGGCGCGCACGGCGGGGCCGGCTGTGCGCGCATCGCCAATGCGCCCGAGGGGGAGAAGGTGCTGCTCGGTCTCACCAACTCGGCGCACATCGCGCTGCCGGACGACTGCCGGACCTTCTCGCTGTCGGTGTGGTACAAGTCGGTGACGGTGCCGGAGATGATCGAGCTGCGCGTGGCCTCCACGGACAAGGCCGGCCGGGCCCTGAGCCCGTGGGAGGAGCACGGGTGGCGGTTCTTCCGCCCCAATCTGGACGCCGGCGTGGGCGAGTGGTACCGCTATCAGGTGGACTTCGCCGCCCACCCGGACTGGGGCGGGATCGCGCTCACGTTCTGGGTCCGGGGCGCCGGGGCCGAGGTGCTGGTGGACGACATCGCCCTGGAGGCCGTGGACCCGCGGGATTGGATGGTGGCCCAGAGCGGCGGTTGCCTGCCCGAGCCCTCGCCCGGCGTCTCACTGTGGACCGAAGGGCCTCTGCGCAAGGTCTACCCGGACGAGATCGCGCCCGAGAGAGAGGTCGACGGCCTGGAGCTTGCGGCCGCCGGAGGGGAGTACGAGACCGCCCAGGTGTGCCTCCGTGCCGACCGCGATCTCAGGGGGCTGAGCTTCTCGTTCAGCGCTCCGGCGGGACCGGTGACACTGGGGCAGGAGATCATGGCCGCCAACTTCGTGGGCCTGGTCGACATCGCGTACCCCACCTCCGGGCGTGGGCGCAGCGGCCCGACACCGGACCCTCTGCTCACCGAGACCTCCCTGGACATCCCGGCCGGAGAGACGCGGTCGCTCTGGGTCACCGTCCACGTTCCGCCGGGGACCCCGGCGGGCGACTACCTGTGCCGGATGGCACTGGCCGCCGAGGGGCTCGCGGTCGAGGTACCCATCAAGCTCCACGTCTACGGCTTCGACCTCCCGCCCAGGCCCACTCTGACAACCATCGCCCGCATCTGGCAGCAACACGAGGGCTACGAGCATCTCTTCCTGCAGGCCCTGCGTGACCACCGCTGCTCCGGCTCGTCCTACGTGGGCGGCCTGTCGGTCTCGGTTCAGAACGGCAAGATCGTGGTGGATGCCGGCAAGCTCCCCGCAGCGGTGCAGAGCAAGCTTACGGCCTACGACTTCCATGTGTTCAACGCGCCCTCGGTGTTCCTCGGCGATGCCGGTGGGTTCTACGCCAAGGACGGCAAGTGGAACGGCTTCGAGCTGCTGAGCCCGCAGTTCGACGAGGCCTTCATGAGCTACTGCCGGCAGGTGGCCGCGGCGTTCCGTTCCGCCGGGGTCATGCAGGACGCCATCTGGCAGGTCTGGGACGAGCCACAG
>CAZXDD010000034.1:6947-7571 GCA_964639415.1 uncultured Armatimonadia bacterium
CACAGAACGATGAGATGACGGCGAACTGCATCCATATCGCGCGGCTGGTGAAGGAGGCGGCGCCGGACGCCCGAATCTACCTGACCGCGGGAGTGACGGATTCCCTGCTGGACCTGGTGGATATCTGGTGTCTGCCCTGGCCGAGCTGCTACTCCGAGCAGCAGGCCGAGCTCGCCCGGGAGCACGGCGCCGAGCTGTGGGCCTACGACAACAGCCTCTACAGCATGGATGTCCCCGACTCGTCTCTGCTCATGCGCCATTTCCCCTGGCGCCTGAAGCGCTACGGCATCAAGGGTGTGGAGTGGTGGGCGGTGAGCCAATGGAAGAGCGACCCGTGGACGGTGGCCAATCAGTACGCGCCCCAGAACGGCGGGGGCTTCTTCCTGTACCCGACGCCGGACCGCACCGGCGCCCCGATCGGCAGTATCCGTTTCGCCATGTACCGGGCGGGAGTGGAGGACTATGACCTGCTGAGCCTGCTGCAGGAGCGACAGGATGGCGCGCTGGCCGGACTGGGTGTGGAGGATGAGCGGCTGGGCGGCGCGCGCCAGGTGCAGGAGCTGGTGAGCCGGGTGGCCCTCAGTCCGGCTCTGGTCAGCGATGACGCCACGGTGGCGGATCGCC
>CAZXDD010000034.1:7581-25012 GCA_964639415.1 uncultured Armatimonadia bacterium
GCCGAGCGCATCGAGTTCCTCCAGGCCGATCCGCCGGCCGCGGTGGGCACCGTCCGGCAGGGCGCAGGCAGGCTCCTGCTGGTGGCCGCCGGATCGGCGCAGGTCACCATCGACGGCGAGGTCGTGGAGGGCCCGGTGGCGGAGAAGCACCTGCCCGAGGGACAGGCGGCCACCGTTGAGGTGCTCGGGGGAGACGCGCGGAAGACCGTCACTGTGCGCTGACGGGTCGCCGAGCAAGAGGCAACGCTCCGGCGCCCGGGGCCTGCGAAAGGCTGCGGGCGCGGCGGTGATTCAAGAATCGGCGATTTGGGCCAATGACAGAATAGGACACCACCTTGGTGTCTTCGCCGAACGAGACGGGGGGCGTTGCTCATGGAGCAGTTTGACGGTCTGGCACATTCGGACATCGCCGGAGAGCTTGGGTGCATGTGTGCCGAGGTGCATCCGCGGGCAGGCAACGTCTGTAACGGTTGTCGGGCCAAGGAGGTTGGGCGCAACTGCTGGGAGATGACGGTCTCTCCCTGCTGCGACCGGCCCCGCGATGCGTGCAAGAGCTGTCTGGTGTACGCCAACGCCATGAGGGGGCTGTCCACCAGAGAGCGTGTGTGCATCATGCTCGCTGGCGGCACGATTCTGGATGGCGAGGTGACGGTGCGCCACAACCAGCGGGTCAGCGACCTGTTCAACGACCCCTCCCTGGACTACGTGGCCGTAACCGGCGTCCGCGTATCCTATCCGGCCTCGGCCGGGCGCGCAGATGACCGGCGGGAGTTCGTACTGGTCTCCAAGGGTGCCGCCGTGTTGATAACACCCCTTGGCTCGGCGGCCACCTGCGAGGAACCACTGGACGTGCCGGGGCAGCAGACGAAGGCCGGCTAGTCCGGTCCCGGGCGCCCCCGGATGAGAGGACATGCAGGATGGGCGCCCGGAGCAGGGAGAGCTGGCTCGGCACCGCAGGGTTCATCGCGGCACTCAGACGCCTGGGCGTGCGTCCGGGCGACACCGTCCTGGTGCACTCCTCGTTGTCCTCCCTGGGCCACGTCGAGGGCGGTGCCGCCACGGTGATCGCCGCGCTTCGGGCGGCGGTAGACGAGAGCGGCACGGTGATCTTCCCCACCTTCACCGGCCATAGCAAGCTGAGCGCGGACAACCCTCCTCTGTTCCACCCCCACCAGGACCCCTGCTGGACTGGCGCCATCGCCGAGACGGCCCGGAAGCTGCGGGGCGCTGTGCGCAGTCTGGGGGCGACACACTCGGTGTGCGCTCTGGGGGCGCTGGCTCACTGGTGCACCACCGGTCATCAGCACTGCACCACCCCCTGTGGCATCGGTTCGCCCTTCCACCGCCTGCGCCTGGCCCTGGGCAAGGTGCTCTTGGTGGGTGTCGACCTCTCGTCCAGTACGCTGTGCCACCACGTGGAGGAGCTGGCCGGGGTCCCGTATGTCTGCGTCGCGGAGCCGGTGGCGGCGAAGGTGTTGCTGCCGGACGGGAGCAGACTGGACACCCCGCTGCGCATCCACCTGTACGGGACGCCCAGGGACTACCCGCGCCTGGAGCCCGAGCTTATCGAGCAGGGGATTGTGAGGATGGGCAAGGCGGGGCCGGCGGAGCTGCGGCTACTGGACGCTCGCGCCTTTTGCCAGGTCATGATCCCGCGGTTGAGAGAGGACCCGGGGCTGTTCGTCAAGTAGGGGAGCGTGCAGAGCGGGAAGTCGGCGCGTCTGTCAGCCGAACGAGCGGATTCCCAGCAGCAGTTTCTCGATGCTGTCCAGCACCTTCCCGGTGCCCACAGCTACAGAGCTGATGGGGTCGTCGGCGACAACAACGGGGATGCCGGTCTCCAGCTCGAGGAGCTGGTCGAGGCCTCTGAGCAGGGCGCCGCCGCCGGTGAGGGTGATGCCGCGCTCGATGATGTCGGCGGCCAGCTCGGGAGGGGTGTGCTCCAGGATCGTCTTGACGCGCGCCACGATCTGCGAGACGCCCTCGGACATGGCCGAGCGCACCTCAACGGAGCTGACGGTGACCACCTTGGGCAGGCCCGAGATGATGTCACGACCGCGGACCTCGATCTCCATCTCCTGGGACAGCTCGTAGGCCGAGCCGATGCTGATCTTGATCCGTTCGGCGGTGACTTCTCCGATGTCGAAGCTGTAGACGCGCCGGATGTGGCGAGAGATGGCCTCGTCCAGATGGTTGCCGCCGATGCGCACCGAGTCGCTGACGACGATGCCGCCCAGCGAGATGACGGCGATGTCGGTGGTGCCGCCGCCGACATCGACGACCATGTTGCCTCCGGGCATTTCGATGGGGAGGCCGGCGCCGATGGCCGCGGCCATCGGTTCCTCGATGGGAATGGCCTCTCTGGCTCCGGCGGATCTGGCCGCGTCCAGGGCGGCGCGCTTCTCGACGCTGGTGGCGGCGGAGGGGATGCAGATGACGACGAGGGGCTTGAACAGGCGGCCGCGACGGCCGCAGGCCCTGCGGATGAGGTGGGCCAGCATGTCGCGGGTGATGGTATAGTCGGCGATGACCCCATCGCGCAGCGGGCGGATGGCCACGATGTTGCCGGGGGTGCGCCCCAGCATCTCGCGGGCCTCCTCGCCCACGGCCAGCACACGCCTCAGTCGCCGCTCGACAGCCACAACCGAGGGCTCGCGCAGGACGACCCCGCGGCCGCGGGCGAACACGACGATGTTGGCGGTGCCAAGGTCAATGCCCAGGCGGTCGCCTAGGCCAAGCATAGCGGTTTCCTGCTCTGGGCGTCGCTGCGCCGGGTGATCTCCGCGCCGAGAGCCGCGAGCTTAGCCTCGATGTTGTCGTAGCCCCGATCCAGGAACGTGGCCCCGCTGATCTCCGTCTGGCCCTCCGCCGCGAGCCCTGCGATCACCAGGGCCGCTCCGGCCCGGATGTCCGTGGCCTCAACGGGCGCCGCATAGAGCTTGGGCTGGCCCTTGATGATGGCCGCGCTGTCCACGATGCGGATATGGGCACCCATGCGCGCCAGCTCGTCGGTGTAGTTGAAGCGCGCGTCGAAGATGGTCTCCTCGATGATTGTGGTGCCCCGGGCCACCGCTCCCAGCACCCCGTGAGTGGGCTGCAGATCGGTGGGGAAGCCCGGATAGGGTGCGGTCATGACGTCCACGGGAAGGGGACGCCCGACGGCGCGGAGGCGGATCCAGTCCTCCCCGGTGGTGACGCCGGCGCCGGCACGTCGCAGCACGTCGAGGATGATCTCCATATGGTCCGGGCGGCAGTCCTCCACGGTGATGTCGCCACCGGCCACGGCCGCTGCGTACAGGAAGGTGCCCGTCTCCATCCGGTCACCGATGGCGCGCACATCCGCCTCGTGCAGCTTGTCCACACCCTCGATGACCACGGTCGCGCTGCCGATCCCCTCGATTCGCGCGCCACAGCGCACCAGGAAGTCCTGGCAGGCGAACACCTCCGGCTCCCGCGAGGCGTTCTCGATGATCGTGGTGCCCTCGGCCAGCACCGAGGCGAGCATGATGTTCACCGTCGCCCCTACGCTGCGCAGGCGCGGGTCCATGAAGATCCTCGTGCCCCGCAGCCGCGAGGCGGTGGCCCTCACCACGCCATGCTTCTCGGTCACATCGGCGCCCAGCGCCTTGAAGCCCTGGATGTGGAAATCTACCGGGCGCGAACCGATCACACAGCCACCGGGCAGCGGCACCTCACACTCCCCGAAGCGGGCCAGCAGCGGGCCGGCCACGTAGAACGAGGCGCGCATCATCCGCACCAGCTCGTACGGGGCGGCAACCGAGGTGATGTTACTCGCGTCGATCCGCAGCTTCGTGGGCCCGATGAAGTCGCACTTGGCGCCAAGGGCCCGAAGCATGTTGATCATGGTCGCGACGTCATGGATATCCGGGAGGTTGTCAATGACTGTGGTGCCGTCGATGAGCAGCGAGGCCGCCAGCAGGGGAAGGGCTCCATTCTTAGAGCCGCTTGCCCGTACGCTGCCGGCCAGTGGCCTACCACCGGTCACGATGATCTCGTCCACCTAGACGTCACTCCCTCCGTCGACGGCCGCCGTGCAAGCAGCACGCAACCGGCCTGAGCGCCCGCGCCTCCTGCCGCCAAGCCATCCCCAGCCGGTATCTCCCCACCGAAGGCACTCAGCGCCTCCGGCGGCACACGGCCCCGTGACCTGACAGGCTCCCCCGCCGGAATAAGCCTCGGGGCCAACTGTCCTAGGCCGCCATTGTATAGGATTCCCTACCGAAAATGCAACAGGCAAGGCCGTGGCGCCCTCCCCGTGCAGGGCGAGCCCCCGCGGGACGCACGCGGCTTTCCGACAAATCGGGGAGACGGCATCGCGTGCCGTCACCGCCTGTTGTTCGGCACATCAGGAGGAAATCCTTCCGGGGCAGGGCGCAGATGATCCGCCCCGCAAACCGTCTCGCCGGGCGCCCACGGCTCGCGCTCCCCTGCAGGACTACCCGCGCCGTCGGCGAACACTCCCACACTTGCTGGTATCCAAAGGGGGGATGGGCCGATGGAGGACCTCTGTCGGATCGCCCTGGAGGCCGCCGTCGAGGCCGGCGCCTCCTACGCCGACGCGCGCTACGTCTCCGAACGCGTCGAGCGGGTGGGAACCAAGAACGGCTCGGTGGACCAACTGACCTCCGAGCACAGCCGCGGCATCGGTATCCGGGTGATTGCCGATGGGGCCTGGGGCTTTTCCGCCAGCTCGCGTCTGGATGCCGAGGCGATCAGGCAGGCCGCCTGTCTGGCGGTGCGCATCGCCCGGGCCGGCGCCACCACCGCCAAGGCGCCCGTGGAACTCTCGCCCCTGGAGCCCGCCGTAGCCCGGGTCCCTCACGGCGCCAAGAAGGACCCCTTCGACGTGCCGCTGGAGGAGCGCATCTCTCTGCTCATGGACTGCGACCGCGCCATGGCCGCGGCGGCGGACGTTCGGCTGCGCCAGGGCTTCCTCGTCGCCCTGCATGAAGAGAAGTTCTTTGCCAGCACCGAGGGCGCCGCGATCTACCAGGACCGCATCGAGACCGGCGCCGGGATCGAGGCCACGGCCACCGACGCCGGGCAAAGCCAGCAACGCTCTTACCCCTCCTCCCACGGTGGCCAGATGGGCACCCGCGGCTGGGAGCTGGTGGAGGAGCTCGATCTGCCCACCGAGGCGGAGCGCGTGGCCAAGGAGGCCTGTGAGTTGCTCTCGGCCCCCCACTTCCCGCGGGGGAGCTTCGACATCATCCTCGAGGGCTCCCAGGCCGCCCTGCAGCTTCACGAATCCTGCGGCCACCCCATCGAGCTGGACCGCGTGCTGGGGACCGAGGCGAGCTATGCGGGCACCAGCTTCCTCACTCCCGACAAGCTGCAGAGCCACTTCCGCTACGGTTCGGACATCGTCAATATCACCGCCGATGCCACTCTTGAGGGCGGCCTCGGGAGCTTTGCCTACGACGATGAGGGCGTGCCTGGCCGGTGCACCCAGATCGTGGAAGACGGCATCTTCTGCGGCTACCTCACCTCCCGGGAGACCGCGCCGGTGATCGGCCGCGTAAGCCAGGGGGCCATGCGGGCCGACGGCTGGTCCCACATCCCCCTCGTTCGCATGACAAACATCAACCTGCTCCCCGGCGACTGGACCCTCGAGGAGATGATCGCCGACACCGCACACGGGTTCTTGCTGTGCACCAATACGTCCTGGAGCATCGATGACAAGAGACTGAACTTCCAGTTCGGCACCGAGGTGGCCTACGAGATCAAGGGCGGTGAGCTGGGCGGGATGCTACGGGACGCCACCTATCAGGGCATCACCCCGGAGTTCTGGGGCTCGTGCGACGCCATCGCCGGCAAGGCGAAAGGGGAGTGGATCATCTGGGGAGTACCCAACTGCGGCAAGGGCGAGCCCGGCCAGTGCGCCCATGTGGGCCACGGTATCGCACCGGCCAGGTTCCGCGGCGTGCAGGCGGGAGTCATGCAGGACGAGGGGGAAGATGACGATGAGTGACAAGCGAAGCCTGCTGGACATCGCCCGTAGCGCACTGGAGGCCTCGGCCGCCGAGCAGACGGAGGTGCTCGTCAGCGCCGACGAATCGGGCCTCACGCGCTTTGCCAACAACGCCATCCACCAGAACGTGCACAAGAGCTCCGTGGGCGTGTCGATGCGGGCCATCGTGGGCAAGAAGATCGGCGTGGCGAGCACGGACGACCCTTCCGAGGAGTCCCTGCGCGATCTGGCGGACCGGGCGCTGACCCTCGCCCGCCATGCCGAGGACCTCGAGGACTTCGTGTCGCTCCCTGAGCCCATCGCGGCCACGGGGGACACGGACCTGGCTCCCGTGCAGGCCACGGTGGATTGCGGGCCCGAGGAGCGAGCGGCGGCGGTGCGGCAGATGGTCGGTATCGCCGCGGCGGAGGGCCTTAGCGCCGCGGGGCAGGTGATGACGGGAACCGACGCCGTCGCGGTCGTCAACTCCCTGGGCGTCGAGGCGTACTTCGCGCGGAGCAACAGCCGCATGAGGGTCGTGATGCAGGGCACCGACTCCAGTGGCTTTGCGGAGGCCGAGAGCGATGATGTGAGCACCGTGTCCGCCGAGACGCTGGGCCGCCGCGCGGCGGACAAGGCCCTGCTCGGCGCCGGGCCACGGGACCTTCGGCCCGGCAGGTACACCGTCATCCTCGAGCCATTGGCCGTGACCGACCTCCTCGGCACACTGGCCGTCTACGACCTGCACGCCCTTGCCCATCAGGAGGGGCGCTCCTTCACCTCAGGGCGTCTCGGCCAGAGAGTCTGCGGCGAGAACATCTCCGTCTGGGACGACGGCCACGACCCGCGCGGCGGCAGGCTGCCTCATGATTACGAGGGCGTGCCCAGGCAAAGGGTGAGCATGATCGACAATGGGGTGCTGAAGGCGGTCCCGTATGACTCGTACACCGCGGGCCGCGAGGAGGGTGCCACCAACACGGGCCACGCCCTGCCGGCCCCCAATACCTGGGGGCCCGTGCCACTGAACGTGTTCATGAACACGGGGCAATACTCGGTGCAGGACATGATCGCCGCCACGGAGCGCGGGGTCCTCGTGACGCGCTTCCACTATACCAACATGATCCACCCGGTGAAGACGATCTTCACCGGCATGACTCGCGACGGCACGTTCCTCATCGAGAAGGGCAGGATCGTGGGCGGGGTCAGGAATCTACGCTTCACCCAGAGCATCCTGGAGGCCCTGAGCAATGTGGACATGATCGGGGCCGAGGGGGAGCAGTTCGAGTACGCCTGGGCTCCGGCACTGAGAATCCAGGGCTTCGAGTTCTCCAGCGCGACGGAGTTCTAGAGGTCCGGCCGGAAACCCCACCTTCGCCGGGAATGTCGTTCTGAGAGCGTCCGCTCCCGGAGGGAGCAGCTCGAGGAATCTCCTGGCATTCAGCGAGATTCCTCGCTATCTCGCTGCGCGAGATGGACGCTCGGAATGACATGAAACGGACGGGCCGGACTTCTCGGCCGCGCTTCGAGTGACGGCGGCCCCGCACTCTTCTCGGCCCCGGACGATCCGCAGGATCGGGTGGGGCCGGGAAGAGTGAACCTCAAGCCCTCTCACCTCCCCGGCACCCAAGGGTTCCCCTGCCTTGCCGTGAAGGGCCCCCCCAGCATCACCGGGGCGCTGCCCTCCACCGTCAGCGCCGCCGCTACTGGATGTGCCGCCGCGCCGCTCCCGCACCACGGCGCGGTGCCCGACGCTCGCTCTCGCACAGACCGGGCGACACCCGGCGGCTCGCCCCGGCTCCGCTGGCCTATTCAATGCCACAAGAATGCAGCGAATGCCGCGTGCCTGTTGAGGCACTCCGACGACCGCCGTGTTTCGTTTTGCGAGTCCTACCGTCCATCGCGGTGGTCTCGGAAACACCGCTTGAGGGCTCCCGGTCACTGCGGTAGGGTAGCTATGCAGGGCTTCGCGGAGGCCCAAGAGTCGGGGAGATGTGGTGCGGCCACACCCGAAGGAGCGACCGCACCCGGGGTACAGCAGACACCCGTGGCTCAGGTATCCGTTGGGCCGGTTCACACAGACGCCCGCTCGCCCGGAGCCGTGAGACGGCACGGGCGCGGGGATCACAAGGAGGTCGACCGTAGTGCGCAAAGGGTTTACGCTCATCGAATTGCTTGTCGTGATCGCCATCATCGCCATTCTCGCCGCCATTCTCTTTCCCGTGTTCGCCAGAGCGCGGGAGAAGGCCCGGCAGACGTCCTGTCTTTCGAACATGAAGCAGATCGGTCTGGGGGCGGCCATGTACCGTTCGGACTATGACGAACGCCCCTGTGCGGCCTGGTGTGGTAACGCGACCGACCAGTTCGGCGTGACGGCGCGCAACTGGTGGGGCGGGCTGCTCATGCCGTACGTCAAGAACGTTCAGATCTTCATGTGTCCGTCGGCGGATTCGAGCACCGTCGTGGGGTACACATCCGCCGGCTGGCCCGGAGACTCCACCCATCGGCCGGAAGCCGGGATTGGCATGAACTGGTACGTGCCGGTCGGCGGCCCGGTGACCGATGCCGGCTACTGGCTCTGGCTCAAGGACTCCAGTGTCAATGCGCCGGCGGAGAAGGTCTACTTCTGCGAGACCAAGTACGGCGCAGTGGGCGGCCCGAACCCCGCTTTGTCCGGAGACTACTCGCACGCCAACTGGCTCGCGAACGTGAAGGCCGGCGGGTTCTACTTCGGTCACGCCCGGCACAATGAAGGCATGAACATCGCCTTCTACGACGGGCACGCCAAGTGGGAGAGGCCGGAGAATCTCACCGAGCGCATGTTCAACCCCGTCGCGGAGTAGCCGCTCTATCCTGACGGCGCGAGACTTCCGGCGCCCGCCGCCGGAGGTCTCGTGTCGCCTGCCGCCCGCCGCCCTCTCCCTCCCACCTTCCACCCACCCGAGCCTCTCTGCAGGCGTTCCCGGCCCCCTGCCATCCGCCTTCGGCGTCGCTTCCAGCTCTGTCTCTGCCCTGCCGGGGTCCGGACTGCGCATTCCCCTCGCTGGGCGGTGATGACTGGAACGCCCCGCGGGGGCCGCGTCTCCGCGCCGCAGGACGATTCCCGCGGCCTCCCGGTGGCCGGACCGGCGAGAGAAGCGCTGACGGAGAAGCGCTCCGGGACGATGGACCTCACGGCCCGGTTTCGGCGTTCTACCTCCTTTGGGGGCGCAGCGCCTCACTGCCGTCCTGCCCGGACAACTACGGCTCCGCGATTGGTCACCCGATATGACACCCTCCCCTCCCCACCGGGCGCTGCCTGTCGCCCTGCTTTGTCTGGCTGCGGCCGCCTGCCTCGCGGGCGCCGCACAGCCTGCCTTCGCGCCTCCGGCCCCTCTGCGGATCGGTGTCGGTGGCGACTACCCCTCGGGGCTCGACGGCCTGCTGACCTCCCGGGGCATGCCGCATGAGCGCGTGTTCCCCTGGGAGCTGGCCGACTCCGCGGTGCTCGAGAGTTTCGACGTGCTGCTGCTCTCGTGCCCGGTGTCGACCCGGGGGGCTCTGGAGCCCGCGCTGATGCAGTGGCTCGCGGCAGGCGGCCGGGCGTACGTGGAGGT
Source organism: uncultured Armatimonadia bacterium (assembly GCA_964639415.1). GTDB lineage: Bacteria > Armatimonadota > Zipacnadia > Zipacnadales > JABUFB01 > CAYRFY01. The sequence goes on from CAZXDD010000034.1 coordinate 17,146, forward strand.
CTGGGCGGGGCTCCAGGGGCCCGCCCCATTGCCGCAGCTCGTCTCTGTGCGCGGGCGCGTGCCCAATGAGACCGACGCCCTGCTGTCCGATAGCGACCACCCGCTCCTGCGCGGGCTTGACCGTGAGCCGCCCATCGACCTGTTCCACCTCCAGGGGATGTTGCTCTCGTCCCGGCAGCCGGAGCAGACGACGGACCTGGCCCACTTCTGCACGGGTGACCGGAGGTCCGTCCTGTCTCAGGGCGTGGCCGCCGTCCATATGCCGGTGGGGGAGGGGGAACTCATCTACTGCGGGGCGCCGCTGTCTTTCGTCCTGTTCCATCGCGGCCCGACGACGGAGCCGTTACTCGGCGCCTGTGTCGATTACCTGTGTCGCGGGCAGGCCGTCTCACGGTTCGCCCCGGCGGCGCTGGACCGGGCGGATGGCGAGGCCGAAGTCCTGCCGGATCAGACCTCCGAGGGGGCCCCCGCCGATGCGGCCGTCTTGCCCCAAGGCTTCGAGCTGCTCGAGGAAGTCTCCGCAGGGGCCTACAATGTCACGGCGCGGCTTGAGCCGGCGCAGGAGGGAGCTCTCGCCATACTCCTGCTCGACGGCGACTTCACCGCCGCCGGCGAGGCCGGGCGCGACTGTCTGTGGCTCACCGCGGCCCCCGGGCGCGTCGAGCTGCGGGTGGGCAAAGGACCCGCTGCGGGGGTTGTGGGCGCCGCCCCGTGGGTAGTGAGCGATCGCCCCGTGCAGCTCACGGTTCAGCGCCGGGACCGACTGGTCTTCCTGCTGCTGGACGGCCAACGCGTCCTGCGCGCAGCCACCCTTGTGGCACCCGGTGGCCAGGTGGCGCTGTCGCCCGGCAATGGGGCGCTGACCGATGTCACGTGCCAGCCGGTGGACGAAGTGGTCTTCTCCGACGACTTCATGCGGGACTCCGCTGACCCCGATCCGTGGACGCGGCGCAGTGGGAGCTGGCGCACGATGGGCCTGCCCAACAGCGGCCAGTCGGTGAACGGCTTCTACCTTCGCGGGGCCTCAGACCAGACCGGCCTCACGACCGCCGGGGCCGATTGGTGGGAGAACTACGCCTGCTCCGTTGCCGTGCGGGCGAGAGCCGCCGCCACCGTGGGTCTCTGCGCCCTGGTGCGCGGGGAGGAGGACTTCGTCGCCTTCACCGCCGACTGCGCTGAGAGTCCGGAGGCCCTGAAGCTGGTGAACGTCGCAGGAGGTGCCGAGACGGTGCTGGCGTCCGCCGCAGGAGCCCTTGCCCCCGGTCAGTGGTACCGCCTGGGTCTGAGGGTGACCGGGGACAAGCTGGAGGGGCTGGTCGACGGGGAGGTGGCTGTCTCATCGCCGTACCGTCCGCAGCAGGGCGGGGAGATGGGCCTCCTCGTCCGTGGCGGGAGAGCCGACTTCGACGACGTGCTGGTCCGGCCCTCGGACGGCCCCCTGCAGGCTCCCGGCAATGAGGGCTCTCCGGTGCCGGATGTCCCCGCCACCCTTGGCCCGCAGGACAGCCTCACCTGGGCCAATCCGGCCATGCAGTGGCACGCCACTCCCGAGCGTCCCTCGCTGCTGTGGCACACCGGGAGCTTCAGCCGCGAGGTGGTCGCCACCGTGCGGCTGTTGCCGGTACCAAAGCCGGCGCTGCGGCGTCTGATCCTCGCGCCCGAGACGGATGCCACGGCAGATGAGTGGCTGGCGGTCACGACTCTCCTGCGGCCCGACGCGTCGGAGGCAGAGCTCCTCATCGCTCAGCCCGGCGAGGCGCCGGTCGTAAAGCAGGTGACGCTCGACGGCGGAGCGGAGCTGGTCCTGCGCCGGACGGACGAAGCCCTGGAGGTGCTGTGGAACGGGACCCCGGTTGCCGGGCTCGCCCCGAGGGCCGCCCTGCGTCGCGTGGGCCTCGAGGTCGACGGAGCACCGCTCTCGGCGGACGCCGTGGCGGTGTACGCGCCCGGCGTGCGCGACTACGTATTCGGAGTCGCCCCCACCGATTGGTGGGTATCGGCGGGTACCTGGGAAGTCGCGTCACGCTGGGCCTGTGACAGGCGCTGGTCGTGGTACGCCGGGTGGGGGGAGGGAGACCTGGCAATCTGGAACAAGCGGCCGGTGGAGGGGGACGTGGTCCTGGAGTATTGGGTCGGGCTGAAGATGGAGGCTCCCGGAGGCCCCGAGACCACCCGCTGCCGCGATCTCAATGCGGTGCTGTGCGGCGACAAGAGCGACCCCCGCAGCGGCTACAGCTTCATCCTCGGCGGCGACGGGCGAGTGAAGACCCAGCTTCTGAGGCATGGGGCCGTGGTCGCCGAGGCGCCGGAGGTGCGCGTGCCGGCGGGCTACGGGGTGCATCACGAGTGGTTCCGGGTGCGGGTTGCCAAGGTGGGCTCGCGCATCGAGATGGATCTCGACGGCCGCCCGGTCTTCCGCTACGAGGACCCCGAGCCGCTCCCCGGCGGGTACGTGGGCATCTGGAGTCGGAGAAACGGGATAATGGTGCCCAGGGTCACGGTGTATCGGTAGTGAGTCTGCGAGTCTGCGAGTCACGAGTCGCAAGTCGCGAGTCGCGAGTCAACGGCTACGGCTACGGCTACGGCTACGGCGCCGGCGTCAACGGCTGACCCCGCGGAGGCCGGTGCCGTTGACTGCCGTTGACGCTGACTCGCGACTCGCCGGCTCCCGCAGGGCCGACTCGCCCCTTCTTGTCACAGCTTCTTCAGCAGCCACGCCATGTTCTCGCCCAGGACCGTCATGGTGCGGAGGCCCTCCTCATCTCCCTCCACCTCACCCTTCTCCCTGCCGATGCCGACATTCCAGTAGGTTGATCCGGGGACGATCTTCTCGTTGATCGAGAATAAGTGGTTGATGCTGTCGAAGACATGGAGGGCGCCGGCACGGCGCACCGCCACGACGGCCGCCCCTACCTTGCGGCGCAGCAGGCCGCCCCCGCCCTTGGCCACCAGACCCGCCCTGTCGATGAGGGCCTTGAGTTCCGGGGTGAGGTCGGCAAAGTACGTGGGGGAGGCCAGGATGATGCCATCGGCCTCGAGCATCTTGGCGATGCAGTCGTTGACCATGTCATCGGCCTGGATGCAGCGGCCGTTCTTGTCGGGGCCGAAGCAGTGGTAGCAGGCCTTGCAGCCGTGGACCAAATTGCCCCCGAGCTGGACCAACTCCGTCTCGATTCCCGCTTGCTGCAGCGGAGAGAAGACGTGGCCGATGAGGCGGGCTGTGTTTCCGTCCTTGCGTGGGCTTCCGTTGAAGGCGACGACTTTCATGTGCGCTCCCCTTCCTTCGCATTGTGTCGAGCCCCTCATGGGGCTCAGCCCGGCACGGTCTTGGTCTGGCTCGGCACCGGCTTGCGGGCCAGCACGAGGCCGCCGATGGCGACGACGGCCCCCAAAACCTGCCCGGGGGCCATGCGCTCGCCCAGCAGCACCGCCGCGCCGGCCAACGTCACGACCGGCACCAGGTACTGGTACACCGCGGTCCTCGCCGGCGTCGTCCGGGCGATGCAGCCGTACCAGACCACGAAACCCCAGCCGCCGGCGATGAGGCCCGTGTAGACCAGAGCGCCCCAGATGCGCAGATCGAAGTCGGCCCAGTCGGCGGCGATGAACTGCCCCAGGCCCGCGGGTAACACGGCCAGCGAGCCGAAGACGAAGGCCCAGGACACCACCCGCAGCGCGCCCCAGCGCGCCATGGCGCCCTTGCTGTAGGCCATGAAGCCGCCGTACAGAAGCGAGGAGAGCAGCATGAGCAGGTCCCCCGCCAGTCTTGCCGGGCCCGAAGAGAACTCCGCCTGCCCATTGCCGAGGATGATGAGCGCCGCTCCCACCGTTGCCAGGCCGATCCCCAGCCAGTTGGCGCCGGAGAGCATCTCGATACCCGCGAAGACCCCGATGAGCGCGGTCCAGATGGGTGCCAGGCTGATGAGCAGGGCGGCCTCCGAGGCGGAGGTCAGGTCCAGTGCGTAGATGAACAAGAGCTGTTGCGCGGCCACCCACAGGCCTACGAGCAGCATGGTTCCCCAGGGCCGACCGGGCTCACCCTCCGCACGCCGCGCGCCGATGGAAAGGGACAGCGGCACCACGAGCGCGCAGGCGACATAGCGGAAGACCAGGGTGCCCGCGGGCTCCATCACCTCCAGCAGCCACTTGCTGGGCACCATGCTGAGGCCCCAGACCACGGCCACAAGGAGCAGCATCGGGTCCAGCCCTGATGCCTGCCGATCAGGCCTTACCTCACTGCTCGCGACATGGCAGCTCAATGTGAAGCCTCCGCCGTTGCTCCCGCCGGTCGGGACCGTAGTCGTAGACGCCGTAGTCGTAGACGCCGTGGTCGTTGGCGTCGTTGCTGTTAGCGCCGTAGACGCCGTTGGCGCCGTTCGCCGTTGACTCGCGACTCGCCGACTCCCGCAGGGCCGACTCGTGACTCACTACAAGGGACCCGGCCCCCGCCCGGTGAATGTCACCAGAACAGGGGAACACGATACATGTCCCTGCGGTCAAAGTCAAAGCCGGATGGAAGGCACCGCGCCTCCGGCCTGTCTCAGCCATGGAAGGAGCTCGCCCGTGATCAAAGTCTCACCATCCATGCTCTGCGCCGACTTCTCTCGCCTTGGTCAGGAGGCCACCGATCTGGTGGCCGCAGGCGCGGACTGGCTTCATTTCGACTGCATGGACGGTCACTTCGTGGACAATCTCACCTTTGGCCCTGTGCTCATCAAGGGCCTCCGCGAGATCACGAACGCCGTCTTCGATGTGCACCTGATGATCGGCAATCCCGCGGAGCAGATCGACAAGTACGCCGAGGCGGGTGCGGACCAGATCCTGTTCCACATCGAGGTCGACCCGCGTCCGGTCCGGCTTCTGAACCACATCCGCTCGCTGGGGAAGAAGTCGGGCATCGTCTACAATCCGGCCACTCCACTCCAGTGCCTGGAGACGGTCCTGCCCGCGGCCGACCTGGTGCTGATCATGAGCGTCGAGCCCGGAGCGGCGGGACAGCAGTTCATGCCCATCGCCCTGCGCAAGATCGAGATGCTCCGCGAGTTCATCGACGCCGAGGGCCTCACGACGGAGATCCTGGTGGACGGCGGCGTCAACACGGAGACGGGGCCGCTCGTGGTGCAGGCGGGGGTGGACGCCATCATCTCCGGCTCGTGGCTGTTCACGCACCCGCAGGGGTATGCCGGAGGCGTGTCCTATCTCAAGTCGCTGCACAGAACGTAGAGGACGGCTCCCGTAGGTGGGGGGCGTCAACCCGAATCGGCCGGTCCGGCGGACCGGCCTCTGCCGACACAGGCGCGAAAGGGGATGCACGCGGATGCTGCGCATCAGAAGACCGCGAGTGAAGATGGTGCTTCTCGGCCTCTTCCTGCTCGTCGCGACGGGAATGCTCGCCTGCCGCCAGGATGCCGTCGGGCAGGCGCCGGCACCCGCGCCGGCGAGGTCGGCCACTACGGAACGTTTCCAGACACCCAGGGGCGCTTTCGGAGAGTTCTACTCCCCCGTGGACGCCGCGGTCGAGGCCGGGGCGCCCTCGTACGACCTCCCTCTGGACGTCGGCTCTGTCTGCAACATCGACCAGGTACCGCAGTGGTTCAGAACCGAGGCGGTCGAGGCGTCGCTCCGGGCCAACGGCTTCGCGGTCATGGACCGTGGCCGGTCGGAGGACATCCTCGAGGTGTACGAGCAGGCCGATGAGCTGCCGCTGCCCGTCTTCGTGACCGTCGACACCCTCCTGCACCTGTACCACCTGCAGTTCGATCAGACCCTCAAGGGCATCGAGGAGCGGGAGTTCTCGCCGGCCATGGCTGAGTTCTCCCGCAAGATGCTGGATAGCAGTCTGGCCCTGTACGAGGGCACTGCGGCGGGCGCCGAGACCGAGGCGGTGAGGGAGGCCGCCCGGCGCAATGTGGGCTACTTCGCCGTGGCTCTCAAGTGTCTCGACCCGCAGGCCGAGGTGCCACCGGTCGTGCGCGATGAGGTGGCGGCGGAGCTGGGGCTCATCGAGGCCCATGCGGGCTTCTCCCGGAGCCCGCTGTTCGTCTACGACGAGGACTACTCCCAGTACCTGCCGCGCGGGCATTACACCCGCAGCGAGGCCCTCCAGCGATACTTCAGGGCCCTCATGTGGTACGGCCGCATCTGTATGCTCATCAAGGGCGAGTCGACCGGGGGACTGATCCCGGACGAGGATGCCCACATCCAGACGATCCAGGCGTGCCTGATCGCCTCGGCGTTGCATGAGCCGGCGAACGCCGATGTGTTGCGGACGTGGGAACGCATCTACACCGTGACGGCCTTCTATGTGGGCTTCGCCGACGACCTGACCCCTGCCGAGTACCAGACGGCGTTGCAGAATGTGGGGGCCGCCGCCGGCAATTGGGTCGAGGCCTTCGGTCCCAAGGGGATGGAGAGGCTCAAGTCGGAGCTTGCGGCCCTGCGGGCCCCGCGGATCTTCGGCGGCACCGGGCAGCCGGTGCTCATGCCACCCTTCGCCCCCGAGCAGTTGGACGAGATCCTCACCGCCACCCAGGGCATGCGCCTGATGGGCCAGCGGTTCATCCCGGACGGGTACATGATGCAGGAGCTGGGCTTCCCGAAGGCCGGCGAGTTCACCGGCGAAGGGGAGCCCTTCAGCCTCGGGCAGACCCAGGGTGGCCCGCAGCGCGTGTTCCCCCGGGGACTGGACGTGATGGCCGTCCTGGGCTCCCAGCGGGCCTACGACATCCTCCAGGCCGAGGGCGACACCGCCTACGCGAACTACGACAAGCAGCTCGCCGCGCTCAGGGCCGAGTTCGGCGGGCTGTCGGCCGCCGAATGGAACGCCAATCTGTACTACAGTTGGCTGTATTCGCTGCAGGCGCTGCTGGAGGATTTCGGCGCGGGCTATCCGGCCGCCATGGGCTCGGAGGCGTACAAGAGCCGCCTGCTGTGGGCGACCTTAGCCTCCTGGGCTCAGCTTCGCCACGACACGATACTCTATGCCAAGCAGCCGTACATGCCGCTTGCCGGCGCCATGCCTCCCGGAGCCGAGCCCCTGCCGCCGCCGCCGGGCTACGTGGAGCCCGTGCCGGAGTTCTACGGGCGCATGCTGGCCCTGGCGAGGATGACCCGCTCGGGCCTGGAGCATTACCAGGTCCTGGACGACGCGGGGCGCGAGCGCCTCACCGCCCTGGAAGAGATCATCGAGAACCTCCTGCGCATCAGCCAGACGGAGTTGCGCGGCGAGCCCATCAGCCGGGAGGACGCCGACTACATCAAGTGGATCGGTAGCCGTATCAAGCGCTGCATCGAGGGCATTGAGGAGGACGAGCACAAGACCACGATCGTCGCGGATGTCCTGACCGATACCAACAGCGGCCTGTGCGTGGAGGAGGGCGTGGGGTACGTCAAGACGATGCTGGCGGCGTACAAGCTCCCCGACGGCCGCACCGCCATCGGCATGGGGCCGGTGCTGTCTTGCTATGAGTTCAAGCATCCCATCTCCGACCGCCTGACGGACGAGAAGTGGCGGGAGGAGGTTCTCCCCGGCAGGCCGCCGGCGGCGCCGCAGTGGACGGCCTCATTCTACAAAGGCGAGTGAGACGGGGTCATTGCCACTGCCGTCGGTGGGGCGGGCTCGCCGACCTGCCGCCGTTGGTTGTGGGTGTGTGGTCGAAGTCGCGGTCTTCCAGGACCGCAAGGTATGCCAGACGCACGTCGCCAGTATCCAGAAGCCTCAGGGGATTTCACCGTGCCCGCGGTCTTCCAAGACCGCAAGGTATGCCAGACGCACTTCGCCAGCATCCAGAGGCCTCAGGGAATCTCACCGTGCCCGCGGTCTTCCAAGACCGCAATGTACGCCAGATACACTTCGCCAGTATCCAGA
>CAZXDD010000035.1:0-4575 GCA_964639415.1 uncultured Armatimonadia bacterium
CGATAATGAGCGGTGACTGGAGTTCAGACGTGTGCTCTTCCGATCTGGGGGACGGATCACCGCCCTGCGCGTGGCCGGTGACTACATGAGCATCCAGACCAATCTCCGCATCCCGCTGCGCGGATGGGGAAAGCAGCCCAGCCTCACAGACGCCCGGGAGGTCAAGATCACCCGCGCCGAGGGCCTCACCGCCTGGGCGGGCAAGATCGAGGTCGAGCCCGGCAGGGACTACGCCTTCGAGCAGACAGTCCGCGAGGTCGACGGCAAAGTAGAGCTGAAAATCGGCGTCACCGCCGAGGCGGAGGTTGATATCGAGGGGGTGTTCCTGTGGCTTGATGTGCCCATTGCCGACTTCCGGGGCGGCACCTGTACGCTCACCGCCGGCGATGCCCCGGTGGACCAGGCCGTCATGCCTCCGGACAAGCCCGAAAGCCGCCACTTCGCCCGGGGGACGGCGGATGGGATCGCCATGGTGGCGGCCGATGGGACAACGAGTCTGCAAGTGTCGCTCGACCGGGCGCTGCCGGTGGTTGTGCAGGATAACCGGGAGTGGAACGGCACGCAGTACACCGCCTTCACCCAGCTCGCCCCGGGTCTCAAGGCCGGGGAGACCGTCTCCCTCACCGCCACCTTACAGGCCTCGGCCGTGCCCGACCAGACCCCGGCGAGCCTCGGCATTGACCCGGAGCAGGTGCGCTACAGGCTGGACGGCTTCGGCGGCAATTACTGCTTTGCCATCGAATCACCGGTGACGCAGTACACGCTCAGTCACCTCAACATCGCGTGGGCCCGCACGGAGATGACCCTCGAGGAGTGGGAGCCCGAGAACGACAATGCGTCCCCCGAGCAGACCAACTGGGAGGTGCTGCGCGCCCGGGACAAGGACCACTCGAACCTGCGCCGGGAGTTCGAGCTGGCCCGACAGATCCAGGACATGGGCATCCCGTATGTCATCAGTATCTGGCACCTGCCGAGGTGGCTGTACGCGGACCCCGACAAGCCCAGGAGCTCGCGGCAGACCGTTCCTACGGACAAGTGGGATGAGCTGCTGGAGTGCATCGGCTCCTATCTTGTGCACGCCAAGGAGCGGTACGGAGTGGAGCCGGACCTGTTCTCCTTCAATGAGGCCAATATCGGTGTGTACGTGTACCTCTCCGCCGAGGAGCACAGGGAGGCGATCAAGAGCATCGGCGCGCATCTGGCCAAGCTCGGCCTCAAGACGAAGATGCTGCTGGCCGACGCCACCGGGCCCCGGGGCACGCACACCTACGCGTTCCCGGCCGCGGAGGACCCGGAGGCCATGCAGTACGTGACCGCCGTGGGCTTTCACTCCTGGGGCGGAGCCGGCGAGGAGGAGTACGGCGCCTGGGGAGACCTGGCCGAGCGCCTCAATCTGCCCCTGCTGGTCACCGAGCTGGGGGTGGACGCCGGAGCCTGGCGCACCCGGGCCTACGACAGCTTCCTGTACGCAGTGCAGGAGGCCCGCATGTACCAGGAGCTCTTGCTCTACGCCAGGCCGCAGGGGACGATGCAGTGGGAGTTCACCGCGGACTACAGCATCGTGGCCGTGGGCAAGACGCCGCAGGGCGAGGAGACCCTCACGCCCACGGTGCGCTATAGCTTCGTGAGGCACTTTTGTAACCTCACGCCCTACCACTCCGAGGCTCTGGCGACGACCTCGGACAATGACAAGGTCCTGGTTACGGCCTTCCGGGGCCAGGGAGGGGAGCGGGACAAGCTTACCGTGCACGTCCTCAATACCGGCGCGGCCCGCGAGGCGACCCTCACCGGCCTGCCGGATGACATCGAGAGCCTCCGGGCGGTGGTGACCGGTGAGACCGACTGGTTCGTGGATCTGGAGCCCGTGGCGGTGACGGGTGGAGCCGCAAGCCTCAGCCTGGAGCCCTTCTCGCTCCTGACGCTGACCACAGTCGAGGGCGGGTAGCGGTGGAACCGCGTTTGGGCCTGAGCGGCGTGCTCGATGCGCCGGAGGTCCGGCCGAAAAGCCGGTTCTGCCGTGAAGGTGTCATCCTGAACCCGGACTTCTCGGCCCTCAGGGTGTCATCCTGAGCGGCAATCTCGCGCAGCGAGAGTGCGAAGGATCTCTCTGTATCCCGGGGGATCCTTCGAGCCGCTCTTACCGGGAGCGGACGCTCTCAGGACAACATTCCCGGCGAAGGCGGGCTTTTCGGCCGCATTCACTGGGCGGGGTCAGCACCTGGCCGAGGACCGACGAGCACGGCGCGGAGGTTCGCCTCGCGTCGCTGCCACGGCCAAGCGGCGATCCCGCAAGGCGGAATCGCCGGGTCGGGCTGGAGACGCAGATGATGCAGGTTCCGGGCGGGCGCTCACTCACGTCGCCTCACCCCCCCGGCCCCCATCTCCCTTACTCCGCCAAACGGCTGGCGGAGACGGGAGGAGGGGGGAGAACGGCATCACAGCGACCGCCGCAGGCGCAGATGTGGCGTGATGTAGCCTCATTGCTTTCATGCATAATCTGAGTGGAAAGCCCGATCCCGCAAGGCGGGACGGTGGCCGACGGAGTGGCCAACGGCCCGGTTGCGGCCCCGGAACTTGCCTCAAGTACCAACTGTCGCGCCCATGTGGGAATCTACCCCACCTCCACCCGCCGCCCCTCGCGCTCGGATTGGTAGCAGGCCATCACCGTCGCCACCGCCGCCTTCGCCTCCTCCAACGTGATGTGAGACGCCGTGCCGTCCACGATGTTATCGATGAACCCCGAGACCGTCTCGCGAATGGCGTAGTGCTGCACCCGGGGCGGATTGTGGACCTTCACCGGCTGGAAATCCGCGCCCCGCAAGAGCAGAAGCGGCATCTCATCCTCGGGATCGTCCCGCACCAGCAGCGACCCCTCCGTCCCCACCAGGCGGCGCTCCTCGCTCCAGCGGTCGCCCGTTGCCGAGTACGTCACCACGATGCTGCACACGACATTGCCCTCCATCTCCAACGCCACCACGCTGGTATCGTCCGCCTTGTTCTCGGGCTCCACGATCAGGCGCCTGGTCATGGCCGTGACGGCCTTCGCCGGCCCGAAGAAATGCTGCAGCGTGTACACCGCGTGGTAGCCGGTGTCAAACAGCGCCCCACCACCCGCCTGCTCCCAGTCGCCCTTCCAGCTCTGGGGGTCGTTCATCCGCGAGAACTCATTGCCGATGACGGTGATCGTGCCCAGGAAGACCTTGCCGATCGCGCCCTGCTGCACCATCTCCATGGCCTTGACATGTGCCGGCAAGGTGCGCTGACACAGGGCGCAAAACAGCCGCCGCCCCGTGTCCTCGGACACCCGCACCATCTCCTCGCACTGCTCCACGCTCAGGGCCATGGGCTTTTCGAGGATGACATCCTTCCCCGCCTGCATGGCCTCGATCGCCTGAGGGGCATGGAGATAGTGGGGGGTGCAGATGTCGATGAGGTTGATCTGTGGGTCGTCCAGCAACTCGCGATACTCGGCGCAGGTCTTCCGGATGATCCCGAACTCCTGCTGCAGCGCCTCCCTCGCCTGCTGTGAGGGATCGGCGACGGTGACGTCCTTGACCACATGCGGATTGCGCACGAAGGCATCCACGTGGGGACGAGTGATGGCGCCTGCGCCGATGAGTCCGACTTTGATACTCATGTGATTGCCTCCGTGGCGTCTATCGGCTCGCGCCGAAACGAGAGCGGCACTTGGCGCCGCCTCTTTGGTCTCTTCATGGGCGTCGGGCAGCCGGCCGTGGCGGCTCTACAGGGCGATGGAGAAGTCCGCCGCCCGAATCTGCCCGATATCGGCCCCATGGCAATTGCGCACCGTCTGCTCAAAGTGCCCGGCCAGATTCCGCCGCACCCCCTCGTCCACCTTCCCCAGTTGCTCCAGCACCCGTAGCACCACCGTGGACTGCCCGCGGTGGCTGCCGTCCACGGTCCTCGTGGCGAACCCGAGCCCGTCCGGCGCCAGTCCCACCACAAACAGCCCCTCCGCCCCGCCCTTGGCGAGCATCCTTCCCGAGTACGCCGCCAGCAGGTCGCTGTTGAAGCTCCCTTGGCCGCTGACCATCACCGGCTCGCGCCCCATGGCGGCGATGATCCTCGGCGCGGCCTTTCGGATCTCCGGCGGCATCTGCTCGGGGCGGCACAGCCGGGCGAAGGCGGTGGCCATCGCCCGCAGGGGCATGCCGTGAACCGGTGCGCCGCAGCCGTCCACACCGATGGCGAACTGCTGCGCCGGCACGCCACAGAGGGCGCTCATATTGCGCAGAATGCTCTGCTGCACGGGATGGTCCAGGGAAAGGTAGGTACCCACATCGGCGCCCAGGGCCACCGTGGCCGCCAGCTTGCCCGCGTGCTTCCCGGAGCAGTTGTTGTGCGCCGGGCCGGGGGGCAGATCGGCGCGGATCAGGCGGTCACGCTCCGCGGCGTCACCGGGCATGTGGGTGCCGCACTGCAGGGCCTCCTCACCCAGCCCGATCTTGCCCAGGATCCCCAGGACGGTGGCCACATGCTCGGCCGACCCGCAGTGGGAGGCGCAGCAGACCGCCAGCTCCCTGTCGGTGAAGTTGAAGCGGTCGGCGGCACCGC
>CAZXDD010000035.1:4585-24864 GCA_964639415.1 uncultured Armatimonadia bacterium
ATCCTACACTCTTTCCCTACACGACGCTCTTCCGATCTACCGCTTTGCACCACCGTCAGCGCCTGGATCGGCTTGGCCGAGGAGCGCCAGAACACCACGTGCTCCGGGTCGCCGACCGCGCCGAGCAGGCCACCCTCGGCATCGCAGACGGCGATATTGCCATAGTGGGTGCATTCGACGAGACTGCCTCTGGTGACCTCGACAAGCGGCTGCATGGGTCAACCTGCCTTCATGGTAACGTAATCCGGGCTGCGGGTGTGGCCGGAGGTCGCCGCCTGTGCGGCATGGAACCACAGCCGTGGTTCGGCAGACCGGCGTGGACCGCACGCGGACGCACCCATCGACCACGGGATTTCGCCGTCCGCGTCGAAGTCCCTTGCGGCGGATCGAGCGATGCCACAGCACCTGCGATGTGCCCTGCTTCTCATCTTGCTCTGTCAGCTAGCGATCGCCTTCACGCTCACGATCACCCCGGTATTCGGCTCCTGGATCGAGGAGCATTTCGGCACCAGCAAGAAGGTCTTGGGCCTGCTGCTGTCCGTGGGTAGCGCCGGGGGCGCGGTGGCGGGACTGCTGGGGGGATGGCTCTCGGACCGACTGGGGATGCGACGCGTGCTGGCGGCCGGGCTGTGTGTGGCGGCACTGGGCTTCGGCCTGTGCGGCCTGCTCAGGCATCTGTCCACCTTCGCCGGCGGCCTGTGCATTGCCGGCTTTGGGGTCGCGGCGTTCCTGGTCTGCGCCGCCGCGTATCTGTGCGCCTCGTACCCCCACAGACGGCGGAAGATGATGGGCGCTTTGCAGCTCTCGGCGGCCGTGGGCTACTGCGCCGCGCCGCTGGCGGTGGACCGGCTCTTGCATCTGGTCTCCGGCGACACTTCTCGCGGCCCCCTGTACTTCCACACCCCCTTCGCGGTGGCGGCGGCTTTCCTGGCCCTGGCCGCCGTCGTCATCTGGCTGCGCATGCCGGAGCCCGCACCGGCGGCGGGCGAGACGCAGTGCCCCACCGGAGGTGAGGCGGTGCCCTGGGCCTCAATGGGCCTGATCGTGCTCCTGGCGGCCCTGCACTCGGGAGAGGGGGTGATGTCGCTTTGGTTCGTGAGATACTGTGACGAGAGGTTCGCGCCGGTGAGCTTCGCTCCGGCCCGGGGCCTGGCGGCCTATGGCGCGGCCTTCATCCTGGGCCGCGGGGTGCTGACGGTCTTCGGCGAGCGGCACGGCAACTATCGCTGGCTGGTGGTGCCGGGGCTGGCCGGGGGCGGCCTGTTTGTGGCCGCGGCCCTGGCCTCCGGCCAGATGGCGGCGACGGCCGCCTTCGTCGCTGCCGGGGCATTCATCAGCATGGAGTATCCCGCCTTGAACGCTCTGGCCGCCGGGGCATGGCCGGGCAGGAGCGGCACCCTGCTGGGGGCGTTGGGGGTGTCCAATACCGTAGGCGTCATCGCGGGCTGCTCTCTCATCGGGGCGCTCGCGGATGCCGGAATGCCGCTTTCAACCGCACTACTACTACCGGGACTGTGCATACTGGGGTTCGGGGCCGTCGCCGGACTGTGGGCCCTGCGGGAGCGCATAGCCCGGCGCGGGGTCGCATCGGCTTGAAGGCTGTGCTGTGTCTATGGCACTCAGAGGAGTTCGTGCCACGTTCGCCGGGTGGGGAGGAACAGAACAACCAACCGCCTTGACATAAGGCACCGGCGACCCCGCAGCCGGACGGTGGGGGTTGCCCCCCACAGACGGCCGGGCGGCCGCCTATCTTCCAGTCTACCCCCCGGGACAGGTGCTCAATCGGCTGTTTCGAGGCCAAGCGGCCAGCACGCCCGGAGGCTACCTGCGCCGGCCACGGCTGAACACGATGACCCCCAGGAACATCACCAGACCGATGAAGATCGCTACATTCGGCAGCGGCTCGCCGGGTAGCCCGGCATGGTGGGTGGCATAGTATACCAGCCCCCCGCCCACACTGCAGAACCCCACCAGAGCCGTGAGCCAGATGAAGATCCACTGGAATACCGAGGCCACGGTCTCCAGGTCCGTCAGGCCACCGTCGCGACGACGAGTGGCATCCACCCCTTCCTCCAGGCGGGTTTCGAAGTGGGTGGCCAGGTCCGAGAAGACGCGGTCCAGCTCGCCCTCCAGCTCGCCCTGCCGCACCATGCTGATGAAGAAGGGTGAGAACACCTGGGGGTAGCGACTGAAGGCGGTGGCCAACGACCGCCCCATCTCCGCATCCTCGCGCACATGGGCGAGGATATCGCGCAGCATGGCGCTGCCTGTCTGTTCCTTGAGGGCCTCGAAGATGTCGAGGATGTTGACCTGCGCGTGCATGAGACTGGCGAACTGGCGGCAGAACTGAGCCATCTCGCTATTGCCGATGGGGTGCTCGGTATCGGTCATCACGCAGATCCTCCAGAAAGGCAGGGGGTTGGGGGCAAGAGACAGTTCGCCGGGTGCCGGACAGGGTCCTTCCCGCGGGGAAAGCCGGGCCGGGAGCTCGGCGGCACAGGCCCTCAGCGGCGGGGTCTCCGCTGTGTCCGGGGGCAGGCGGGGCCCCGACGTGGTACCGCGGTCAGGGCATGAGCCGCTGCCGGAGCGCCTTGATCGCGGCCTGGGTCTCCGTGTGTCCGGGGTTGATGGCCAGCTCCAGCTCCATCTCGGCCATCGCATTGGGGATCTGTCGGCGTTTGAGGTAGATCACGGCGAGGTTGTAGTGCACCCCCGCCTGCCGCGGGTTGATCTGCAAAGCCTGCAGCAGGGCGGCCTCGGCACTGTCCAGATGCCCCAGGGCGTTCTCGGCGGCGGCGATGTTCAGGTACGCCCGGGTGTCGCGAGGGTCCAACTCGATGGCCTGCCGGAAGCGCTCGATGGCCTTGGTATGCTGCCCGGCGTGGTGATGGGCCAGCCCGAGGTTCAGCACCGCGCCGACGTCCGCGGGGTCTGCCTCCACGGCCTGCGAGAGCAGGGCGATGGCGGCGGGAAGATCGCCCTTGCGCAGGGCGGCCGTGCCGGCGCGCCGCTTTGCCCGGGCCTTGGACCGTTCACGATCGCCGAAGGGCCACATGGACTTCACCCACCGGGAAGCTCTGGGGATCGGGCTGGAGTATAGCAGAGTGCCTCTTGGGCGGTCAAACGCTGCAGTCGCCGCGCCCCCTGAGCCTCTTGGCCTTGCGCCGCGTCGTCCCGGGCTCAAGGGCGGTGGGAAGCTGGGGGAGCCTGCGGCCGGGCGGTATCGCCGGCATCCATCACCTCCCGGGCCCTGGCGCGGAGGGCCCTGTAGACCAGGGACGAGATGAGCGCCAGCAGGACTATCAGGCCGATGAGCACCGCGGGCTTGGTCCTCGGCCCGGCGGGAGCGCCGCCCGGCGGCGACGCAGAGGGCTGGGCCCGCCGACCTATCGCCGCCCAGGGCGGGGCGAGCGGTACCGCGGGGGGAGGGTCGGGGACGCTAACCGAGGCCGGGGCCCGGGGGTCAACCACTACGGTGATCGGTGCCGTCAGGGCGGTAGCTCCCCCGGCGCGCACCTGGATCCCGGGGATGGTGAGCGTCCCTGCCGTCCGGGCCGTCAGACCGACGGTTCGGGTCGTCGCGGCCGAAACCCAGCGCCGCCAGGTGCGTACGGTGCGGTGCCTCCTGTTGGAGTTGGGTTCGGACAGGCCCATCTGTCCCCAGCTTGGCCACACCACCTCACAGTCGGCCGGCCGGTACTCCCTGTTATCCCACTGGACGGCGCACACGGTGATCTTGAACGGATCGCCAGGCCGGACGACCTGCGGAGTGGCGGCGGCCCAGACCTGCATCTGTTCGCCCCGCGCCGCCGCCGGAAGCAGCCAGACGAGCAAGAGGACGGGCCACCACCAGCCACAGGCGCGCCGTGGCTCGGAGTGGGCCGGCGGCCCCGGCGCAGGCCCGGGCGTCCGGGCCGGTGCGCAGCGGTCGGTGGCAAGTCGATGGTGCGACGCATCCTGCAAACCGGGGAGCCCTCTCATCTGTCCCTCCATCGTCAGCGCGAAGTGGGCCGCCGTTCCGTCGGTGGCGCGGGACGAGCATTGGGCTAACCATGCGCGGGTCCTGCGACTCTCATGGAACCATCTTCGACGCCGACACCCAAAATCCCCCCCCGGGGGATGGGCACGCGCATTGCTGTGGGTGTAGCGGTTCACCAAGTCCATCACGGGCGGCCCGCAGGCGCCCATGCACCCGAAGCCGGGCGCGGAACGACAGAGACCCTATCCATGGCACCCATCTCCACGCAGGCCCATCGCCCCGGCGCAGCCTCTTCCGCCCCGTGCTCGGCACGGCGGCCCCATCCCGACAGCGGGTCAAGTGCAACGGTGTCTCCGGCGCCGAACGAAAGCGGCACGATGCCCTTGCCCGCACGCAGCGTCGTCCCCCTCGAGCAGCTCATGCTGCTTTGTATGAACCCCGCCAGGCCGGTAGCTCCGGTTCTGCGGAGTGCCGCCGGACTGGTGGCGGACGTCTTCGCCCGCGATGGAGGCACGGGCGTTGCCGTCATGCTGGATGGGGAGACCTTTCGCAGTTTCATCTGTCGCCAGACGCCGTGGTACACCGATGCCCCTTTGCGTGTGGGCGGGGAGGGTGTCGCGGTGGTTCGGGTGTACTGGGCCGCCGAGCGCGATCCGGTGCTGGAGGCCGGTCCGGCGCGGCGTCTGGAGGCCGTCGCCCGGACGCTCTCCAGCTTCGTTGAGAACCACCGCGAGGCGGAGGCCCGGGCCCGCCGACTGCGCTACGCGCGCACCATCGGCCACTGCGGGCAGTTGTTGCTTCGCCGCCGGTCGGCCGAGGACACCTTGGGCCTCGAGCTCAGCGGCCTGAGGGAAGCCACGGAGGCCACCGGCGCCTTCCTCTACCGCCACGCCCACGACGCCGACGGACACCCCTCGGCGCGGCTACTGCACTGGGACGGGCCGTCCTCGGCCCCAGACCTCCCGGACGCCGTGACCCTCCCGCGAGATGAGACCCCGGGGCGCGATGGACTCGGCTCCGGCGCCGACAGGCGCGCGGCCTCGGGCGACTCTGACCCTGCCCGGGAGGTCGCCGCCGTGCTGAGCCGGGACCTTCCGGGCTCGATCATCGTCCAGCCCGTTCTCCGCGGCCCGATCCTGTGGGGCTTCCTCGGCCTGAGCGATCGTGAGGGGCGAGACTTTGGAGAAGATGAGACTGAGCTCGTCGCCTCGGTTGCGACCATGCTCTCCGACTACCTGCTCTCCTGTGATGCCGACACCACCCCGACTGCGGGGCAGGCCGACTGCTCCGCGGCGGTCGCCGTGGCGATGCCGTGCTCGCCGCCTTGCGAGGACGGCCCGTTGGCCCCCATCGGCGGGGGACGCCCGCCTTGCCCTGCACAGGCGGCCCTCGAGCCCACGACGAAAGAGGCCTCGTTGTCTTGCCCGGGGCCTGAGGCTGTGGGGCACGAGGCACTCTGGCCGGAGGCGACCCGGCCGGGCCGGGACACTTGCGAGAAATGCACGGGCCGGCATCCGGGCTTTGTCTCTCGCACGTGCTTGATACCCATCGCCGACTGTGCCGCAGGCCGTTTCGTCGGGGGCCCCGCGTGCATCCGCCGCCCGGACGGCGAGCAGGACCGGAGGCGGCTGTGGCGTGCTATCCAGGAGGCCGTCCGCACGCGAGAGGCCTATGGCACCGCCTACCGCGTCATGTTCCCGGAGGGCGAGCGCTGGATCTGGGAGCGGGGCCGGGGCCTGTATGACGACCTCGGCAACCTCACCGGCATCCGCGCGGTGCTGACGGATGTCACCGCGAGCCGCCGGGCCTTCGAGGCGGCACGACTGGCCGCCGCCGAGACCGAAGGCACCCGCGGGGATCCTGTGGTCCTGCGTCTGGACACCCGGGGGCACATCCAGTTCGTCTCCGGGGCCTCCCGGACGTTGCTGGGCTACGAGCCCGGGCAGCTTACAGGGCGCAATGTCGCGGAGGTCCTGGCCCTGCCGGAGGGGACGGATGCCACCGGCGTGGCGTCGTTTCTGCAGCTCATCTGCGACGGCGAGTGGCCGGACGATGATCTCCGGGTTGAGTGTCGCGACGCGGCAGGTAGGCGATTGTGGTTGGTGTGGCGGATCCGCGCGTTGCGCAGCGAGACCGGTCGGATCACCGGCCTGATCTGTGCGGGGATGGACGTCACGGCCCACGGACGCTCCCAGTCGCACCCGCAGTGGCGCCGCAGCACGGCACGGGGCCTGACCTCGGAGCTGCTCGTGGCCGAGCAGCGCGAGCGCCGGTATCTGGCCGAGGCGCTCCACGACCGGGTCGGCCAAAGCCTCACCGGGCTCCAGCTTCGCCTGCAGTCGCTCAGGGACCAACTGCCTCCGGGGTCACAGCGGGAGCAGGCCGATCAGATCACGGCTATCCTGGAGGATGTGATCGGGGAAAGCCGGGCCCTGACCTTCGAGCTGAGCAGTTTCGCGCTCTACAGTCTGGGCCTGCAGGCCGGTCTCAAGGGGCTCGTGGCCGACCTGGAAGACTACGGTATCAGCGGCAGCTTCGACTGCGACCCTCTGCCGCGCCGGATCGGCGATGCCGCCGGCGCCATCGTGTTCGCCGCCGTTCGGGAGCTGCTGCGGAATGCCACCGCCCATTCGCACGCCGACCGGGTGCGGGTGGGCGCCGGGGTCGACGGAGACCACCTGGAGGTCACCGTCGCCGATAACGGTGTCGGGTTCAGTGTGGCCCAGATCCCGGGTCCCGCCGACGGCCGGCGCACGGGGCTTTCCAAGCTCGCCGAGTGTGTGGGCTGCCTCGGAGGTGAGCTGCGCCTCGACAGCGCTCCCTCGGCAGGTACCTCGGTCACCATCCGTGTCCATCTGGACGCCACCACCGGCGTGCTGCCCCCTGTCTTCGACTGACCCAGACGGCCCACCCCCACGGACGGCCGCGGCCTGCGCGAGCCGCTTCGGCCGCCCCGTGGCGGGCCCCCGAGCCGGCGGCACCGGGCCGTCCCCCCGCCTCCGCAAACGCACCCACGCAGCCCGGCAGTTGCACCGCCTCCGTCCGTGCGAAGGACGGCGGCGCCCCTTTGGCGAAGACCCTCTAGCTGGTTTACCAAGCTGAAGGGATGTGGCGCAGATGGCGCGACGATTGCCCTTGGCCACAGCATTGCTCTCCGGGCGCCGCAGGCCGGTCTCCCGTGCCGGCGCCGCGGTCCTCCGAGGCCTCGCGCTCCTGTGCCTGCTCGCCCCGTGTCAGGCCCAGCCGCTGCTCACCGCCTACCGGGCGCCCGCGCCACCGCTGTTGGACGGCGTCACCGATGACGCCTGCTGGCAGGTCGCCTCGGTGGGCGCACCGTTCCTCAGCGCCCAGAGCGCGGAGCCGGAGCCCCAGCAGACGCGGGTGCAGGTCTGCTTTGATGATGACCATCTGTACCTGGCGGTCGAGGCCTTCGACGAGCTTTTGGAGCCGCGGCTGAACATGCTGCACCTGGTGCGTGCCGAGAAGACCGGCCGCGATGCCAACGTCTTCTCCGACGACTGCGTGGAGGTGTTCCTGGCCCCCACGGCCCGGTCGTACTACCACTTCGCCGCCAACTCCGGCACCGGGACGTACGAGGCCGAGGGGAAAGACGACTCGTGGAGCTGCGACTGGCGGTCGGTGGCCCGGCGCGGGGATAGGTCCTACACGGTGGAGATGGCGATCCCGCTGGCGGCGCTGGGGGCAGTCGGGCAGGAGCCGTGGGGCCTGAACGTCACCCGCACTCGCTCGGCCGACGGCCGCTACAGCACCTGGAGTGGGCTGCAGAGGGACTTCCATCAGCCGGCGGCCTTCGGGAGGCTGCAGTTCTCCGCGCAGGGCCCGGCCCTTGGCGAATTCACCCACACCCGACAACAGCGGGAGCTCGCGGTCTCGGCCCGGGTGGCCGGGGCGGCCGATGGCGACACCGCCCTACGTTGCGAACTGACTGCGGGGCAGGCGGCCGAGGCCACCGGCCCGGGGGAGCACATCCTGCGCCTGCCGCTGCAGATGGAGGCCGTTGTGGCCGGGACGGTTGGGCTGACGGTGAGCCTGCTTCAGGACGGCCGGGTCATGGCCCGCTCCGCCGTGGTACCGGTATCCTGTGCCGCGGGGGTCCTGGACTGGTCTGTGGCGGCGCGCGACGCGGCCTACGAGGCATTTGTCAATGGGGCGCCGGTGGACCCGTCCCGACCGGACCTTGGCCTCGAGCTGCCCACAGGCCTGAGCGTGCTGTGCCTGCGGGCGAAGGCCACCGGCGCGGCGCCTGCGGTGATGCCGCGGATCGAGGCCAACGGCCTGCCGCTGCAGCCCCGCTGGCTGGCCGCCTCGGAGGAGCCCGCGGCCGGTTGGCTCACAGACATCCAGGCCACCTGGCCTCAGGCCTCCGCCGGTGCGGAGGGCCTGTGGTCCGCCCCGGACGCTACCGAGGCCTACCTCACCTGCGGGGTGTACGTGCCTCAGCCCGGTCCCCAGCTCTTCCCCAAACAGGATGTCTGCTATCTCCCGGCCGGGAGTCGGCAACTGGTGCGCCTGTACCTGCACGACCCGCGGGGCTGCCCCTCGGAGGGCTATACCATGGTGGTGCAGGCCCCGCCGGAGCTGCGCTATGTGGCGAACGAACCCATCGGTAGCGCGAAGCTGCAGGTGCGGCGGGGTCCCGACGGGTCGGTGGCCGGCAATGCCCTGGCCCGTCACGAGCTGCGCTACGAGGCGCTGCCCGGAACCGGGCTGGACATCAACCTCCGCTGGGGCGACGCGGCCGGGGCAACCTTGGCCTATCAGCCGGGGATCACCGGGGGCGGCACCTGCGATTGGAGGCGGATAGAGCTTTCGGTGACGCCGCCCGCCGGCGCCCAAAGCGTGCATCCGCTGGTCATCAAGTGGCAAGACCGCGGGATCACCGGCACCTTCTGGGTGGATAACCTCAGCTTCCACGAGGTCGGAAGCGAGGAGAATCTCCTGAAGATGGGCACCTTCGACGAGCCGCAGTGGGGCGCCGATTCCCTCCTGGTGCCGGAGGGACCGGACGGCAGCCGCTGTGTCAAGGTGGTCGCGACCCCGGAGCTGGTGGACCGGCAGCAGGCGCTGTGGGTGGACAAGGAGGGGGTGGTCCCGGTTGAGCCGGGGAAGACCTATGTGCTGGCCGCCGACGTCAAGTGCCGGGACCTGGGTTCCCCGGACGCCCGGGCCCAGGCGGCGCTACTGTTCGAGGCCCCCGGCGAGCTTCAGCCGGGCGAGCTTGACCTGTACACACACTTCGAGGCTCTCGACGGCGCGGTGGTCGAGATCCCCCAGCGTAGCGCGGTGCGTATCCTGCCGCCGCTGCGCAACGTGCGCCCCGCGAGGGCCCGGATCTGTCCCTGCCTTTACGGACCGACCTTCAACAACCCGGACGTGGCCGCCGCCTTCGCCGAGAACTGCTACGCATCCGGCATCAGATGGACCTACGGCCGTACCACCAATGAGGTGGTGCCCCACCTGCTGGACCGCGGTCACCAGGTGTTTCTCAGCATCCCGTGGGAGCCCTGGCACGCCCCGCCCGGCATGGCCGAGAGCCTCCAGCAGACCCCCGAGTGTCAGGCGGTGGACTTCTCCGGCAAGAGCATGCAGCACACCTACTGCCCCACCTGGCTGCTCGCCGAGGGCCAAGAGCCCCTGGAAGCCCTGGAGACCTGGCTGGTCTCGTTGGTGGACGACGGCCCGTACCCGGCGGCGAACTGGGATATCGAGCAGCCGGTGGTGGACCCGCCCACTTTCTGCACCTGCGACCGCTGCAAGGCGGCGTTTCGTCGGTCCGTAGGGCTGCCCGAAGACGCAGAGATCACCAACGACTCCCTCACCGGACAGTACAGACAAGAGTGGACGGACTTCCGCTGCGCCCAGAACGCCCGGATGGCGGGCAAGATCAAGCAGATGCTCGCCGGGGCCGAGCATCCCGTGGAGTTCTCGGTGTACTCCGGGTATCAGAGCCAGAGGACCCGGGAGCACTATGGAGTGGACTGGGCGGCCCTGGCGCCACATCTGGACTTCGCCATCGCGGGGTACAACGGCGACCGCGGGGCGATCCGGGCCACCTTGGAGGCGCTGGGAGACGTGCCGTTCATGGGAGGCGAGATGTGGTACCTCTCGCCGACGGGGGATGGGCAGGCGCCGCCGCGGATGGAGACCTGGTGCCAGAGGCTCTTGCGCCAGTACATGGAGAGCGGCGGCAACGGCTGTCTGATCTGGTACTTGCCGCCCATGGATGGCGGCGCGTTCTACGCCACGTCCGAGGCGGCCGCACTCATCGCCGAGTATGAGGACTACTTCCGGCTCGCCCGGCGCTGCGACGAGCGCGTGCAGGTGACAGGAATCGGCGCCACGGACTGGGCCGCATTCGCCGGGGATGGTACAATACTGGTGGTGACTTTGAACTTCGCCGACAAGCCGGCCGTGGCGGCCATCACGGCCGAGGGCCGAACCGTCCAGGTAGACATGGAGCCCTACGGCTATCAGGCCACCGTTCTGAAGACCCGGTAATAGCGGGCGGGAACACGGCCCTGGGTGGCCGCGTCTAATGGCTATTGCACCGGCCCCGGCCGGGCGGCGCGCCACATCTTCCCGGAACCCGGCCACTTCGCCGCAGCCCAGGGCGGCGCGGCTCTTGTGAGGACTGCGACTGTACCCCATGCGACTTCGCCAACCATCTCATGCGCGACCGCTACTGCTCATCTGGGCCCTGGCGGCCGGCCTGCTTCTGACCCCCGGCTCCCGGGCGCAGGAGGCCGCCGAGCCGCCAACCCGGGAGCAGCCCGCCGATACTCCGGGCCCGGAGGACACCGCCGACACCGGCGAGCAGGCCTCCGAGGCCCCGGCGAACCCGGCGGAGGAGACCGGCGAGCCCGCCGACGAGGCAGAGCCGACACCGGCCGGCGAGGCACAGCCACCTACCCCGGAAGCGGGACAGCCCGCGGCGGGCCCGGATGCACCACCACCGGGGCCCGACGCGCCGCCGGGCCCCGGCGAGCCTCGGCCGGGACCCGACGCACCGCCGCCGGACCCCGGCGACCGGCAGCCGGGACAGCACCCGGAGGATGAGGACGACCAGGAGCCGCGGACGGGTCTGGCCGGATGGCTGCAGCGCATGGACCTGTTCCAGGGCTTCACCATCAGCGGCAGTAACACACTGACTTTCCAGGAGCACGCGGTGGAGGGCTCCAATTCCGCCTACGAGAGCCAGAGGTGGGACACCGGCTCGGTGGTGCGGCAAAGCAGTCTGCGGCTCGAGGGGCCGGTGTGGAACCGTCTGGCCTTCCAGGCGGACATCTCCGACAGCGGCTGGGGCCAGTCGTACACGCGCTGGGTGGCGGGGTATATGGGTGACGATACCGCGCTGCTGTTCGGCGATCTGGACTTGAGCATCGGGGGCAATGAGTTCGCGGGGTTCCGCAAGTCCACCCGGGGCTGGCAGTTCGACCAGCGCCTGCCCGCCGGTGGGCTGATGCGCGCCTTCTACATCCAGGAGAAGGGCGTCGTCCGCAACCAGACGTTCCTGGGCAATGACACGGCCGGGCCCTACTTCCTGACCTACACCCCCGTGATCGAGGGCAGCGAGGTCGTCAAGGTCAATGAGGACTCCCTGCGGTTTGGCTCGGACTACCGTCTGGACTATGATTCGGGCCAACTGTACTTCGAGCCCATCGACGGTCAGGCCCGCATCATCAGCGCCTCCGACACCGTCTCGGTGAGCTACCAGTCACTGGGTTACAACGACGGCGGCCCGGGCCAGATCTACGGGGCTCGGGCGGAGATGCCCCTGCTGCGCGACAAGCTGCTGCTGGGTGTGACCATGCTTCGCCACGACCGTCTCACAGACGGTCGCGCGGACGACACCGTGGGGTATCAGGAGGACATCTACAACGGCTCAGGCAGTACCGGCCCCTTCGACACGAACTTCCGTCCCATCATCCCCGACGGCACCAGCGTGGTCTATGACGGCGAGCGCAAGATCATCGACGAGGCCCTGATCGTGCTGGTCGACGGGGTCCGGCAGATGGAGGCCGTGGACTACGACGCCTACCGCACCATCGGCCGCGTGGAGTTTCGGCGGGTCGTCCCGCCTACGGCCCTGGTCAGGGTGCAGTATTACTACGAGATCGCCGCCGCCGGCACCGTCGCCGGGGATCAGGACATCTGGGGCGTGGACTTCAACTGGCGGCCGGCGGACAACCTGAACCTGAGCGTGGACTGGGCCCGCAGCAGCAGTGGGGAAAGCGCGGGGGCCGGCACGGCCCTCTCGGCCGCGGTGGACTGGACCGTGGGCAACATCCATACGCTCACCGAGTACCGTAGCGTCGATCCCACCTACACCTACCTGGATACCGTGGGCTTCCAGAGCCGGGAGAAGGGCATCAACTTCGGTCTTGAGTGGAACTTCTCGCCCCAGATCAGCTTCTACGACCGGTACTCCGATCTCAAGAGCGATCGGGGGAACTCCTTCGGCTACAGCGGCTACGGCAGCGGCTCGCTGTACGGCCTGGCCACAGGTGCGGCCGTCGGAACCAGAGATACCGGCTCCTCGACCCTGGACATCACCGCCAGGCGCAATGACATGGGCCTCGATCTGCGCTTCGACGGCTGGCCCACCATGCGCCTGCAGCGCAGCACGATGTCGAACCGAGGAGGTTACTCGGGGGATAGCGACTACACCAACGATACGCTGACACTGGACTACAGCCCGTCGCAGGCGAACTACACGGTACGGGCGACGCTGAACAACACGCGGCAGGAGAACGCCGGCCTGGGCACGGACGGCGCGGTGCTGCAGGGCAGCGAGACCCGGCAGGTACAGACCTCCGTGACCTACCGTCCCACCACGAGCCTGTCCCTGGCCGCCAGCCTGGCAACCAACGCGTCCTCCGCCCTGGAGCAGGACAATCGGTCCTCCTCCCGCAACCTGCAACTGAGTGCCAACTGGATGCCGTCCAGTTCTCTGAGCGTGCAACTGAACCGGTCGCTATCTACCTCAGATGGCCGTGTGAGCAGCAGTTACTATAGCAGCAGCTATGCCGCCGCCCTGAGGCGGGCCGGGCTGCTCTCCTCCCCCGGCGGAGGCGATAGCGGGGGGGATGAGGAGGAGGAGGATGAAGAGGAGACCACGACGCGGCCCAGTAGCGAGGACACCACCGACAGCCTGTCGGTGAGCTGGAACCCGGCGGCGAACTTCTCGGTGGATCTGAGCCTGGGCAATCGGAAGTACCGGAGCGAGGGCGGGCAGGGATACCTGTCGGACAGCACGCAGAGCTACTGGAACGTGGGAGCGATGTGGCAACTGAGCCCGGCGCTGGGGCTCAACCTGGGGTTGGGCTCAGACACGCTGGAGTATCTGGACGAGGAGCGCGGACACATCGAGAGCCAGAGCCTGCTCGTGGGCGCGGCCTACCGGCCGCCCGGAGCCCGCTGGAGCGCGAATCTGAACCTCAACATTCAGGACGGTAGCAGCCCCACCTACGTGGGGTACGGGCGCCTGCAGAGGTACACCACGGTGGGCACGCATCTTTTCGATGTGAGCGGCAACATCTCCTATCAGCTCAGCGACAGTCTGACGCTGTACGCCACCGCGGGTGTGTCGGATTACGACGGCGGGTACTCGGCGTTCAAGAAGACCAGTGGCGAGCTGCGGATGCGGTATCAGCTCAGCCGCATGATGGCCATGGACCTGGGCTTCCGGTCGATCAAGAACATCGCGGGCCGGACGCTGGACGATGTGATCTACGGCGGGACGGCGGGGGGCAATGACTACGTGGCCAATACGCTGTCACTGAGCCTGTCCATGAACTTCCAGGGCGGGATCGGCTCTACCGGGACCGGGGGCTTCGGCGGCGGCAGCGTCACCGGCGGGCCGGGCACCTTCGGCGGCTACCAGCCCGGGCTGCGCACCGGCGGCTATACGGGGACGGGCATCGGCACGGGCTACGGCACCGGCATCGGCACGGGCTTTGGCACCGGCAGCATCGGCACGGGCTACGGCACCGGCCGTCTGGACACCATCGGCCGGCAGCAGAGCACCGTGTCTCAGGGCCCCTTCGGGCCCACCGACCCCTGGGGTAGCACGACCACGGCCCCCCGGCGCAGCGGCGGTGGCATCGCCCAGGGACTGGGCGACTTCCGCGGAGACGACAAGGATCCGGGCGGGCGGCAACCGGGGACGCCCCCGGGCGGACAGGTGGCCGGCGACGTGCCCGAGGACTGGTGGCTCTTGAACGATAACATCCGCTCGTGGTAGGCCCGGAGGGCCATGGCCCCGGACGGTGTCGGCCGCCGAGCACTCCACGCGTGCATTCAGACAGGGCAATCCATGCATAGACACTCTCCCATCCCGCTGACGATCCTCTCCCTCCTGGCCCTGTCGGGCCCGGCACCCGCCGGCGCGGGGCCGTTTGGGAACACGCGGAATGTCCCCTTCGCCGCGCGCTGCAATGGCCCGCAGGGCGCCATCGTCATCGCAGACGACGGCGTCGGCACCGCCGCCGTCCGCAGGGCGGCCGCCATCGAGGCCCAGCACTCCTCACAGAACCTGGCCCACGCGGCGGCCACTCTCCGCCGCCTGCAAAGAGCCGGGCTACAGAGCCCCCGCGCCCAGGTGAGGTTCCCGCGACTGGCGGTGCATACCAAAGGGGGCGTGCCGGTCCTGCCCGATCTGCAACGGGCGGTGGGCACCGCCGAGCTGGGCAATCCCGGCAATAACCTGCAGTTCGTATACCAGGGGTGGTCGGCCGCGGACGAAGCGGCGCTGAAGACCTACATGACCGCCGCGTACGCCAAGGCCAAGTACATCTACGGGCCGCCGGCGTTCAACATCACCGTTAAGGTCATCCGTGACGACACCATCGACGAGCTGCAGGGCGGCATCTACGACGCCACCGCCAACGAGATCCGCATGCCGGAGCTGACCGGGAACTTCCCCGAGGACAGCTTCGTCTTTCTGCTGCTCACTCTCCGCGCCTTCCACGACGACATCGCCATCGCCTTCGACGCCTGGGAGGAGGGGTTCGTGGGGGCGGCGGCCACGGCCATCCAGGTGCAGCCGGGGGTGTCGCCCAGTTACGATCCCAAGGACCCGGGGCCCTTCTACGCTCTGTCGGTCTACGAGGCCGAGAACCACCCGAATCTGGGCAACTCCACCTTCTACCCCCAAAGCGGGTTCGCCGGGATGATGGTCTGGCGCATCGCCATGGCCCGGGCGGCGTGGCTCAAGTGCTGGATCGAGGACAACCTGTTCTTCGCGAACTTCAACCAGCTTTACTATGCCCAGTTCACCGCGGACCTGCCGCTGGATGTGCTGTCCCTGCGTGAAGTGGCCGCACACGTGCTGCCCACGGTGGAGGGCCTGCCCTTCCAGGAGTGGTATGAGCGCCAGTACGTGCTGGACACCGCCGTGCACTCAGGGCTCAAGGAGTACACCTGGAATATCCCGCTGGAGAGCGCGGTGGCGCTGATCGTCGAGCACTACGTGACCAACGAGGAGGGCGACGAATCGCCCCGGGGCGGCCAGGCCAGGACCACCTACTGGAGCTACAACTTCGCCGCCAGCCTCTACGCCGAGGAGGGCAACCTCATCGACGTGCCGACCACCGGCGACACACCGGGAGAGGGCTTCCTGATCCCCACGTTCTTCAACATCGGGGGCCCCCAGCGTATCACCGTACAGCTCGATCTCAGCGGCATCCGTAGCTACTACCCGTACCCCTACGGGAAGAGGGGCTTTTATGCCGGCGAGAACAACCTCTACGGAGGGATCAGCAACCAGGTCGAGGGCACCATCGACGTCACCGGGGGCCAGGGGCTCTCCGGTCTGGCGGTCTCCCGCGGCGTGTGGGGCGGGATCATCACCGCCGGGGATCTGGCGCCGGCGAAGCTGGCGGTGAAGTTCACCAACCCCGACGGCCAGGAGATCTCGCGGCAGGTGAATGTGGGCTGGGACAGCTACGTGATCTTCCTCGACGGCGGCAGACAGACCACCGTCACTCGCCGGTTCAACAGGGGCACCAATGGGTTGCACCTGATGAGCTTCCCGCTCACACCGCTCTCCCGGAGTTCCTCGGAGGTCTTCGGGGTGGATGCCGAGGACCTACTTCTGGCCCACTGGAACCCGGCCACGCCGCCCGACGGCAGGTACGAGGTCTACCCCGACTGTCCGCCGATTGCGCTGGGCAGGGCCTTCTGGCTGCGGGCGCTGTCGGATCTGAACCTCTCCATCGCCGGGATTCCGGCCTCGGTAACGGACCGGGTCTACGTGCCGCTGGAGCTGGGCTGGAACATGTTCGGCTCCCCGCGGCTGGACACGG
Organism: uncultured Armatimonadia bacterium; assembly: GCA_964639415.1. Taxonomy (GTDB): domain Bacteria; phylum Armatimonadota; class Zipacnadia; order Zipacnadales; family JABUFB01; genus CAYRFY01. Next base: position 20,891 of record CAZXDD010000035.1, read on the forward strand.
TGGCCACCTCGGACGTGAAGGTCCAGGTGGGGACGGCGGTCCCTGTGGCGCTCTCCGAAGCGGTGAGTCAGAGGTACGTTCAGGTGGGGATCTTCGGCTATAGCCAGGCCCGGGGCTACGAGCTCACCGAGCAGCTTGCGCCCTTCGGCGGTTACTGGATCCGCTGCCTGCTGGCCGGCGGCTGCCGCCTGGTGTTCGATCCGCCCGGCAGCTCCTCCGCCGTGGCGAGCGAGCAAAGCGCCGCGACGCCGCAGCCCTCATGGACGCTGCCGGTCGTGGCCACCGCCACGGGCATGAGCTCATCGACTGCGTACCTGGGAGCGGCGGCCGACGCCACCTCCGGGGTGGACCCGGCCTACGACATGCAGGGTCCGCCGCCTTTCGGCCCCCATGTGAGTGTGAGCTTCCTGCAGGGCGGCGAGGCGGGCTATGTGGCGGACGTCCGCTCGGCGCGGAGCGGCGGTGAGGTGTGGGAGCTGCGGGTGGACTGCTCGGAGGCGGGCACGCCGGTGCAGCTCCAGTGGCCGGACCTTTCGGCGGTGCCCGCGGAGCTGCGCCCGGTGCTGGTGGACACCGTCGCGGGCAGGCGCGTGTACATGCGCACCGCTCCGGGATACACGCTGGGCGCAGGCCCGGAGGCCGTCTCCCGCCGTCTGCGCATCGAGCTTGCGGGGGCCGAGGCCTCGACCCTGGCGGTGACGGCGGCGGGTGCGCGGGCCGGCGGCAGTACGGCCTCCATCTGCTATACGCTGTCCAGGGCCGCGTCGGTACAGGTGACGGTCCTGAACATCGGCGGTCGCCAGATCCGCAGCCTCCTGGAGGATGCCCAACAGGCCGCGGGCACCAGCCAGGTGGTGTGGAACCTCTGCAGTGACCGGGGCACCCGTGTGCCCAATGGAGTGTACATGGTGAAGATCCAGGCCAGAGCCGATGACGGTCAAGCCGTCGCCGTCATCCGACCATTGCGAGTGGAACGACCTTGAAGCCATCCAGGACCCCACCGACTTCCACCGCCCTGCGCGCCGCGGTGTGCGCGGCGATCCTCTGTGCCGCCGCGCTGTGGCTGGGCGGCTGCAGCGGTCTGCCGGCCTCCGACCCGGTCAATCAGACCGCCACGGTGGTCTTCGCGGCCTTCGAGGGTCCCGAAGAGGACGCACCCACCATCGGCTCGGTGGCCGTGGTGATCATCGGCGGCGTGCGGGCGCTCTTCGACGGCCCGGCGGCCGCCGAGCTGGTCATGCAGGGCATCCCGTTTGGCGAGCAAAACAGGCAGCCCATGACCGTCACGGCGCCCGGCTATCTTACGGTGTCCCAGCAACTCGCCCTCAGCACCGAGATGGCGACCTTCGTCGACCTGACGATGACCCCGGTCGACCTGACCCAGACCGGCACCGTGGCCGGTGTGGTCAGGTCCACCGCCGGCCTGCCCATCACCAGCGCCCTGGTCACCTTCTCCTGGGAGACCGATACGGGGGGCGCCGAGAAGCTGGAGGGCTTCACGGACGGTGAAGGGCGCTTCGTCATCGGCGGCATCCCCATCGGCACGGTGAGCGTCGAGGCCATCGCGGCCGGCTATCTGCCGGCCCAAAGGACGGTCACGATCCAGCCGGATCAGGGCGGGAGTAATGCCGACCTGAGCTTCTCCCTGCTCAGCGGTGAGACCAAGGTCACCGTGACGGGGGTGACGGTGGACATGCGGACTCAAGAGCCTCTGCAGGGAGTGGCGGTCACCGTCGCGGACAGGCCACAGGTCATTACCGGCGCCGACGGCCGCTTCTCCGTGACCGAGGTGACGGTGGGAGAGCGCACCGTGCTGGCGTCCCTGGCGGGCTATGACCCCTATGAGATCAAGATCAACGTGCTGCCGGGGATGGGGAGCGTCGAGGTCGTGATGTCGAGGACCTCCAGCGAGCCACCGACGGGCCCGTACACGGTGGGGGGCACGGTGACGCTGGTGGGGGCGGAGGACAACTCGGGGGCGGTGGTGACGGCACTGGACCTCGATCGGGGTGTGGAGATGGACAGGTTCACCACGGAGGCCGACGGTGCCTATCGGCTGTTTCTGCCGGCCGGGCGCTACGAGATCAAGGTGACGGCGCGCGGCAAGTCTCTGAGCCGGACGGTGGACTACAGGGGCGGGGGCAGGATCATCGACGGAGTGGACTTCACGCTGACGGTGTCGTGATCCCGAACGCCCTGCACCGGCACAGTACAAAGAGCCGTCCCAGTCACTGGGACGGCTGTCTTTCTTCCGGAAGCGTCGCGGTCTCGAGGCCGTTGGCCGCCGTTGCAGTTGCGGTTGACTTGCGACCCGTGACTGGCGACCCGCGACCGCCGCCTAGTACCTGTAGCGGCGATCCCAGCCCTCGAGGGTCAGGGCCCTGCGGATGGCGACGTAGGAGTCTCTAGCCACTTCCTCTGCGGGCTTGCCCAGCAGGGCGGCGTCGGCGGGGTCGACGGTGAAGATGGGGCTGCCGGAGGCCAAGAGCGCCGGGGGTTGGCCGACGCCGGAGATGGCGAAGGAGAACGCCTGCGCCCCCGCGGCCAGGGCCTCGGTGAGCCGGCCGTTGACGGCCTCGGCCCTCTCCTGCGCCGTGGCGAAGCCCTCAGCGGGGGTGTCGCAGGCGAAGATCTGCTGCCCCATGAAAAGCACGGCGAAGGCCTGCTTCCCGTTGATCTCCTGTGCCTCCACCACCGGCCGTTCCCAGCGACCCGTCTTGCGCCGATTGATGCGCACTCCGGCCTGGTCCAGAGCTTCCAGGAGGTAGTTGACACGTTCGGTGCTCAGCGGGTGGGTCTGGTAGACGCCCAGGGGTCCGGGAGGGTTGCGTCGCTCCTGGGCCGCGAGTCTCTCCATGAAGGTGAGCAGGCCCACAGGGTCCCAGGGGCTACCGAGCATGGCCGCGACGGCTCCGCGGTCGGCGCGCTTCTCCATCTCGATGGAATACCCGCCGAGGATTCCCTGTCGGGTCAGCATGCCCATCTGCATGACCTTGACCCAGGTATCGTTGTCGACGCCACCCAGGAGGATGGCGGCGACCACGGCGGCGATCTCGCCCTTGACGATATTGCCGGCGCGCTCGCCCTGCACAAGAGCGTCGTAGTTGACGTTATGGGTGATCTCGTGGGCCATGACGCCGGCCAGCTCGTCGTCGGAGCTCACCGAGTTCAGGAGGCCTTCGGTGACGTAGATGATGCCGCCCGGGAGGCTGAAGGCGTTGACCTCGGGTTCCGGGCCGGCCTGCTTCTCCTTGACCAGTCGGACGTCGTACTTGACCCCGGGCCGCGGGGTGTGGGCTCCCAGCACATCGGCCATGTTCTGGAGCTTGGCCAGGGCCTCGGCGTCGTCGACACGGTCGTAGGCGGTGTCCACCTGAGCGGCGGTGCGGTCGCCCACGGCCCTCTCGTACTCCTCAGACCAGCGCGGACCCTCTCCCCGGCAGACACCGATGCCGGCCACAGTGAGGATCGCTGCGGCCAGGAGGGGGCGGAGACGCTGGACGGCATGTTTGGTAACCATTATAAGTGTTATGACGTCCCGGAGGGCGGTGAGGTTTCCGACCGGCGGGCTAGGTATCGGTGGCGGGACACTCCAGGAGGATGACGTCGCCATCCGCCAGGTTCACCAGTGCCCCGTCCTTGAGCGTGAGGTTGGCACCATTGACGAAGACCGATACGGGTGCCGCTCGACCGAAGGCCTTCTCGGGTAGCCAGGGCAGGGCGGCGGTCTGTGCGGCACAGGCCACGGCCTCGCGGACCGTGGCGGCCGGGCAGGCGATGGCTACGGGGGCCACGGGGCCTCCGTCGGTGTTGCCTGTGATGTAGACCTGCACCTTTGCCATACGCGCTCCGGGTGTTGAGAGTGGCGCCTGCCGTCACTGCGAGTCTTGCCAGGGGGGCGGCGCCGTCGGCTTGGAGCCTAGCGAAGCTTTCTCACACACTTCGCCGGCCGTCCGCCGGGCCCTGCCTGAGGG
>CAZXDD010000036.1:0-24625 GCA_964639415.1 uncultured Armatimonadia bacterium
TCCAGCCGGTCAGCCCCATCACGATCGTGGGCCGTTCGAGCCTGGGTATCTGCCGGACAATCAGCTCATCCATCTGCTCTGCGACCCTCCGGTGCGGGCGTATTTGGGTCTCAGACACCTCTGAGCAGTTCAGTGTTCGGCGCCGGAGGCGACAGTCCCTGCCGAGGACGACTTGTGTCGCGCCCGAAGGTGCCGGAAGGAACAGGGCGCCCGGTGTGAGAAGTCTACCGATCAACTATCACGCGCGGTGCGGTGACGCACGATATGCAGAAGGAGTGGGCCGGCCTATGCAATACAGGACGCTCGGCAGGAGCGGGGTCAAGGTCTCACAACTCTGCCTCGGGACGATGATGTTCGGCGGCCCCACCCCGGAGGCGGAATCGCTGGATATCATCGCCCGCGCACTGGATGCGGGGATCAACTTCGTCGACTGCGCGGACAAGTACAATGCCGGGGAGGCCGAGAGGGTGCTGGGCCGGGCGGTTGCCGGCCGTCGCGACAGCGTGGTTATCGCCACGAAGCTCGGCCTGGCGGTGGACCGCGAAGGCCCCAACGATGCCGGCTGCAGCCGCAAGCACATCCGTCAGGCGACCGAGGGCAGTCTCAAGCGCCTGAACACGGACTATGTGGACCTGTACTACCTGCACACCTACGACGTCAGCACGCCGCTGGAGGAGATGGCCGGGGCGATGGAGGACCTGGTGCGCGCCGGGATGGCGCTGTACGTAGGCTGCTCCAACTACCGGGCCTGGCAACTGGCGCGGGCCCTGGGCATCCAGGACCTCCACGGCTGGGACCGCTTCGCCGCTGTGCAGCCTCTGTACAACCTGGCCAACCGTGACATCGAGGTGGAGCTGTTGCCTCTGTGCCACGCCGAGGGTGTGGGGGTGGTGTCCTACAGTCCGTTGGCCCGGGGCGTCCTCACGGGCAAGTACGGCGCGGGCCAGGCGCCGCCCGCGGACTCCCGGGCGGGCCGGGGCAACCCGCGCCTGCTCGGTACCGAGTACCGGGAGGCCAACTTCGCCCTGGCCGAGGAGGTCGGCCGGATCGCCGCCGGCGCCGGCTGCTCGCCCTCGCAGCTCGCCCTGGCCTGGGTCATGGCCAACAACCTCGTCACAGCGCCCATCATCGGCCCCCGCACGATGGCGCAGCTTGAGGACAACCTCGGCGCCCTGGAGGTCGTGGTCACCCCGGAGATCGAGCAGGCAATCGACGCTCTGGTTCCCCCCGGCGAGCACTCCGGCAGGGGCTACCAGGACCCGGCCTATCCGGTGCTGGGACGCCAGACCACAGGCGGCAGATGACCGGGGAGACAGGCGGTTTTCCTCCGCCACCCCACAACCGGAGGCACCGATGGACAGGATCAGAATCGCCGTCGCCGGCGGCGGAGGAGGCATCGGCCTGGGCAGTCACCTGCCCGCCATCGCCTCCCTCCCTCAGGTGGAGCTCGTCGCCGTCTGTGACGCCAACGCCCGGGGCCTTGAAGAGGCCGTGGCCCGCTACGGCGGCACGCCCTACAGCAGCCTGCAGGACATGCTGCAGCGCGAGGACATCGATCTCGTCGACATCACCACACCGGACTCCCTGCACGCCCAGAACACCATCGCCGCGGCTCGGGCCGGCAAGCACGTCCTGTGCGAGAAGCCCATGGCCATGAGCCTGTCCGAGGCCGCCGCCATGAAGGCGGCGGTGGAGCAGGCGGGCGTGAAGTTCATGGTCGCCCAGTGCATGCGGTGGTTCCCCGAGGGGATCGCGCTCAAGGAGGCCTGCCGGAGCATCGGCGAGCCCGTCTTCTCGGCCTACCACATCAAGGGGCGCTTCTTTGGCTACCCGGCGGCGAGCTTCTATCGCAAGCGCGAGAGCCTGGGACAGTTCGTGCACAACGGCATGCACTATGTAGACCTCATGTCCTGGTGCGTCGACAGCCTGCCGGCCCGGGTCTACGCCCAGAGCACCGGCCACTACCCCAGCGACGACCGGCTGGAGACGGACAACTATCTGGTGGCCAGCGTCACCTACCGCAGCGGAGCAACGGGCGTGTATGAGCTCAACCAGCTCATGCTCGACCCGCCGGGCTACCGCGGCGACACGCGCTGGTACGTTGTTGGCACCGAGGGGACGGCGGAGTGGCGGACCGATGCCGGTAGGCACACCGAGGTGTTCGGCGCGGCGGGCACCGCCTACCCACGGATGTCGCCGCAGGAGGACGGACGCGACCCCTTCGCCGCCGAGATCGCCCACATGGCCGACTGCATCCTGCACGATGAGCCGCCGTGTATCGGCATGGATTGGTCCATCGCGGTTCTCGCCACCTGCCTGGGGGCGGTGCAGTCGGCGCGGACAGGCCAGGTGGTTGACATCGCGAGCGACTGATCGGTGCATGCAATGACGGCCGCGGATGCCTCGGGGTGGCCCCGCCGGCGGGACGGGCTCTGCGGCCCGCCGGGCCGCCGCCATCGTCGCCGCGCCGCAAGTATGGCCGGAGCACCGGCCACGCCGCACACGACACGAGCCACAGGGAGGCACACATGGAGACAGTAGCCTACGAGGGTTGGCAGGACTGCGTCCGACTGAGCAACGATCGGATCGAGCTGATCGTCACCACGGCCATCGGTCCGCGGGTCATCCACTGCGGCTTCATCGGCGGTCAGAACCTTTTCGGCGTGATGGAGGACACCAAAGGTCTTACCGGAGGCGATGAGTGGCGGCTGTACGGCGGTCACCGCCTCTGGCATTCCCCCGAGGAGGACCCGCGCTCCTACTATCCGGACAACGGGCCGGTGGGTGTGGCCGAGATCGACGGAGCCATTCGCCTGACCCAGGCGATGGAGCCATCCACGCTGGTGCAAAAGGAGATGGAGGTCTCCCTCCTCGGTTCGGGTAACGGTGCCCGGGTGCTCCACCGGATCACGAATCTGGGCCCCTGGGCCATCGAGCTGGCGCCGTGGGCGCTGACGGTCATGGCCCGGGGCGGTGAAGCCATCGTCCCACAGCCGCAGGGCGAGTTCGACTCGCTGCTGCCCAACCGCCGGCTGACCCTCTGGCCGTATACCGACATGAGCGATCCGCGCCTGACGTGGGGCGAGAAGTACATCCGCATGCGCCAGGATACCGCCATGGAGCGGCGCTGCAAGTTCGGCCTCAGCGCCGAAGACGGCTGGCTGGCCTACGTGCGGCATGGCGACATGTTCGTCAAGCGATTCGAGTACGACCTCTACGCCGACTACCCCGATTGGGGCTGTGCCATCGAGCTGTTCACCAACGACCGGATTCTCGAGGTGGAGACCCTCGGTCCCCTGACGATTCTGGAGCCGGGCGACACGGTGGAGCACGAGGAGCGCTGGTATCTCTTCGGCGACGTACAGATCGGCCCCGACGAGGACAGCATCGACGCGGCGGTGGCGGCGAGGATCGAGGGCACCGGATAGACCTCCGGCCGAGGAACTGGGCCTGCCGTGGGAGTGTCATCCTGAGCGTCCATCTCGCGCAGCGGGATAGCGAAGGATCTCGCTATACCCCATGAGATTCTTCGAGCTGCTCCCTTCGGGAGCGGACGCTCTCAGAATGACACTTCCATGCGAGTCTGGACTTTGCGGCCGGACATCCAGACCTCGGGCCGAGACGCCCCGCCACCCGGCGGGGCGCCATCTCTCGCCGCCCCTTACCCGGTCACACCAGACGGCCGGATGCACGAACGCCTATCATCAGGACGGTCCATGAGAGCCCAGGATGCCCGGACGACCATACTGAACTTGCTCGCGGCGGTCGGGCGCGCTCCGCGGGACACCTTGCTACGCGCATGCGGTGGCGATGAGGCGCTCCTTTGCCGGCTCACCGGCGATCTCGTGACCGAGGGGCTCGCACTCGTCGACGGCGACGGTCTTGCGCATTCGGGCCCGGTGTTCGGCCGCCGGCCGGCGGATGACGCGGCTCTGCACCTGCACCCGGCGGCACCCGGACCCACATCTCCCGTGGTCATCATCTCCAGCGGCGAAGAGGGGAGTACGCACGCACGCGGTCTGTCCGAGGACCTGGAAGGGCGCCTGGGAAGCGGTGCCTGCCGGCACCTGACCGACGCCACGGTTCCCGCCGACAGAGCCACGGCCGTCGCTGACTGCGACGCGCTTTTGCTGGTGGCTACCGGGGGCTGGTGGGAGGGTGCCTGCGGTCGCGACGTAGCCCGGGCGGTGCACCTGGGCAAGCGCGTCGTGGCCGTGTGCCCGGAGGGTGAAGTGGCGCCGGCCGCCCACCCGCTGCTGGACGGCGCTCCCCGCGCGGACCTCCCCGCCGACATGGACCGGCTCACAGCCTACGTGCGCGGGACCTCCACGGCGCTTTCATCCGGCGAGGACAAGCCTGTGCTCGGCGTGACTCCGCTGAGCTTCGCGGCCACCATCGCCCGGCACTCGGTGGACTTCGTTGCCCGGCCGAGGCTACGGCAGGAGTTCGAGACGTGGCTATCGTGGGAGGACAAGTGCCTGCTCCTGGCGGGAGAGGCCGGTGTGGGCAAGACTGCTTTCTGCGCGGCCCTGGCCGGCGATCTGCCCCGTCTTGTGGTGGCCGCGCACTTCGCCACCGTCCTGGATCAGGCAACGCTCGAACCTCGCGAGTACGTCGCCACCCTTGTCACGCAACTGCACAGACGACTGGCCGGGTACTCCGAGGCGCTGGGCGGGCGTCGTTGCGACCTCCCACGCGAGCCGGTAGCCGGGCTCCGCGATCTGGTGCTGGCCCCCCTACAGGCGATGGAGGCCCCCGCCTCGCCGGTGGTCCTGCTGCTGGATGGCGCCGAGGACGAGCGGCTGGCGGCAATGCTGGAACTGCTGGCCAAGGGCCTGCCCGGCTGGGTGAAGCTCCTGATCGCGGCCCGGAGCGAGACGCAGATAGCTGCAAGGCTCAAGGACGTGGCCGTCGAGGGGCTGGCGCTCACCTCGCCCGCGCAGCGCCAGGATGTCAGGACCTATCTGGACACAGCGGGGGCCGCGACCGGGCCGGGGGCCCCGGTGGAGACGCTGTCTCGCCTGGCCGGAGGGAGCTACCTGGTAGCTGCGCAGCTCACGGCGGCGCTGCGAGACGGCGCGGTGAGGGCCGAGGAGCTGGCCCCCCTGACACCGGGGCTCGATGGCGTCCTCGAGGGCCTGCTTGGTCTGCGGTCCGGGGAGAGCGGCGGGTACGGGCAGGCTCCAGGAGCGGCGCTCACGGCGCTTCTGGTGGCACAGGAGCCGATGCCGGCGGACGTACTGGCCATGTGCGCCGGCTGCCCGGAGGATCACCTGCGCTCGATCCTGGCCCCCGTGGAGTGGCTGCTGACGGTGAGCGGCGGCGGTGCCGGGCGATGCTACAGTCTGGCGGCCGAAGCGCTGGCCGAGTGGCTGGGTGACGCGGAACGGGCGGGACGACACCGCCTGGAGGCCGACCGGGGGCATCGGCAGGTGGCCGACGCGCTCGCCGGGCGCTGGGGCCGGTGCCCGTACGCCCTGCGCCACCTTCCTTCGCATCTTCTGGCCGGGGGCGACCCGGAGTGCGCCGCGGACCTGCTCACAGACCTGGAGTTCATCGAGGCCCGCTGCAGGGCCGGCCTGCTGCCTCGACTCCTGGCGGAGTTGGCCGAGGTCGCCGCCGGGCTCAAGGAGCAGGACCCGGAGCAGGAGAAGCGACGGCTGCGCGACGAGACGGTCCGGGAGTATGTGGCCGACCTGACGCGCCATGCGGAGCTGTCGACGTGGTGGTACGCCTCACACTGGAGCCGGCGAGCTCGGGCCCGCCTCCTGGGTCGCGGCAGGCCCGAGCCACCGCCGCTGAGTGCGATTCCTTCGGCCCGGCCGTGGACCGAGGAGGATCTCGTGCGCGAGGCCGTCCGCGTGGCGGCCAAGTCCACGCTGTCCGAGCGTGTGGCGGCCGTGCGGGACTGGCTGGAGGCCGAGGGCCGGCACTTGGCGCTGTACGGGGACGAGCCGGGGTACTGCGTGCAGCAGGCGTATGCCTCCGCTGCCGACGGTCCGGTGCCCCGCATGGCCGGTGAGATCCTCGCCGCGCGCGAGGGCACGATCCGGCTCGCCGCCACATGCCGGGACAGGCCGCCCTTTGAGTGGCGCCCGGCGTGCCGGGCCGTGCTTACCGGGCACTCCGGTGCGGTCTACGATGTGGCGCTCTCCGCCGACGGCACCTTCGCCGCCTCGGTCGGCGATGACAACGTCCTGCGGCTGTGGAACCTCCACAGCGACCGCTGTGAGCGCCAGGTGGATGAAAGAGTGCGCGGGGCGCGCTCAGTGGCTCTCACTCCGGATGGACAGGTGGTGGCCTATGCCCGGTCCAACGGTGCTATCCGAGTGCTGGAGACCTCCAGCGGCCGTCCGGTCTGCCTGCTGGACGCCGGCCCGCGGCACATACAGGCGCTGGACATCACTCCCGACGCCCGCCTCATCGCCTGCGCCGGAGCCAACGGGACGGTGCAGGTGTGGGATGTGGACAGGGAGCGTCGGCTCCGCGCGCTGTCGGGGCACGAGAGCCATGTGAACGCGATCGCGATTGCCGCGAACGGCGCCACAGTCCTCACCGCCGGCGACGACCGGACGGTTCGGGTCTGGGATGTGGCCGAGGGGGCGTGCCTTTGCTCAATGGAAGGGACAGCGCGCGAGGTGAGGGCACTCGCGATCACTCCGCAGGCCGCGGTGGCGCTCTCCGCGGGCGGCGACGGACTGCTGTGGCTGTGGGATGTGGAGAGCGGGCGCTGCAGCGGCGAGATCGAGGCGGGAGGCGAGGTGACCCGAGCCGTCGCGCTCAGCGCCGACGGCCAACTGGCGGCCGCGGGCGGCGACGACGGCCTCCTGAGGGTCTATGACACCCGCAGCGGCCGCTGCATCCGGGAGCTTTCCGGCCACACGGGACCTGTGCTCGCGGTGGCCCTGACACCGGATGGCCGCACCGCCGTCAGCGGCGGAGAGGACGGCTCCGTCAGGGTCTGGGACGTGACCCGAGGCGAGACGCGATCTCAGGCCGCCGATGCACCCATGGCGCTCAACCGACAGGGCCATATGGAGCCGCGGCACATGGTGGCAAGGCCGGTGCGCACCTGGGACGCCGGCCCCGCGGCCGGCCTCGCCGACCTGCAGGAGCATCGCGCCTACCGCAGGTCACCGGACGGGAAGTTGAGCGTCTCGGGGCGCCGCGATCGTCGGCTCCGGATCTTCGAGCTGTCCACCGGCCACTGCCGGCACGTGCTGCGCGGCCACTCCGAGCACATCGCCGGCGTGGACATCAGCCCAGACGGGCGCTGGGCGGCCTCGGCGGCGGACATGGTCCGCCTTTGGGACCTGGAGCATGGACGGATGATCGCGGTCCTGCCCGACTCCGCAGGGTTCTCCCGCGCTGTGTCCGTGTCGCCTGATGGGCGTCTCGTGGCGGGGTGTGGGGAGGGCGTACGTCTGTGGGATGCGCTGTCCGGGGTCGAGGTGGCCACTCTCAGCGGCGATCTGGAGCGCGCGGAGGCCATTGCGTTCTCAGCCGATGGCCGCTTCCTCGCCGCCGGGGGTATCGCCGGCACCGTGGTGGTCTGGGAGATGCACTCCGGCCGGTCTCTCCGGGTGCTGCGTGGATCCGAATCGTACATCAGTGCAGTGGCCGTGAGTGACCGCGGCGAATGGGTCTTCGCCGCCGATGGCGACGCCGTACTGCGGCTGTGGGATGTGGCGGGCGGCGGGAAGCTCTCTGCGGTACGTCTGGGCGCTCCGGCCATGGGGCTGCGGGGCAGGTGGAGCGCGGTGGTGGCCACCGATAGCCTCGGGAACGTGCATGGGTTCAATGTCTACGGGCCGCCGGACCCGCAGCCGGTCGCGACCGTCACGCGTCTGTGGTGCTTCGGTGACGGCGCGGCGGACGGGGCCTGGGAGGAGCAGCGCCGCGTGTCGTGCCCGTGGTGCGAGACACGGTTCGAGCCTCCCGACAGAGCGCTGACCGCCCTTGCGGGCTTCCGCACCGCGGTGGGTGACCTCATCGCCTCCATGTCGCTGCCGCCCGCAGCCTGGGACGATCCGCGCCTTGAGCAGACCTGTCCCCACTGCGGCCTGCCCCTGCGGCTGACGCCCTTCTGTGTGGATGACAGCCGGGTATCGTCGGCCCGCCGCGCCCCGAGCCCGGCAACGTCAGCGGTCGACGACGGCTCGGAGGGCCAGGAGACAGGCCACGAGGGCGCACAGGACGGCGGCGGCCAGACAGGTGTCGTGGATGCCCAGGGCGGGAACCAGCAGCGCACCGGAGAAGGCCGCCCCGAGGGACGCGCCGCCGAGATCGGCGGCGTAGAGCCGGGCGGCGGCGCGGTGGGGAGCGGTGGCGCTCCGACCTCCGAGCCCGAACGCGGCGGTGGCCAGTGGGAACTGCAGCCCTACCGTGAGCCCGACGAGTGCGGTGAGCATGGGGAAGGCCACATGCCGGGTCCATCCCGCGGCCAGGCTCCCCTCACCCAGTGATCCCACATTCGCCAGCAGCGAGGATAGAGCCAGGGCACAAAGACCCATCATGAGCTGAGAGCCCACCAGCGCCCAGGACGCTCTTGGGGCCCCCGCGCCCCGTAGCCAGCCGGACGCACCCATGGCCCCCAGCGCCAGACCTACCATGAACGCTCCGATGATGATCCCCACCTGATGGTAGACATAGCCGTAGAAGGCCTGGAACGCCAGGAGCAGCACCAACTCCAGCAGCATCCCCATCGCTCCCGTGGCCACCACGGACACCACCACATACCCGCGCCGGCCGGCAGGGCGCATCCCCATCAGCAGGAAGACGGCCAGGAACGCCGCGGCAGGAGCTCTCAGATCATGCAGGCGCAGGCCTGCGGCGCGCAGGTAGAGCTCCTCCAGGCCCGGATGGTACAGCCCGACCCACACGGCCTGATCGTACAGATAGCCGATGGGGTGCAGATCGCGGTTCCGCGGTGTCGTTGGGGCCTTCGCCAGCTCAGCTTCGATGAACCGGCGGTTGAAGGGCTCCAGTCGGTCCCCGGCCATGGCCTCGAAGTACGGTGCCTCGATGCCCCGCGCCTCAAGCCGCCTGAGCACCTCCGCCGCGTCGCCGGACAGATCCGCCTCCGGACCACCCACGGCGACGGCCAGCGTGTCCTCGCCCGGCATCAGGGCGCGTCTGGCGAACACGGCCGCGGCGGCGGAGAGAATGCTACTGTTGAACCGGATCAGCGAGGGGCGGAAATAGTGCCGAGAGGAGGACATCTCCCAGGCCAGGACACCCCACGGCTCCAGGGCCGCCGCGGCCTCACGGTACCACTCGAGGGTGTAGTAGCGGTTGAGCATGGCGGTGGAGGGATCGGGAAGCGAGAGCAAGATCGCGTCATACCGCGGGCGCAGACCCACGGCGGCCTGCTTCACTACCAGGCGTCCGTCCACGGCGAGACTGGTTACGCGGGAGTCGGCCAGAGCCGCACGATCCGGCCCGCTTACCCACTGGCGCGCAAGCTCCAGCATCCGCGGGTCCAGCTCGGCGTACTCCACCCTCTCCGGGCCGTGCTTGAGCACCTCGCGCACCCCACCCGTGGCACCACCACCGATGACAAGCACCCTGCGCGGCCGACGGCACTGCAGCAGGGCGAACTGGACCAGCTCCTCGACCGACGGCAGAGCGGGCGACACGCCGGAGGGCACACCGTTTTCAAAGAAGATGACCCCCTCCGATCCCTGTCGCACCACGGCCGTGTGACCGAAGGGAGAGCTCGCCTGATCGAGCACCTCATGCCCGTGCCAACGGACTGCCAGAGAGTGACTCTGTAGGGCACCGGAGCCGGCGACGCACAGGAGTACCGCTCCCGGTCCCGCGAGCAACGACCGGCGGTGGGTAATACCCGCCGCGCGCCCAAGCAGGAACACCGCCAGCCACAATACCGCACTCGAGACGGCGGCGACCAGGAAGACGTTGGCCACCATCACCGCCGCCCAGCCCAGCAGCACGCCGCCGGCGAGGTGACCGATGGCGTCCAGTGCGTAGCAACTGCCGGGGCTCGAGGGCTCTCCACCCGTGACCTGCCCGAAAAGACGCAACCCCACGGCGAAGAGCGCCCCGGTACAGAGCGCCGGCAGCCAGACGGCACCGAAGCTGATGAGCACCAGGTGCAGCGGCCCCAGCATCTCGCCGGGCTGAATCGCCAGGTGGACGGTGAACAGTCTCTCCAGCCCCGAGCTGAACGCGAACACCTCCCCCAGCTTCATGGGGACAACGCCCGCCAGGGTCGGGTAGACGCGCACCCCCGCGATCGCGATGCAGGCGGCCATCAGCAGCCCCGCCGTGAGCCATCCGGCAGAGGCCACCGTGTGGGCCAGGGCGGCCTCCCCGCAGGCTCTCCGGCGGGAGGCGAGCACGGTGCCGGCGGCACCGCAGACCAGCCAGGCCGCCAGCGTCAGGCCCAACGAGACCTCGTTGCCGTAGCAGGCCAAGAGCAGCTCACGGACAAGCAGCACCTGAGCAATGCCCGCCGAGAAGCCGCCGGCCACCACGAATGCCGCCGCAGCACGCCGAGCAGTCATGACACCTACCCCCGCGGGCGGCGTCTGCCGACGGCGGTGAGGTACACCACGGTTTCCTCCACACCGTCCAGGCCAAACAGGGCGTCCACCTTCTCGTCCATGTAGGCGCCGATGTTCACACTTCCCAGTCCCAGCGCCGCGGCTGCGAGCTGCAACTGGCCACCGATGTGCCCGGCGTCCAGATGGATGTAGCGGTACGCGCGGTCACCGTACTTCTGGGCACACCGACTCACCACGGCCCCCCAGGCGAAGACGACTGCCGCGCTGCCGCAGAACCTCTGCCCGAAGCACGCCTCCACACAGGCCTGACCGAAGGGCCCCTCCTTGAGGATCGCCAGCGAGTGCTCTCGCACCTGATAATGGGCGATGCCCGGGCCGGCACCCTCCACGCTGTTGAGCACCAGGTACGTATCATTGGGATACAGTGCCCCGGCGGAGGCCACCGTCCGCAGGATGAAGCCGTTGGTCTCGCCCGTCACTCCCTGAATGGCCCACAGGAGCTGTGAGAGCTCCTGCAGCGAGATCGGCTCAGCACTGAACCGTCGCTGCGTGCGCCTCCGGGCGATGAGCTCCCAGAGCGGCTCCCCACCGGTTCTCCGCGGCTCGGGGAGCTGCACCACCGCAAGAGGGTCGTCGTACTGCTTGAACGGCGGCGTCGGCCTGGCCCACGGACACGGGGCCGGCGGCCTGTCCGGCGAGTGGCGGGTATCGAACTGGAAGCCCGGACCGATCCCGGCCGGGCGATTGTCAGAATGAGACATGAGACACCTCCGCAGTGGGCGATAGTGGGTAAGGGGGCTTCGCCGCGACGAGGGCCGAGACCTGCGGCGGAAAGGGCGGCGGAGGGCGAACGTCGCACCACGGAGCCACGGAGAGGACGGACAACGGGGAACGGCTCAACACAGAGACACGGAGGACGGAAGGAACGGCACGGGCGATGACCGCCCGCCGGCCAGATGCCCCACGGCCGTGCCGCTACGCGCGGTTACCCCAGCAGTTCCCTTCCCGCCCGCTCCATCACGGCCCGCAGCGCGCGGAGCTTGTCCTCACGGCCCTCGGGCTTGCGGTACTGCGCGATCAGCTCATCCGCCCTGCTCTGGGCGCGGTCCAGAGCCGCCGCTTCGGTCTCAGGGCCGTTCCAGCCCGAACGGTCGACCAGTTCGGGGAGCCAGAGGCTGTCGCGGAAGTGGCGCAGGGTGTGCTCACTCTGCAGATGGTTCCTGCTCAGGCCCAGGCCGATGTCGGCGATGGTGTCCAGGGCCAGGTTCTCGGGGGTGGGGTCGATACTGCGGCCCAGCGCGGACAGCGACCCGGCCAGGTCGCGCTCCAGCATGAGCTGAGCCGCGCAGATGGTCTTGCCACACTCCAGCATCCCCTGGCCCAGTGATGGATGGGTTCCGGTGAAGGCCGCCACGGTCATGGCCTTGTAGTGCTTCTCCAAGACGGCATACAGACCCGGCAGCTTGGCGTCGCAGTACTCCCCGGACCCCGGCGGGATGCTCACACCCGTCCAGCGCCGCAGGAACTCGATGCTGGCGAAGGCGTAGTACATCGCATCACTGCAGGAGTAGCTGATGGCGCCGGTGCGCATGTCGATAGTGCCCGCCCACTGCGAGCCGCCGAGGCGCACGTCCGGGTTCACCGCGCGCCCGGCGAGCCACGTAGCCACATGCTCGGCGGCGGAAACGGCGATGAAGCCCTCGATGGTCACCGGGGTGGTGACGCCGGCCACCGGCATCGCCACGAGCCCCACGTCGTGGCCGCGCCTCGCCATGGCCACGAACCGGTCGGCCACGGCCTTGTCGAACCGCAGAGGATGCCCGAAGCAGATCGCCACCCAGACCCACAGGAGCGGGATGTCCATGATGGCGGCCATCTCCTCCAGGTAGGGGATCTGGTCCACATGCCACGGGTACGTGGCGCCGGGGTGATGGGCGTACTCGCACAGCACAATCCCGGCCTGCAGGGGCTCCAGCAGCGGCGGCACGTCGGTGCAGACGAGGAAGTGGCCCACGGCGTCGTCACCGTGAACCACATCACCCAGCTTGGTGAGATGGATGAACTCGGCCACCGTGCCGAGGCGGCGCTCTCCTGAGGCGTAGTCGTAGACGGCCTGTGCCACCTGAAGGCTGAGGATGGGGCGCGGCGGTGGCGCGAAGGGCCGCTGGGGCAACTCGCCCGCAGGGTGCTCGCGCCGGAGCTGCTCGACGAACTCGACCACCATCTGCCGGGGGAACCACACGCGCTCGGCGGCGGCGTCCGTCCGGGCCCCGGCGCGACCGAGAGCGGCGATCAGCTCCCGGCTTTGGCACAGGATACCGACGCGCTCCAGAACGTCCATGGCCGCCTCGGCCAGGGGCTCGATGTGGCCATCAGACAACAGGAGGGGCTGGAACATGGGAGGCCTCCGGGGTCGGCGCGCAAGACGCGCAAGTGGGGCACGAGAGATTCCTTTCAGAGGAGGCCGGGACCTCCCGAAGCCCGGCGGTCACGTGTCCCTACCACTCTCGCCCCAGGGTCCTGCAGCGTTCGTTCGTCTCTTCCGCCAACTCCGCGGCATCGCCATCCCGCCCGGCTTCGACGAGCAGGCCGTGCACCCTGCGCGCGATGTCGAAGAGGGACTGCGTCGTCTGGGGCGTGGGGCGTGCTGCTCTCAGGTCCGCCAGGAGTTCCTGGAGGCCGGTGAGGTAGCCGCTCTGTTGCGGGCGGCGGAACTCCTCCACCCCCCGCGTCCAGGCCGTGAAGTCCGGGGCCTTCTCGTTCAGCGTCTCCAGCGCCTCGCGGTCCATCCACAGCAGCACCGGCACGTGGAGCACCTCGGCCCAGCGCTCGCGCTGCAGGTTCATGCGCGCGGCCGTCTGGCCGAAGTCATCGCCACAGCGGGCCAACCCCACCACGGACAACGCCCCGGCGCCCTCCGAGGCGCAGGCGGCGATCCCATCCAGGGGGTCCTTGCAGTCCAGGGACAACTCGACGTCCGCCAGCGCAACTCCTCGCTCTGCGAGGGACCGGCGCAGGTCGGCGGTCAGCCCGCGGCGCAGGTCGTCGGAGGGGCAGACGAGGTAGTACAGCGCGAATCCGTCGGCGTATGAGAGGGCTCTCTCGAGTCTGGCCAGTGCCTCGGAGTTGTGCACCGATAGGCCGGCGGGCAGGGAGGGAGCCATCCCATCACTCCCCCGATGGCTCGGCCGGGCCGGCCGCAGCGTCCTCGAACGGCTTGAGCCTGCGGAGGGCCGGGTGGACGCCGTACCACTGGCTGGAGATGCACTCGGCGTCCACCTCCTGAGCGTCTTCGTAGCTCAGAAGGCAGTCATGGTACAACAGCCGGCGCCCCTCCTCGGAGAAGGGCCTCACCAGAGGGTCGGCGTCGCACGCCGCGAGTGTCCTCCACTCGTCCGGCGTGCGGCCCATTGCCAGCATGTTCGACAGCGTGGCCACGGCACGGTTGGCGCTGGCGACAGTCACCGGCGGTCTGGCGGCATCGGCGATCGCGTCCTGAGCCCGGCGGATCAGGTGGCGCGCGTGGCCACCCGAGTAGCGAGCGAGCCGCTCCAGTGCCTCGTCGTCGAACAGCGACAGGTCGCAACGCCGCCCGATCATCTCGCGCATCCTCTCCAGTCCACCGGGATGCGGGTCGCCCCCGAGCGTGCGCACCTTGACCATGGGCAGCCAGTGGCACTTTCGGAAGCAGGTCTCCATCTCCCCCCCGCGTCCCGTGGCCGGCAGGGCGGAGGGCACCGTCACCAGCAGATGCGCGCTGAGCCTGGTCAGTATCTCAGCGCTGTCGATGAAGATCTCATCCTGGCGGGCCGGGAGGGTGATGTGATCCAGGCTGTCGGCGATGATGACCAGCCCGTTGCGCGAATGAGGGCGGTTCCGGAGCTTGAGGCCGGCGTCGATCAGCAGCGTGTCCACCATCCCACGCGGCTCGGTCAGGTAGTTCACGTACTCCACGGTGAGTGTGTCCTTGGCCTCGGTTCCCCAACGCACAAAGCCGGTGAAGCGCGCAAGCAGGCTCACCAGTGGCGACCCGCTCCCCAGAGCCGCGTCGACCTCGGCGCCGACCTGCGCCGACTTCGAGCCCACGGTCGTCTTCACGCGTTCGCCGAACCACTCAGCCATGCTGTCCAGCAGGGCATGGCGAAGCCGAACGCCGATGCGGCCCAGGTCTTCGACCAGACAGCGGAGCAGGATCGTGAGGATAGCCTCGCTGTCGAGGTCATTGGCGTCCTTGTGCGCCACCAGGTCCACGTAGTGGACGTAGAAGCCCTCGTGCGCTAGATGGTCCTTCAGTCGCAGGAGTTGCCGGACCCGCGGTGTCCGACGACGAGATCGTGCACGAACGCACTCTCCGCCTGCCCCTCCGTTGCCCAGGCGATCGCCTGGAGCATCCGCCCCCCGAAGTTGTGCGTGCCGCGCTCATCGGCGCACTCTACATACCACGGGCTGCCGCCGGGAAGGGGCTTGACGGGGTCGAGACGCCGCCACGCCTCTGCAAGGTTGTCCGCCGGGGCACTGATGTCGTTGACCATCCTCAACACCTCGAGATGGATGGTACACCGGCGGCCGCACCGGCGACGGCCCGGTACCGGGCCCAAGCAGTCTCCTCCCGCTACTCCAACCGGTACAGCACCGCTCCCCGCGCCACATACAGCGCCCCGTCGCCTCCAACGCTCAGGAAGCTGCCGCCCTCCTCGGCGACCTGCTCGGCCTCCCAGGTGGCCGAATCGACGCGGCAAACGGCGGACGGGTTCGCCCCGTAGAGCTTGCCGTCTGCCGTCACGACGAGGCTGGATAGGGCGCCGATCGGGGAACCAACCGTCTCAGTGAACTGCATCTTGCCCGGATCAAAGACCAGAAGCTGTTCGCCGGAGGCCGCGGCGATCTTCCCGTCCGCCAACGTGGCCAGGGAGGAGATGGGACACTCCTCCTCGTGCACCTTGTGCTCCTGCACCGGGTCCCAGACGAAGAACCTGCCGCCACCGCCGCAGTACAGGTACAGTTCATCCACCGCGATGTGGCTCACCGCCCCACCGGGCACCAGGTCCAGCCAGTTCCTGACCTGTAGCGTCTCGGGGTCGATGCAACTGAAGGCGCCCGTGGGCGCGGAGTTGTAGCTGGGGATCGAGCCCACCCAGACCCGTCCGTCCGGGCCCAGAGCGATGGCCTGGGTCCTGTACTGACCGGCACCCACGCTCCCCAGCTCCCGCGGGTTGCTTTCCCTGCTTAGTCCCGGCCGCCACGGTTGTCTGGGATCATACACAGACACGTAGGCGCGCACATAGTGGCCGAAGTAGACCCTGCCGTCGCGGCCGCTGTGGATGCTGTCGGCCTGTCCGCCCACGCGAATGGCCTTGCCCAGGTCCGTGATGCGCTCCTTGCCGGGCTTGTGGCCGAAGATGTGCTGGTTGATGTAGGTGCTGCCGTAGAGGTTGCCGTCACTGTGGCCGGTCAAGGTCTGGATCGCCATGCCGTCGGCGGCCTCGGTGAGCTTCCTGCGATCGACCTCGCGACGTTCCCGCAGGTCGTAGAGGATGTAGTCCTGATCGTCGATGCCGTGCACGTAGCGATCGTGTACAACCTGCTCGCACTGGCCCAGATGGCGGGCCAGCAAGGTGAGACCGTCGCTCTCGATGTCGTAGCGGTACAGGTCTCCGCTGGGCTGGGCATAGAGGTAGGCCTGGCCCTCCGGCGCCCCGTGGCAGTTCATCCACATCAGATCGCCCTCAGGTCTGTCCACCACCCGCAGGAGCGCGTCGGCCTCTGCGTCGAACACGGCCAGTGTGCCGTCGTACAGCAGGCTGCCCAGCACGTACCTCCCGCTGGTGGCCAGGTCGTAACATGTGGAGTTGTGCTTCTGCTCATCGGGCAGCACGTCCCGGCGCTCGCCGGTAACCGGGTCGAGGACGACCACATGGGCCCTGTTGCCGGTGCCTGCCCACACCCTCCCGCGATGGTCGACGCAGATGGCGCGCACATACTGCTCGTCGGGGTCGACCCGTCCCAGGTCCCGGAGGGTGCCGGTGGTCGTGTCGTACTCGATCACGCTGCAGGTCGGGTAGCAGGCGCCGTAGACCTTGTGACCGTGCGCGACGGCGGCCCAGATGTACTGAACGCCGAACTGCGACCCGCCGAGGTTCTCCAGCACACCGGTCTTCGGGTCGAAACGCTGCAGGTCACCGGGGTTGACGCCGCCCACATACAGACACCCATCGGCGCCCGGGCAACAGCCGTAGCCGCCGCTGGAGGCCAGCCTCACCCTGGCAAGCTCGCCCGAGGCGCTGTGGTACCCCAGTAGCTCGCTGCCCGTGGTGGAGTAGTAGGCGATGTAGAACATGCCCTCCCGCCCCTCGGGACTGGGGGCGAGGACGCCGTGGCTGTTGCCATAGACGATCGCCTTGATGGCGACACCGATCAGCTCGGACTTCATCATGATGGCTTCCTCCGCGAAGCATGGACAGCGGATGGCCAGGTAGGCGATGACAAGCACGGCCGGACCTGCGGACCTGAGGTGAGCCGATCCCACACGCGTCAGTCCCTTCGGGTGGGGCGGGGTTCAGCACGTCGGGGAGGAGTTCGTCGCGGGCAGACAGGGGGCCTCCGGAGGAACAGAGGCACCGGCACCGCACCGCCGCCGCTGCCGGCGACAGGGATGCGGACGCACCCAACGACCGCGGCACCCGCGGGGGACAAAGGGAGCCGCCTGCGCCCACCAGGCGCACCAGAGCGAAGCTGAGAGTGGCGCGGGAGGCCGAAGGACCGCTACCGGCCCCCGGGCGCGACGCCCACACCGAGCGCCTCCGTCAGCTCTCCGGCCCACTTGCCGATCGCGGCCCAGTCGCGCCTGTCGACTTCCGGGGCCTTGACGGCCCTGCTCATCAGCCGCTCGATGAAGGACAGGCGTGAGAAGTCCATCTTGCCGGCGAAGAAGGCCGTGGCCCTCGGGGCGATGAGCCCCTGGAGGGGCGCGGTGTAGGCCTCGCGGTGCTGCCGGCTCTCCTCGCTGTCATCGATCGCGAACAGATGGGACGTGAAGATGGCCGTCGGGACCTGAGCCAGAGCCGCCTGGCGGGTTCTGAGAAACTCCGTGGCCTCGGGCAGCCACCGGCCGAAGCGGACGGCGCTGCCAACCACCACCGCCGCGTACTTCTCCAGGCCGGCGACCGACGCAAGCGGCAGGACGTCGACGGCGAGGCCCCTCGAGGCCAGCGCCTTGCCGATCTCCTCGGCGATCTCTCCGGTGGAGCCGCACCGGGTGGCATAGGTGACCAGGACTCTGGGCGCCGTGGCCGAGGCACCCGCGAAGCTGTTCGAGACCGGCTCGAACCCGGGGCGGCGGGACCCCAGGACGCCCGCGCCGACACCGGCGAGCGCAATGCCGCCCGCGACGCATCCGGCTCGCTTGAAGAAGCTGCGACGTGTGGTGCGGACGGCATCAGCCATCGGCGACACCCCCTGAGGCAGTCTGGTGCACACCCGTCCATGGGCCACAACGCCTGCACAAGGAGGGCCAGTTCCCGACGCGCGCACCCGGATCCGGACCGGCCGGAGGTGACCCCGGGCAGACAGCGAAACATAGCCGGGGCAGCGGTATGCCCGGCGAAACGGACCCCTCTCATCGAACCGGAGGCGCCTGATGGAGAAGCTCAGAGTCGGTATCCTCGGCCTGCGCCGGGGCATGACACACCTGCGCAACTTCGTGGCCCTCGACAACGCCCTGGTCATCGGTGGAGCCGATCGTCTGCCGGACTGCCGGGCCCGAGCCGAGGAGCTGCTGACCCCCGTCGGGGGCGTCGTGGTTCCCGAGTTCGAGGATCTGTTGGCACTCAAGCCCGATGCCGTCGTGATCGCCAGCAACGGCAAGCTGCAGGTGCAGCACGCCTGTCAGGCCATGGAGGCGGGCTGCCACGTGCTGTCCGAGGTGCCGGGCGCCGACACGGAGGAAGAGCTGATACGTCTGCGCGACTGCGTGGAGCGCACCGGCATGACATACATGCTCGGAGAGAACTCCTGCTTCCTCGACTTCCTGCGCTACTGGCACAAGTGGATCGAGGAGGATCGCTTCGGCCCGGTATCCATGGCCGAGGCCGAGTACCTGCACTACCTCCCCTCCACGTTGCAGGCCCCGGACGGCACACGCTTCACCCCTTCGGAAGCCAGAGCTCAGGGACGCACCGATGCCAAACCGGTCTGGCGCGCCGACCAGCCGCCGATCCAGTACCTCACCCACGACCTGGGGCCCCTGCTGGAGGTGCTCGATGACCGCTGCGTCTCGGTGACCTGCCGCAGTGCGCCCTGGCGGTCCGAGGAGGCGCCCCTCCGCTCCGACGGCCAGATCGCCCTGTTCCAGACCGCGAAGGGCAACCTCATCAAGATCATGGTGACGCTCAGCACCCGCCGCCCGGCGGAGCACCGCTACCGTCTGTTCGCCACCCTCGGTGCCGCCGAGTGGTTCAGCTACGAGGGTTTCTGCCGGCTGTTTGACCGCGCACGCGAGGAGCCCGAGGGCTGGGAGCGGATCGACATCGGCGCCGCCGCCCGGGACGATGACACCACCACCGGCCACGGCGGCACGGACCTCAAGCTGGCCCGGCACTTCACCCGGGCGCTCCTGGACGGCAGGCCGGCCCCCATCGACGTCTACCGCGCCATCGAGTTCTGCCTCCCGGGCATTGTGGCCAACAGATCCGCCGAGATGGGCGGCGTGCCGCTTCAGATTACCGACTACCGGAGACGGCCCTTCCCCGGGACGGGGTTCTGGGAAGTGGTGGGGCTCCCGGAGGTGGAGCCGGAGGGAAGGGCGTACGGGACAGAGGGCAACGGCTGAACACAGAGACACAGAGACACAGAGACCGGGAGCACGACGGGGAACGACGGAAGGACGGCAGAACGACAGACCACCACTGAGCAGTCTCGCCCGGAGGACAGCATACTGTGGCCCAGATGACCTGCAAACAACGGCTGATCCATGCGTTCAAGTGCGAGCCCACGGACCGGATGCCCGTGCGCATCTGGGGGCTGGACCCGTTTCATCGCAACCCTGACCCCACGTGGGAGCCGCTGTACGAGCTGGTGGAGCGTTTCGAGATGGACGTCTTCCGCGACTGGCACCCGACGGCGGAGGAGGCCGACCCGCCGCTGTACCAGACCGAGTGGGAGCGCCGCGAGTCCGACAAGCCCGACATGTGGGAGGGCGTCTCCACCATCCACACCCCCGACGGCCCGCTGACGCAGGTGAGCTACATGCCCAAGTCGGGCTACCCGGGCTATGTGAAGAAGAACTACATCGAGACCGTACAGGATGCCAGGCGCTGGCTGTCATTGCCGGAGCGCAGGACGCAGTGTGGGGTGCAGTCGTACTGGGAGCTGGACCGCCGGACGGGGGACCGCGCGCTGCTGGTGGTCGGCCTGGCCGAGGCGATGTATGGCATCCAGGCGATGATGGGCTCCGAGGTCTTTGGCTTCTGGCTCATGGACGAGCGCGAGCTGCTGCGGGAGATGGTAGACAAGGCGTACCGCGGCATCGAGGAGCAGGTGAGGCACTACCTGTCCCACGGCATCGGCGACTGCTACGGCTGGGTCGGCCCGGAGTTGTGCATCCCGCCTTTGGCTTCGCCGCGAGACTTCCGCGAGTTTGTCTTCGACTACGACAAGCGCATCATCGACATGATCCACGACGCCGGGAAGCTGGTATGGATCCACTGCCACGGCGACATGAACCCGGTGCTGGAGGAGTTCGTGGAGATGGGGCTGGACTGCCTCAACCCCATCGAGCCGCCGCCGGTGGGCAGCCTGACGCTGGCCGAGGCCAAGGCCCGCGTGGCGGGCCGCATGTGCTTCGATGGCGGCGTGGAGGACGGCGACTTCGACCTCAGGGAGCCTTCCGAGATCGTGAAGATCACCGAGCGCATCGTGGAGCAGGGCAAGCCCGGCGGCGGCTTCATCCTCTGCCCCACCTCGGCGCCCACCACGTGGCCCCGGCAGTCGGAACGACATATCGCCAACTACCGGGCCTTCGTGGAGACGGGGATCCGGCTGGGGCGGTACGAGTAGAGCAGGAGAGCCCGGCCGTGCCCGTTCGGCGCGCTCCGCCGCAGAGGCACGGCCGGGACGTACAGGGCGGCTACATGGCGGCCTCGATCGACCGGGCCAATGCCTTCCGCAGCTCCGTCAGGCGCTCCGGAGTTCTCGTGAACTCTGTGAAACTGCCCGCCACATCATCCGGGAGCCTCAGCAGCTCGTGTTCGGGCGCAAGCTCGCGCAGCAGGTGCAGGTACTCGTAGTCCTCGATCCCGTCGCGGATGTTCTCCAGCCGCACCGAGGGCCAGGGCTCCATGTCCGGACCCGGATACAGGAGCCAGCCGTCGCCGTTGACCTTGAACTCCTTGTAGGTGGCCAGGTTCGCCAGGTCCCAGGTCTCGTCGGGCCACTGGGCGTTCTCAGGGATCTCTGGGAACATCCCGTGCCAGTAGTTGACTCGCCAGTAGAGAAACCCGGTGCAGTGTCGGGCCCAGGTCTGCCAGAACACGATGCGGTGGTCGATGCCGGGCTGATCGACGAAGAAGTTGGCATACGGTGGCGTCGGGCCGCAGCACACGTACAGCCACACATCCTCCCCGGCGGCCCGGCGCTGCTCCAGGAACTCCTCGTTGTACACCGAGGTGATCGCGCACCAGACGTCCACCACGCCCACCAGCTCGTCCGGCGTGGGGTTGACGTAGTACGTCTGCATGATCGGGGCGTCGGGCACGGCATCGAGCACTCTCTGATAGGCCAAGACGACCTGCTCGTACTCCTCGGGGCGTGCCTCATCCCACCCGTAGACGTGGCCCAGGTCAAACCAGCCCTTCTGCTTCCAGTGCTCCATATAGGCCCCGGCGCGCTGCTCGATCTGCTCCAGCTCGCTTGCCAGCTCGAAGTCATCCACCACCACATCCCCACCGTCGCACTCGGCCACGAGCTGATCCATCAGGTACTCAATGGGGCGCTGCTTGCGGTCGATGACGAACTGGATGTTGCCCACCGCCGCCAGCGCGGCCAGATCCAGAGGCGTGCCGTCCGTGTTGTGCCGATACTGCTCGACGGGGATGCGCACCTCCTGCCAGTCCCCCGGTGCGAGCGCGAACGTCGTGACCCAACGGTCCGGGAAATCGTTCACGAAGGCTGTGATGCGCTGGCCCTCCAGGGTCTGGTCGTCGCACCTGATCTGGAACCTGAAGGCCCGGCAGCCCTGGCCGGCCAGGGACTTGCCATCCAGCGAGCGACTGACCGAGGCCCAACCCTCAGTCTGCGGCCACTTGACCCTGGCGGCGCGCGCCGTGCCGTCGGCGCCCCCCTCGGTGTAGGTCAAGGAGGCGCCGTTGATCGAGCGCCAGCCGAAATGCCCCACCGAAGCCATGTTCACCCCCCTGCGGGGTAGCCGGTGGGCCACGGCCTCCATGCAACGGTCGGAGACGGCGTAGTCATAGATCACATTCCCCTGCGCGTCACGGTCCTCCCGGATGTAGGACTGCCCCACTCGGGTGGGCGTGAGTCGGTAGTCCAGGAGGAACTCGTTCCAACGCGTGAAGACCTCCGGCGGCAGGTGCGTGAGATAGTCGGAGCTACCGGTGTACCAGCGGGACAGGTCGCCGGGGTCACAGCCGAAGGGGGTCGCGAGATGCTGGCGCGTGGGCAGGGCGAAGGGGTAGACGTGGAGCTGCACTCCGAGCCGCAGGCCGCCCTCCCCCGCGGTGAGCGCCAGCATGCCGCGATAGTCGCCGGGCACCGCGTCCTGGGGCACGCGCACCGTGAGCCACAGCGGCTGCAGTTGCCGCGCGGGAAGCGTGAAGGGCCCGTTGGGCAGGAGCGGGTCCGGCCATTCGCCCACCAGGGCGGTGGCATACTTGGGTTCGGCGGTCCTGACATAGCCCACCAGGCGCAGATGCAGGTTCTCGGCGCCGATCCTGGCACCGCCGGGCCCCGTCAGGTCGCCGACACCCGCCGTGCAGCCGGCGATGTCCTCCTCCGCCAGCGACACCGCCACGATCTGGGCACTCTCGGCCTCATTGCGGGCGGCCGACAGCTTCACCTCCCTGACCACCTCGCCCGCGAAGCCCTCCCCGGAGCGGAAGACCTTCGTCATCGGCGAGCAGCACGCCAGACCCAGGCGCGGGTCACCGGCCCCCTCCTCTTTCCAGACACCGTACACGCGCAGGCGCAGACCGGCGGCCTGTAGCTCCGTGACGGCCACCGAGAGGCCATCCACGCGCTGGGAAAACTCCGCCCACTGCTCCCGGGTCACATCGGCCGGTGCCTGCAGCAGAGCCTCCAGTCTCGCGATCTCGCCGGTGATCCGCCCGTTACGCTCGGAGTACGGACCGGCGATCCACTCCGGCGCGTCCCGGGTCTCCACGCCCTCCGTGGCCGCGGTGTGCTCCCGGCGCAACTGCTGCAATCTCGCCGCGGCGTCCCGGGCGAAGCGCGGCGAGAAGTCGACGTCGAGCCCCGTCAGGCTGCCCAGGCGCGCCGGACTGTGAAAGCCGCCGAAGGGACAGGACCAGGCGCTCACTTCCCCCGCCGCCTTGTTCGCCCGACACAGGTTCAGGCACCAGTCGGTTCCGGTCGTCAGGTCGATGGGCAATTCAGAGAAAGCAATGGCGATCTCGGCGGTCCAGCAATCGTCGTCCCGGCGCGTGGCGGCGGCCCACTCGATCGACCAGGAGGGGTCCATGCGGTGAGAGTCGTAGCGGATGCCGATGGGGTTGAGCACGAACTGGTAGTAGTCGCTGCGGTCGCCGGAGAGGTTCAGGAACACCTCGACATCATCATCCTGCCACACCGGTCCGTCGCGGAGAGTGACGTTGCTCACCAGGGCATCCTCCGGCGACTTGTGGCAACGGAAGGCGATGTACAGATGATCGCGGTCGTGCGCCACCCGGGCCTCGGTGCCCCAACGGGGCAGCCCCGAGCCGTCGGCCAG
Organism: uncultured Armatimonadia bacterium; assembly: GCA_964639415.1. Lineage (GTDB taxonomy): Bacteria > Armatimonadota > Zipacnadia > Zipacnadales > JABUFB01 > CAYRFY01. Next base: position 23,488 of record CAZXDD010000036.1, read on the forward strand.
CGAGAAGCCGGTCAGCGGGGGGCGCGCGGACCAGCAGGGATCGGAGAGGTCACCGTCGATTTCCGGGGCCAAGGCGGCCATCGCTTCGACCGAGGGGGTGCCGTAGGCCACGATGTCGTCGAACCACACCGTGCCTGTACCGCGCAGCACTGGGACGACGCAGATGTGGTCGCTGCCCTCGGGCACCACGAAACGATGGACTGTGTGGACCCAGTCGAACGTACCGTTCCTCTGTGGCGCGGCGCGACTGCCCACGATCTCCTGCACCCCGCGGCGCAATTGCACGTCACAGCCGCTTTGGCCCAGGATGTCCTCTCCCCTGGACCAGTATGACAGCACAATCTCCTGGCCCGGCGTGACCGCCACCGCCGCGTGGTGCCAGGTGCAGACACCGTCGAAGTCCGCCGCCGTCACCCGCAGGCGGCCGGAGTAGCTCCCCGAGTGGCGCACCTCCGCATCGCGCTCGCTGCCGACGCCCTCATCCCGCCCCGCCGGAGGCCACTGGCCCCACTCGGCGGCCCTCTCCCCTACCCCCTCCTCGAACCCGGTGTTCGCCAGAAGCTGCGGCGTGGCGCCCAGGTCCCCATCGGCGGGGGACGCGGCCGGGAATGCCGCTATCGCCAGAGCCAGACAGACAGGACACAAGGGGAATGCTCTCATCGGGCACACGCTCCTGAGTTGGGCCACAGATCGTCTCGGGGTCTGCCGACGTCGCGCGACACAGAGTGCATTCCTTCCGGGCGACCTGTCTACCTGCCGGTGATGGCATGCGCCGGGTCCTGAGGATGGCGCGGCCCGTGTGGCGCAGCTCTGGACCCCCGGAGCGGGAGAGGACACCGTGCTCGCCCTCGCCGTGGCAAACAGGAGGGCTCCGGCGCCCGCACAGAGAAGTGTTCGCCACAATGACACCAGAACAGGGGGTGGCCTCTTGGCACCACAGACAACGTTCCGCTTGCCCATGGCCGCTTTGGCTCTCACCTGCTGCCTCCCGTACCTGCTCGCCCAGGAGAGCGTCGGCGTCTCACTGACCCCGCCCCGCGAGCGCACACTCACCTCGGCGCCCCACGAGGGCCACGCCTTCCGCGAGCAGAGATCGGAAGAGCGTCGTGTAGGGAAAGAGTGTAGGGTAGGGTGGTGG
>CAZXDD010000037.1:0-2665 GCA_964639415.1 uncultured Armatimonadia bacterium
GATGGAATCTCGTGACTGGAGTTCAGACGTGTGCTCTTCCGATCTCAGCCGCCTGTCGGTGAGCGACCTTTCCATCTCTGAGCGCCAGGGCGAGGGTGTCGCTCCTCTTGTCTCCCTCCCCGCCGGCACCGTGCGGTACGCGATTGCCGGGCTGCTGCGTCCGCGGCCGCTGGAGGCTGTGAGTCACATCGAGCTGTCCGGGCTGCGCGGCCGCATCGTCCGCGAGCAGGACGGGCGCCTCGAGCTGGCCCGGCTGCTTTCGGCCTTCACTCCGGCGACGAGGACAGGGCGGGCGCCGGCCGCTCGCCCCGCCGACCCGGGGCGCCTGCTGGCCTCCCTGCGTCTGGCCGATGTGGAAGCAACGTACATCGACCGCTATCTAGGCAGTCCGGGCGAGCCCGTGCGTCTGGCGGTGCGCGGTCTGGGCGGGACGGTGCCCGCCGGCCAGCTCGGCGACCTGCTGGCCGGCAAGACACCCGGTTCCGCCGGGCGCCTCACCGGAGAGCTGTGGGGACGCTGGCCGGGAGTGGAGGCCCACGCCCTGCTGGCCACGGACTTCCGCAGCCGTCTGAGTGTGTCCGACCTGGTGGCCGCCGACCCCTCGGGCGTGGTTCCCCGCCTGACAGCCACGGGCCTGGACATCACCGGCGATCTGGCGCGGGCCTTCGCCGTGGGCACCTCGCCCCTGGCCGCTCTGGACGCGGTGGACATCCGCGGCCTCAGCGCGGACGTGACCAGGGACAAGCAGGGCAGGCTCGACCTGCTGGCCTTCCTCGGGCCTCTAGGCGCGCGCGACGACGCCCCGGGGGCCGATCCGTCCGGCCCCGACCCCCTCGGGGCGCTCCACGCCCGGGTGGCTCTGCACGACAGCTCCGTGCGCTACCGCGACCTGGCGGTGAACTCCGATGGCCCTGTGACGGTGACCTTGGCCGCGGCCGACGGCGCCGCCGATCTGTCGCGGCTGGTGCGCCTCTCTCAGGCCACCGACCTGGCGCAGGTGGCCGCTCTGAGCGGCGGCCTGGAGGTTCAGTTGCCGCACGGCCACCTCTCGGCCCACGTGTCGGCAGAAGACCTCTCATCCGGCGTCCGGCTGGCCGACGTGCGCGTGGGCGGCCCGGACGGGCACGAGTACGCCACGATCCTCTCCGCCGAGCTCGGCTACCGTCTGTCCGGCCTCCTGGGCGATGAGCCACTGGCCGCCGTCTCACGCGTGGCGCTCAAGCGCCCACGGGCACGGCTGGTGCGCACTCCCGAAGGCGCGCTCGACGTGGCCGATTTGCTCCGGGGGTTCCCCTCCTCGGCCGAACAGGACCGCACACCTGTGGCCCCCGAGCAGTTCGTGGCCCAGGTGGCGATCGACGATGGCGAGCTCCATCTGGACGACCGCTTCGTGGCCGATGGCCCCATTGCCCTCCAGGCCCTGGGGGTGGGGGCGGATGTCTCGATGGCTCGGTTCTGGGCGGCCCGCGGAGGTGAATGGCAGCGGGGCACCGGGACGCTTCGCGCCCAGGTGCGCACCGTCAGCGCCGTGGAGCGCATCGCCGCTACCGTAGACTGGGACCTGGACCGTCTGGCGCGCCTGGAGGGTGTGTCCATCGTCCGTTCCGACCGGCCCCCGGCCGTGCTGGAGCTGGATACCGCGACGGTGACGTACGATCCCGACGGTGCTCTGGCGGAGGGCGGGGATGTCGTGGGCTCCCTGCGCCGGGTGCAGGTCGGCACCCTGTGGGCGCAGGCCAGGCGGCGCGCGGACGGTACGCTCCAGTTGCCCGCGACAGTCGAGGCCTACCTGCCAGAAAAGGCCGACTCCGGCCCTCCCGCCGCCCTCGAAGCCCGGGAGTTCCTGGGTGGGCTGCTCGCCCATGTCACGGCCGGGAACGTCAGTCTGGCCTACGAGGACCACGCCGGCCCCCGGCCGCTCTCCGCCCGCATTCTCGGAGCGGCGGCGGACGTGCACGTGGACCGCCTGGCCGAGGCCTATCGCAGCGGAAGCAGCGCCGATCCGGGCCGGCTGAGCGGGCGGGTCTTCGTGCAGGAAGGCGACCTGCGGGCCTCGCTGGAGCTGGACGCCGCCCTCGCGGACAGGGTCAGAGTGCAAGATGTCACCGTCCTGCAGGAGCAGGACGGCGTCGAGCACCCGCTATTGGCCCTGCGCCGCGCCGATCTTGTAGCCGACATCCCCGCTCTGCTGGGAGGCAGACCCCCCACGGAGCAACTGCGGCGACTGGAGTTGTGGGATCTCGCCGCCCGCCTCGAGCGAGACGCCTCGGGGCGTCTCACCGCCCTGGCCCGGTGGAGCGGCCCGGCGGACGAGGCCGCCCGGCGGCAACCTGAAGGAGCGGCGCCCTTCCGGCTGGCGGGTACCGTGGCCGTGCACGGCGCCGACCTGGATTACAGCGATGCTTCCCCGGAGATCGAGGGCGGGCTGGTGGCGGCGGTGCGGGGCCTCAGGGGTGAGGTCGACCTGGCGGCGCTCCAGAGCATGCGGGATGACGGCATCCAGCGGGAGGTGGGCGGCCTCAGCGGTGCTCTCGCCGGGCGCGTGGGCGAGTTCCGCCTGGCCGGCGCTTTCCGCCAGCGCCAGCAGCTCGCGCGCGGTCGCCTGCGCCGCCGCGAAATCGCCGCACGCGGCTTCCGCGCGTTCCCGCGTGTTCAGCAACGCGGC
>CAZXDD010000037.1:2675-24479 GCA_964639415.1 uncultured Armatimonadia bacterium
GGCCGGCAGGATCACCTCGGATGTTGCCTCCTCGCTGCGAGTGGACGACCTGGACGCCCGCGACGGCGACGGACGGGTGCTGGCCGTCGCCCGCGCGCTGCGGGCCCGCTACAGCCTGGCCCCCGTCATCGATGGCGAGGCACCGCTGGAGCAGGTGCATGCCGTGATGGCCGACGGTCTGCGTACCGCCGTGACCCGCCTGCGGGACGGCTCGCTGCAGATCGGCGACGGCCTGAGACTCGCCCTGGGCGAGGCCGCCGGTCCGGACCCGGGAGAGCGCGAGGCGCCCGCCTTCGCCGGCAGCGTGGAGCTGGCGGATACCGCCATCGCGTACACCGACTACGCCCTCGGCGACGGCGAGCCGCTGCAAGTCACTACGCAGGGCCTGTCCGGGCGCGTGGACGTCGGCGCTCTGCTGGCAATGGCCCGAGACGGCCGGATGCGCGAAGCCGGCGCCCTGAGCGGCTCGGCGTCGCTGCGCGCCGGTGAGATCGAGGGGGCACTGGCTTTCGCGGCCCCGGACCTCGGCCGCCGCCTGAAGCTCACGGGGGCCACGGTGTCCGCAGGTGGACTAGAGGACCATCTTGCCGCGGGACAAGCCGCCTTCGAGTACGACCTGGCGCCCCTCCTCGCCGGCCGGCCCTGGCAGGAGCACGTGCGCTATGTGGGCCTCCACAACGCCCGGGGCGCTCTCACCCGGCAGGCCGCGGGTCAGCTTCGCCTCGTGACCACCCTGCAAGATACGCTGGGTCTGCCAAAGCCGGCTCAGTCAGCCGACGAGGCCCCGGGGGAGCCGCCGGCCGAGGCGCCCCGATTCGCCGGAAGAGTGGCCCTGCAGGACGTCTCACTGCGCTATACCGACCTGGCCGCCCTCAGCGATGGACCCCTGGTGGCACAGGTGCACGAGGCCAATGCGGATGTGGACCTGGCCGCCCTGGTCGAAGAGAGTCAGACGTCCGGCGCCCGCGGCGGTGCGGTCAGCGCCCTGCTGAGTGTACAGACCCCCGCGGAGCGCTGGAGCGGCCGCATCGGCGGCTCGCTGGACGATGCGCTCGTGCTCCGCGAGCTGGTGGCCTCTTCGTTCCCCGACGGGGCCGAGTTGCTCCGCGCCGACAGGGTCGCCCTCGGTGTCGACCTGCCCCGCCTTGTGGCCAACGAGGCGCCTCCGCTTTCCACCCTCACTCGACTGGACCTGGTCGGCCTGCGGGGCACGGTAAGGCGCGACGCCGCCGGCGCCATCGTCTCCCCCCAACTCCTGGGGTTGGCGGGAGGCGATACCGAGCCCAAACAGGCGGTGTCCCCGCTGCTGGCGGGACCCTTCCGCACGGCCGTCACCGTCGAGGACATCGACATCAGTCTGCAGGACGATGGCGTCCTGGGTGACGAAGGCCCTCTGCGGGTGCGGCTGTCCTCGGTGAGCGGAAGCGTTGTGGCCGAGGGGCATGTGGCCGCCGAGCCCGGGGCCTCGTGGGTGCGGCCCGGCGGTGTCCTGCGCGGCGAGATTGGCGCCACAGGAGCCGGCACGGTGCTGCGGGCCGAGTTCGAGACCGATCTGGTCCGCGATCTGTGGGTCCGCGACCTGGCGAGCACCGATGCCTCGGGGCGGCGGCTGGCCCGGGCCGACGAGATCCGCGTGGGGTACAACCTGGCGGCTCTCGGCCAGAGACGTTCCGTCTTCGACATCGTGCAGGACCTGAACCTGGACAATGTGGACATCCTCACCGGAACGGATCGCTCCGGAGCCCTGCTGCTCGCGGGCTTCCCCATTGCCTCGGTACGGCTGGGCGGCGACCCGACGGGCGAACCGGTGCCGCTGGGAGCGATCGACGGTCGGCTGAGCTCCGACGCCGCCGGTGTGGTGAGGGGCCGGCTCACGGCGGGCGGCGCAGGCCTGCTCGGCCGGGCCCGGGTGGACCTCACCTACGATCCCGAGGACGGCTGGCTGGACGCCGAGGGCCTGGCGGAGGACCTGGACCTGCGCCTGGCCGGACTGCTGGCCCTGGCTCCGGAAAAGGGGCAGGTGCTGGGGGGCAAAGCCGGCGCACTCGGCTCGGCCTACGGCAGGGTACGGGACAAGGCCGTGGCCTGGTCCGCCATCGGCGAGGTGGTGGCCGGCCGGGCGCGCCTGGCCCATCTTGGGGACGACCCCGTTACCTTCGACCTCCCCTTTGCCGGAGGCTCTGAGGGCATCCACACAGAAGGGGCGCATCTGGTATGGGCGGGCGTGACGGCCGATGTCTCCGGAGCGGTGTTCTCGCCTTCCGACCCCGTCCTGGCGCTGCATGCCCGGGTCCAGGCGCCCCGAGGCGAGCAGCTCACCGCGCTTTTGCCCCCCTCCCTGGCGCAACGGATATCCGGTCTCGCCCTCACCGACCGCACCACGGCCTCCGTCGACATCACGGGACCGGCGGAGAGCGCGGCCGTCGAGGTGGCCCTGCACTCGGACGGCGAGGCCCTGGTATCCATCGGCTCGACCGGTACGCTGCGGATGGAAGGGCTCAATGTGGCCGCCTCCGTCGTCAACCTCGGTGATCCCGGCGTCTCGGCGGTGCTCACCGCCGGTGGGGTGGCGCTGGACAACGGCTCGGCCGTCGAGACGCGGCTGGAGGGCGCCGAGCAGATGAAGCTCACGGTGCTATCGGCCAACACGAAGATGGGCCGGGCATACCTCAGCCTCCCCTGGACCCGGGTGAGGGGGGTTCCGGTCACCGATGTGGAAGCCCGTGTCGCCCTGGTGGGCGACGAGGTGCAGGTGCCCTCGCTGTCGGCTCGGGTACTGGGCGGTGGGGTGCGGGGCCTGGCGAGCGTGAATCTGGCCGCCCGGTCCGGACCGGCCGTGAACTTCGAAGCCGAGCTGGCCGACGCAGACCTGGACGGGCTCGCGCAGGCGGACTTCTGGCCCGCCGACCTCCAGGTCGCCGGTGGGCTGCGGGCCAATCTGATGGGCACCGTTGCCGGTGCCGACACCCGGGTGGGAGCCGACCTGCGATTGTCCGGCCCCGAGGTGAATGGCAGGAGATTCGATGAGCTCCGGGCGGTGCTCACCGCCACCGATGCGGAGACCCGGCTGGAGGCGGCCCAGCTCAAGGCCGGCGACGGGCGTCTATGGGCGCAGGGCATGGCGGAGCGGGGCCTGCTCTCGGGCGACACGGACCTCCGCGATCTGCGGGGCAGCCTACGCCTTGGCGCCGCCGAGCTGGACCTCGCCACCGTGCCCGTGGGAGCCGACGGCAAGGACCTCGGGGGCAGCCTGTACGCGGACCTGCAGGCCAGGGGCCCGCTGGCGGACCCCGATGTGACCGGCAGGCTCCAGGTGTTCTCGCCGGAGTACGATGGGCACGAGGCGGATGCGCTGTGGGCGGAGGTGAGCCGCTCCGGCTCGGTACTGCGCATCCCGCGTGTGCTGGCCGCCGCAGGGCACGCGGTGGCGGCCCTGACGGACGTGGAGATCTCCGACTTCTCCCTGCTCCGTGCAGACACGGACACACCGCTCCTCGCCCCCGACGGACGGGTGCGGGGGGGGGCCGTGGAAGCCTTCGCCCCCGTTGCCGACATCACCGAGATCGCCGACGCGCAGGCCGATACCGGCGGCTGGTTCCACACGCTGGGCGTGGTCGCGGGCACCCTGCGCCGGCCCACACTATCCGGGCTCCTGCGCGCCGACAGCCTGCGCCTCGGCGAGTTCTTCATCAACGAGGCCCGGCTGCCCATCTCGCTCAGCGGCGATACCCTCCTGGTCTCCGACGGCTACCTCCTGGCCCACGGCGCCAGGGCCTCCCTCGTCGGCCGCGTCCGGGACCTGTACGGCAAGGCCGAATACAGCCTGTCGGCCTCCGTGGACGGAGTATCCCTGGACGAGCTGCCCTCCCTGCACCGATTGGGCGCCGATGCCAGCGGGCATGCGACCATGCCCAGTGTGGTACTGTGGGGCGCCAAAGGCGGCAGGCCCTCGGGGAGTGCGACTTTCCGCCTCTCGGACCTGCGCCTGGCCCACCACGCCCTGCGGCCGCTGACGGGCTGGGTCCAGTTCGGCGGCGGGATCATGCGGATCGACGCCACGAGGGTCCGCATGGTCGGCACCGGCACCGGCACCAGTTCCGGGCGCCGCCGCCCCGAGCCCGGCTACGTCAGCCTCTCAGCGACCTATGACACCGGCTCCGGCATCATGGACGCCGGTCTCCGTATCAGCGGCCCCGGCGACTGGGATGAGCTGGACCGGTCCTCCGCCGAGGACCTGGCCTCACTGCCCGACGTGGGAGCCATCCTGCAGCTCGCGGCGCCTCTGGCCCAGATCGGCGAGGCCGCCGCCGCAAGCAGCACCTCAGCACCTCGCCCCCCCAGAGCGCGCCTCAAGCGCGCCGATGAACCAGACAAGCCGGCGACATCGCGGGCTCTGGCCCAGATGGGGCTGCGCTCCTCGGGACGCATGCTCGGCGAGATACGCCTCATGGGCCCTCCCGACGGCCTGGTCTGCGCCGCCGACGCCACGGTCTTCAACGCGAAGTTCGACGGCAAGTCCCTGCCCAGAGAGATGCAGGGACGGCTCAGTATCGATCTCGCCAACGGGCATGTGTACGACATCGACGCCGAGGCCACCGACGGCGATCAGTCCCTCATGGCCTGGGGAGAGGCCTTCTTGCCCCGCAAGGCAGGGGCGGCGGAGCACCCGGGCAAGCGTGTGGTGGACCTGCAGGTCGAGGGAGCGGGCATCGAGCTGGGCATGTGGCGCCAGTGGATCCCCGGCCCGGCGTCCTTCGCGGGCTCGGCCTCCTTCGCGCTGGTTGCCAAGGGCGCGGCGGAGGCACCGTCCGTCAAGGGCAGTCTGGACATCATGAACCCGTCGTACGCCGGGGCGAGTTTCGATCTGCTGGCGGTGCCGTCCATCGAGGTGACCGACAGGGCCATTAGCCTCAAGGGCGTCAGGCTGGTCAAGGCCGAGAGGGTCGCCGTTCGCGAGCAGGAGGCGCCGGAAGCGTCTTCCGGAAGGTCCGGAGGCGCCCGGCTCGCTCGTAGCGGGCCTGCGGCCCCCGCCGGCGGCAGAGCCTCTGCCCGTCCCCTCCCCACCGCGGACGGCGACGGCACCCGGACCCCGCCGGCGCGCGTGGAGCGTGAGATCACCATGGAAGGCGCGCTCCCGTGGCAGTGGAGCGCGCCGTGGCTGCCTCCCGACGGACCTGTGGCTCTGAAGGCCCAGATGGCCGACATCGACCTGAGCTTCCTCACCCCCATCCTCGACGCCATGGCTCGGGAGAAGGACCCGCGGAAGCACGCCGCCGTGGGCAGCCTCTGGTCGCGCCTCGAGGCCAGAGGAGCCATGTCCGGCGCCCTGGAGGTCTCGGGCGCCTGGGGACAGCCGGAGCTCAGGGGCTCCATGGACCTGGCCGATGGTTACGTCAAGGCTCCCAACTGGGATTACCCGCTGGACGACATCCAGGTCGGGGTCAGCTTCGTCCGCGAGGCGGGGAGGAACCGCGGCATCATCCGGAAGGCCGGGGCGCGCTGGGGGGAGGTACGGGCCTCGACACAGGACGCACTGGCGTACCTCGATCACTTGGGCGATCCGGGCAAGAACGAGTACCACGCCGACCTGACCGTCAAGAGCGACAGGCCCATGGACGTGTCCGGCATGACCATCGGTCAGGTGTCCGGGGCCGTCGGCTTCCACACCCGGCGGCAGGATGTAGTCGGTGCCCCGGAGCCTGTGGGGACACACGAGCTCACCTTTGAGGACGTGACCGTCGCCCTGGGCGACGGGCGCGCGACGCTCTCGGGTTACGGTAAGTTGTCGGACTTGTCCTTGAAAAGCTTCCACCGAAACGAATATGATATAGTCCTGGAGGCTCAGGCGGCGCGTCTCAGCCTCGGCAAGCAGGTTCGCGGGCTCTTGGATGGCAGCGTGCGGCTGCACAAGCCCGAGGCCGAGGCGGACCGCGAGCCCCGTGTGCGGCTGGACGGTCGTCTGGTGCTCAACGACGCCCAGTTGGCCCTGGCCATACCCACGGGTGGCGGCGAGGGTGTGATCTATGGCGCTCCTCCCGACGTGCCGTCGCCCGAGCTCGACGTCGCTCTCGACGTGGGCAGTGATGTGGAGATCCGCGGGCTGGGCGTGGTCGTCCCCATCGCCACGACCCGGGCGGCGCACTTGACCGGGACCCTGCAACGGCCGGTGCTGTCCGGCGATATCTCCACCGGTGGCGGCGACGTGGACCTGCCGGCACAGGTGATGAGGGTTACCAAGGCCGACATCGACTACAGGTTCGGCCCCAGGCTGGGGCCGCTGCGCTCCGAGCGCGTGCCGCTCGGGCTCACAGGCAATGTGGATATACGCGCCGAAAGGAGCATTGCCAACACCCAGATCGCCGGCGAGGACGATGAGACCATCCAGGTCATGATCGCGGTGGAGGGGCGCCTTCCCGACGACATCAGGGTGCGCACCTGGTCCGACCCGCCTCTGACCGAGGAGCAACTCCTGGTCATGCTCGGCTCCCAGACGCTCAGCGCACTGTCCGGCGGCGGGGGCACGGGCAACCTCGCCGACGCGCTCTCCGAACAGGCCCTGCAGGCGTTGGCGGCGGGGTTCCGGGCCGCCATCTTCAAGCCCATCGAGAGCGAGCTTGCCAAAGCCCTGGGGCTCTCGGAGTTCACCATCTCCTTCGGGTTCAACCAGGCGATGGGGGTGCGGCTGGGCAAGTACCTGATCAAGGACCTGCTCGTCTCCTACCAACGGTCCATCGCCGGCGGGGCCGGAGAGCAGTACCTGCTCAGCATCTCCTACAGGCTTCGCGATCAGTTCAGAGTGGCCTACACCACCGACGAGTTGGGCCACAGCCGTGTCAAGGTCACCTACGACGTGGATTTCTAGCAGGACGTGTGGTGCGGGCGCAGGAGCGTAACCCGGGCAGGGCGGGTCGCGGCCCGCCGGCGCCCGGTGCGGGCGCCGGTAACCGGCCCCCGGGATCGGCGGGGCGAGCGGCCCCCTGGCTGTCCCCGGGGCGGCCGGGCGCGTGGGACCGCCGCGGCGCAACCAGGACCGGCCGGCGTTGTCGAAGGTAAGCGGCGTCGGCGGCACACGATGCCAGAGGGGGCCGACCGAAGGATGGGTCCCGACATGGTTCGCTGCCTTCAGTCCTCCAGCCTCGGCCGCGGCTTCAATCACGTTCCCCGACCGGGGTGCTCTCGCCAAGTGGAAGACTTCCAAACCCCCCACGACTTCCAGATGGTCGTGGAAGACAACTATCAGCGGGTCTACAACGTGATCTTCCGCATGATCGAGGATCGCGAGGAAGCCGAAGACCTGACTCAGGACACCTTCGTCAACGCCTACCGAGCGTTTGGCACCTTTCGCCATGAGAGCCAGATCTACACCTGGCTGTACCGCATTGCCGTCAACCTGACCAAGAACCGCCTGGACCGCCGCAAGCGCCGCCGTCAGTCCGAGGGGCCCTCCCTCGACGCCCCGGTTGAGCTGGATGAAGACGAGCTGTCCAGGCAGGTGGAGGACTGGCGGCTCGCACCGGGGCGCGTGGCGGAGAACACCGAGCTGGAGGTCGTACTGGCCCGGCAGGTCACCCAACTGCGCCCGGAGTACAAGGAGGTCGTCATCCTCCGCGACTACGAGGACCTGTCCTACGAGGAGATCGCCCTGGTTCTGGGGTGCAGCATCCAGGCCGTCAAATCGCGGCTCTTCCGGGCCCGCAGTGTGCTGCGCAAGACGCTTTCGGAGTACCTGGAGCCGGAGATCTAGACGCGCGGCCGAAAACCCGGGCCTCCCGTGATGATGTCATCCTGAGCGTCCATCTCGCATAGCGAGATAGCGACGGATCTCGCTATGTCCCAGGGGATTCCTCGTCCTGCTCTTACCGGCTGGACGCTCTCAGAATGACACTCTCGGCGAGAGCGGGGTTTCCGGCCGGACCTCCAGAAGCCTGGCCGAGAAGTCCGGCCGGCCCGGTTCCTGTCATTCCTCGTGCCCATCTCGCGCAGCGAGATAGCGAGGAATCTCGCTGTACGCCGGGAGATTCCTCGATCTGCTCCCCCTGGGAGCCGACGCTCTCACAATGACGCTCTCGGCGAGGGCGGGGTTTCCGGCCGGACCTCCGGCCGGTGCTGCAGGCCCAGGTTGAGGCCCGGGGCAAGCTCCGGGGGCCGTCCCCGTCGTTCGCGGAGGTCCCGCCGTGGCGGGATCACCCGGCAGGTATTGGAGCTCTCGGCGAGGAACGTGGCTCAAGTCCGCGACGTACCCGCGGTGCCAGAGGTGAGGTCCGCGGGCCAATGTTTCCGTGACGTGAGGAGATCGGGTATGTCCACAAGAGCAACACGGTCGCGCCGCTTGGTGCTCATGATGGCCGTCCTGGCGGCCGCCACGGGGCTCGGCGTAGCGTTCGGCCAAGCCCTGCTCATCGTCGATGTCCGCGTGGAGGGCGCCGGCTGGTTCTCGGCCGATGTGGTGCTCGATGAGGTGAAGGAGATCCTCAAACCGGGTACCGAACTCACCGACGAGAAGGTTGCTCAGGCCGAAGAGAAGGTCATGGCCCTGGGCTACTACGAGCGTGTGCGGGCCTCCAAGCGTGTGGTTCCCGGTGGCGTCCAGGTCATCATCAGCGTCGTGGAAAAGCCACGCGTTGAGAAGATCCTCTTCGTCGGCAATACCGTGCTGTCTGACGAGACCCTGGCCTCGGCCATCAAGTCTCGCGTCGGCAACCCGGTGAGCACCCGGGTCGCCGAAGGCGACGCCGGCCGCATCCAGACCGAGTACCAGCAGGCCGGGTACTTCGCCACCGTCACCGCCGCCGAAGTAGACAACTTCGGCGTGCTCACCTTCGTCATCGAGGAAGCCCGCATCGAGGATGTCACCATCTCCGGCCTGCAGCGCACCAAGGAATTCGTCGTCCGCAGGCAGATCAACCTCAAGGCCGGCGAGTTGTTCCAGGAGACCCGCGTCCTGGAGAACCAGGCCCGCATCAAGGACCTGGGTATCTTCAAGACCGTCGTTCCCGAGCCCTTCCCGGGGAAGCTGGACCCGATCAAGGGTGTCATCGTCAACTTCAAGATCGAGGAGGACCGCACCGGGAGGGCCTCCTTCGCCCTGGCCTACAGCAGCCTGGATAACCTGGTCATGATGCTCTCGGTTCAGGAGCAGAACTTCCGTGGCGAAGCGGAGAAGGCCACAGTCAATCTCGAGCTGTTCGGTCGCACCAGGTATGACGTCACCTACTCGGACCCGTTCTTCGATGACAGGGGGACCTCCCTGGAAGTGAGCCTCTTCGACACCGAGCGCCGCCGCCGGTTCGTCGGGGCCGCGGCCGTGACCACGGCGGATGACTACTTCGAGGAGCGCCGCTCGGGCGGGACGGTGCGCGTCTCCCGGCCGCTGGCTGAAGACAGGCGTCGCTACGCCAGCCTCCGGCTCCGCACCGAGACCGTCTCCAGCTCCTCCTACCAGGGCCTGCGCACCCTCTTTCCCGATACGGGCCTCAGTTCCGTGGGGTCGACAACCAGCGGCTCGTGGGATGATCCCGCGGCACCACCGGCGCCGGACAACCCCAACCTGGCCCCCGATGTCCCCGAACCGGGTGACATCCTCGGGCCCGTCGTCGTCGCCGCTCCGCTGCACCCGGGAGGGCGGCTCACCAGCCTGACACTCGGGCTCACCAACGACTTTCGCAATTCCCAGACCAACCCGACCCGCGGCCATATGTCCAGCATCACGGCGGAGGTGGCCGGATCGTTCCTGGGCGGAGACACTCACTTCCAGAAGCTCTGGGCCGAGCACAGGCGCTACTTCCCGGTGCGTGACGGCAAAGATACCATCGCCGTCCGCCTCGCCGGAGGTACCACCTTGGGCGACCTGCCCCTGTTCGAGGCCTACAGCGTCGGCGGGGCCAACACCCTCCGCGGCTACGAGGAGGACCGCTACCGCGGAGAGCACATGCTGATGGGCAGCGTCGAGTACCGCCACCCGATCAACGAGACCCTGGCGGTCGTGGGCTTCGTGGATGTCGGCAGCGCCTTCGGTGGCAGGTTCCCGACGGTCGTTCCCGGCTTCGAGGTGCCGGCCGAGAACTCCGACTTCCAGGCCCACGCCGGCGTCGGTGTGGGGATGCGCGTGGACACGCCGCTGGGGCCGCTACGCCTGGACTTCGGCTGGGGTGAGGACGGCAACCAGGCCCACTTCAGCTTCGGCCACGCCTTCTAGACGCTCCGCCCGGCAACCTCAGAACCTATCGGTATCCGACCCACGCGTTGGGGCCACAGCACGGTGGCCCCAACGCGGCTTTGTTTCCCGCTCCATGGTGAGCGGAGAATCTTTGCGTCTGCGGGACCGAAACCAAGGGCCGCGAAGCTTGTCTACAAACAAACCGCTCCCAGTACCGGGGCGGTTGCGGCCAACGAGAGGAAGCACACAATGCACAGAATGTGGGGACTCTTGGGGCTGACCGCGCTGCTCCTGGGCATCGCGGCAGTCGGCGCACACGCACAGGATGCCGCCGCAGCCCCCAAGATCGCCTGGGTCGATCTGGACCAGGTGAACGCACAGTACGACCGGCTGAAGGCCAAGCGCGAAGAGTTGAGGCAATGGTATGCCCAGCAGGACGCCCTGCTCAAGGAACTGAGCAGCAAGTACCTGTTTCTTAGTGAGGAGCTGTTCAACGAGGCAATAGAGATCCTGAGAAAGCCTCGACCCCTGTCGGCCGAGGATGCCACGCGACGCGACGAGCTCCGGCAGATCAGCGACGAGAAGGAGAACCGCTTCCTGGAGCTGGAGTCCAAGCCGGATCGCACGCCCCGCGAGCGCGAGGACTTCCTGCAGCTTCAGGAGATCGCCCAGAGCCGCTCCAAGCACATCGAGGCCATCGCCAGGGAACTGCAGGCGGACTTGATGGAGATGCAGGCCGTCGCCGAACAGGAGCTCACCGGAAATATGCAGGCGGTCGTTCAGCAGATCGCGGCCGAGCGCGGCTTCTCCATCGTGCTCAATAAGCTCGGGGTACTGTACGGTGGCGAAGACATCACCGCGACCGTACTGGAGAAGCTCAACGGCGCGGCACCGGCGGCACCGGCCGCTCCCGCCGCTCCCGCCGAAGGGGGCGGGGGCTAGGGCGGCCACCGTCCGTGGCCGCGGCCATCTCATGAGACCGTGTCTTGTGGCGGCAGTGGTGGCTTGTATCGTCGGGGCCGTCGCCACAATCGGCGCAGGCTCCGCGAGCGGGGCAAAGACCCCCGGCCCTGTGGGTTTCGTGTACCTTGCGCCCCTGGTCGCGCTCCATCCGATGTACCCCGATCTCGCCCGACTGGACGAGGCGGTCAGGGCTCTACGGGCCGATCAGTTGCCGCCCGAGTTCCCTGTGCTGGCCATGGGCGGCCGCATCCATGGCGAGTACATCGCCGGACCGATCGTCCTGCACTGGCCCGGCGAGCGCTGGCTGGCAAGACATGACGATGCCGTGGCAAGACTGTCCAGGCCCGTGGTCCAGCAGGCCGCCGGCTTGCCGCCGGACCTTCAGGCCCGCCTGAGCTGGGAGACGGACAGGATCCGGCGGGCCACTGCAACGCAGTTGCTCGAAGCCGAGGCCGATGCCGGTCGCGAACTGGCCCGGGCAACCCTGGACACCTACCGCGACAACCAGGAGCGGCTTTTGGATGCCGACAGCGGCACGGAAGCCTCCAAAGAGACCCGACAGTCGGTTGTGGACGAGATCGAGGCCGACCTGGCCGCGCTGGAGAGCCGGCAGAAGACGCGCCTTGCCGAGCTTAAGGAGACGCTGGAGCAAAGGCAGGAGGCCGAAGTCCGGGAGCTTGAGCACGATGTCTGGCGAGCGGCCGACCAGCGCCTGCGCCCCGCCCTGGGAGCGGCCGGCAGAGCCCTCCGCGAGACGATGACCCGGCAGATGGGGCACATGACCACGCCGGCCTGGCTCTCCACGGTACAGGTGCGGCTTCCGCCGCCGGCCCTTCCCGACATGGCCAGATCGGAAGAGCACACGTCTGAACTCCAGTCACCGCTCAGAGGATCGCCAGACAGCGGGGCGTGAGGCTGTACACGGTTCCGCCGGATGAGCCGGTAGGAGCCGATATGACGGACGACATCGCCGCAGCTCTGAGACAGATGTGGGCCGGAATGCGCCAGCCACGCGCGCAGGAGGAATGAACCACGGTGCAAGGTCAGGTTATCCATCTCGGCAAGATCGCAGCGCTCGTCAACGGCATTGTGGAGGGCGATGCCGGCATCATGATCTCCGGGCCCAATAGCCTCGAGGAGGCTCAGCCCGGACAGATTGCGTTCATCGACAGGCCGGAATTGCTCCCGGCCGGCGAGGAGAGCGCTGCGTCCGCGCTCATCGTCCGCGACGGCACCCGCGTGAGCTCCAAGCCCTTGATCGTCACCGAAGACCCACGACTGGCATTCAGCAAGGTCCTCGAGCTCTTCGCCCCCCGGCCGCGAGTGGTTGAGGGCATCCATCCCACAGCAACCGTGGGGCAGAATGTCACCCTCGGCGAGGGGGTCTCGGTGGGCGCACACGCCGTCATTGAGGACGGCGTCACACTGGGCGACAGAGCTATCGTCTATCCCCTGGCCTACGTGGGACACGACGCCTCCATCGGCGACGGCGCCATCATCTACCCGCACGCCTTCATCGGTGAGCGCACCCTCATCGGCAACAGGAGCATCATCCATGCCGGAGCCGTCATCGGCTGCGACGGCTTCGGCTATCTCCAGACGGCGGCCGGGCACAGGAAGATCCCCCAGGTGGGGACCGTCGTCATCGGTGAGGATGTGGAGATCGGGGCCTGCGCCACCGTGGACCGGGCAACCGTGTCCGCCACCCGTATCGGCAACGGCACCAAGGTCGATGACCACGTGCATGTGGCGCACAACTGCGTCATCGGCGAGAACTGCCTGCTCTGCGGGCAGGTCGGCATCGCCGGCAGCACAACGGTGGGCAACAACGTGGTCATGGGGGGCCAGGTGGGCGTCAACGATCACGTTCGCATCTCCGACAATATCGTCATCGGTGCTCAGGCCGGTGTCATGGGTAACCTGGAAGAGCCCGGAGTCTACTCGGGCTATCCGGCCCGCTCACACCAGGGACAACTGCGGGTGACGGCGGCGACCATGCGTCTGCCCGAGACGATCAAGAAGATGAGGCTCCTGGAGAAGCGTCTCGAGGAGTTGGAGGCCAAGATCGGGTCCTAAGAGGCCCGGCCGCAAAGCCCGACAGACGCCACCGCCGACGGCCCGGTCACGAGACCCCCGAGCCCGGTGGCGCCGCTCTGAAGACCCGGACGTCGCCGCAGCGCAGCCTCCCGCCGCCCCGGCACTCGGTTTCATCCCCGCACATCGGGCTCGGCAGCCACGCCGATAGTGGCCCCGGGCCTTTTGTGTGTCATGGTGACCTGACTGATGATATCTCGCTATGTTGCGGTGCTGTGCCTGTTGTGCGGAGGCCTGGGGCAGGCCGCCGAGTTCCCCCAGTTCCGATCGCTCCCCGCCGGTGACGGGCAGTCCGTGGCCCTGCTCCACGGTGGCAAGATACTCCTGCGCTGGCGCGGAGCGGGGGGCTCGGAGGCGGTTGCCAGGGCCGCCACCACGCTCAACGAGCTGGCCTTCGCGGGGCTCAGTCCTCAGGATCTCATCGCCGCGGCCGAAGCCGTGCCCGCCAGGGCCGACGCCAAGAGCCCGGCGACGCCGGCGCCGGCCGTGGTCAGGGCCCGCGACCGGGTGGTTCTGCGCATCGACCACGCCCAGGCCAAGCTCTCCAGCAGTATGCCTCTGGGGCTGGCCACCATGTGGGCCCAGAGCATCGCGCAGGTCTTCGAAAAGCCCTACGTGGTGGCACGCGGCACCTCGCTGCAGGTTCCCGCCGGGGAGAGCCGGAGGGCCGAGTACGGTGGGCGAACCGACGGGCTGCCGCAGGCCTTCGTCCTCGACGAGGCGGTGGCTGTTGCCGCAGTTGAGCCTGTAGGGCGCGGCATCACCGTCACCGGCCGCGCTCCCGGAACCAGCACGGTATGCGTTCGGGTGGGGGAGATCGAGGCGCTGATCCCGGTGGTCGTCCGCAAGTGGGCCGCCAGGGTCCCCGCCTCCATTCCTCTGCTGGTCTCGGGCCGGGCCCAGGACAACCCGTGGCTCGAGCGGGCCGCGCGGCTGGCCGCACAGACCGCTGTCGAGCCCGAGCCCGGAGCCTCCGCAACGGTGCGCGACATCAAAGTGGGTGCCGACGGAGGCAGCGTGAAGATCGCCGCCTCCGGGCTGGAGTACTTCACCTTGGAGCGCACCGTGCCGTTTCGGGTGCAGAAGGTGGGCTACCCCGCGGGCGATCCCGTGCGCTCCATACTGAGCAACGACCCTGAGCGGGTGGAGGTGGCTCAGCCCCTGTTCCGCTTCCCGATGGTGGCCCAGGAGACCATCCACTTCCTCTGGCACCACCTCGGAGGCGCCTCGCGTGCGCTGAACGTCCTGGTGCGGATCAGTAACAGCGGCGATAGCCCGGCGACGGTGCATGTTACCGGCGCCGACGGCGGCCCCAGTCCCGACGAGGTCTACGTCGGCCACGTCGTGATGCAGCGCTTCCAGATTGCGGGCCGTGGGCAGACCGGTCTGGCCCTGCGGGTCCCGCCGCGCAAGAGCGTGGTACTGTCCTGCCTGCCCATGCCTACGGGACGAGTGGTCAGCGGGTTCGCGCGGCTCCAGCTCATGGAGGGCGAAGCCGTGTTCCTGGAAACCGAGGCCGCCGAGCGGATCGTCGAGCCCGGCGCCGTCTCCGACATCTCTCCCAGCATGAACCCGGACACGCCCACCCGTTTCCTCCAGCTTCCCGGGTACAAGGCCCTGCAACTGCGCCACGAGGTCGGCCGGGGCTGGGGCTTTCTGCACATCGGCAAGACCCCTGAGGATGCCGTCCTGCATCCGCGGCTCAAGGGCGACTACGGCGTGGTCCACGACGTGGCCGTCACCTACGACAATCCCAATGGCTATGGTGCGAGGCTGGAGCTTGCGCTGCGGTCGGGTGGAGGGCCGGCGAGGGCGATCGTCGAGGTCAACGGCGAGCTGCTTGAAACGGGGCTTCTGGGCCTGGGAGACGAGCACGTGCTGTTCCGGCAGCGCGTCACCGGGACCCGAACACCTCCGGTGCGCGTCCGCATCATCCCCCAGTCGGGCTCGAACTACCCGATGACGCTAACGGCGCGGAGCGTCGCCGACTAGAGGCGCGGCCGAGAAGCCTGGCCGGCCCGGTTCCTGCCATTCCGAGCGTCTGTCTCGCGCAGCGAGATAGCACATGATCTCGCTGAATGCGAGGAGATTCCTCTAGCTGCTCCTTCCGGGAGCGGACGCTCTGGCAATGACATTCCCGGCGAATGCGGGGTTGTCGGCTGCACCTGTCGGGCCCTGTTCGGGCGCGCTTCTTGACGTCCAAAGCAGGCTCCGGGGCCTGGCCCCGCCTTCTGCCGTTCGCCGCTCGCCGTCGCGTAGGTCGGGCTTTCCACTCACATTATGCATGAGCGCACTGGGGCCACATTTCGCCATTCCCACGTCCGGAACGGTCGAAGTGCTGCCGCTCTCCCCCCCTCCTCCCATCCCCGCGATCCCGCCTTGGGGGATCGCCGCCTGCCTGTGGCACCGACCCGAGCCAGACCTCCGCGCCGTGCTTCTCGGTCCGAGACGGAGCGTCGCTGGTAAGTCAACAGTGCATCCAGCTCGGGCGCCGGCCCGGATCCGAGGCACCCCAGCGGTCCCCGGGGACTGACCCCGGGGCTGCTACGGCTGGACGACCAGGGGCACGGCGCGCCCGCTACACGGCGGTCTACTGCCCCTTGAAGCAGTAGATGCTCCCGTCGTTGCTGCCGACCACGACGCTGCCCGTGGAGACCGCCGGAGAGGACTGAATCTCCCCGCCCGTCTCGTACTCCCACAAAAGCACGCCGCTGTCGCTCTCAATGGCGTACAGCTTCTTGTCGTGGGAGCCACAGTACACCACGTTGCCGCTCACCACCGGCGAGCAGTGCACCCAGTCGCCGGTGGCGAAGCGCCACGTCACCACTCCGGTTCGCGCCTCCAGGCAGTAGACGCAGTGGTCCCGGGAGCCGAAGAAGAGCCGCTCTCCGGCCGCGGCCGGGGAGCTGTGGATCTCGCCCTCCGACGCATATTCCCACATCCTCTGGCCCGTCGGGGCGTCGAGGCAGTACATGCGGCGGTCGGTGGCTCCGATGTACAGACGGTCATCGGCCAGTGCCGGGGCCCCCGGGATCTCCCCGGCCGCCATGAACTCCCACTGCACCCGTCCGGTCTCGGCCGAGACCGCATAGAGCCGGTGGTCGCTGGAGCCCACGTAGATCACACCATTGCGGTACGCCGGTGAGCTGAAGATCTCACCGGCCGACCGAAAGGCCCAGATCTGCTGGCCGCTCTGGGGGTGGATCCCGTACAGGCGCCCGTCGCAACTGCCGAAGTACACCAGGCGCTGCACGGCCCCGGGGGCCGAGACAACCTCACCCGCGGTGGTGAACTCCCAGAGCCGTCGGCCGGTCTTGCAGTCCAAAGCCACCACGTTGTTCTGACAGCCGATGTACAGGATGCGCCCTCCCAGTACGACGGGGCTGCTCACCACCTCGCGGGCGAAGTCCGTGGCCCACAGGAGCTGTCCGTCCTGCATGCGCAGCGCCACCACCCTGCCGTGGCGTCCCGGACGGTCCACGAAGGCTCCGGCGTAGACGGTGCCGTTCACCACGGCCGGAGAGCTGATGACCCACTCGCCCACGCGAGTCTGCCACTTCCGCCTCAGCGGAGGCAGTACCACCTCGGGCGTACAGCCGATGCGGGCGCTGTTGCCCCGGAACATGGTCCAGTTGTACGATTTCCCCTGGCTCTGGGGCCGTTCCCGAGCGACCTGAAGCGCGATCTCGTCCAGAAGCGCTCGGACCGCCGTGTCGCCGGCGTCGAGGTCCAGAGCATCCCGCAGCAGGGCCATGGCCTGCCGCGGCCGGCCGGCGTCCCGCTGCTCGATGGCCTGCGCAACCAGTGGGTTCGCCGGGGCCGGGGCGGGCTTCTCCGCGGTGGCATGCTGCGCCTCGGCCGCTCCCTCGCCGACCTTGCCGGGCGCCACCGCCCTCGGAGCCTCGGGCGCGGGAAGGGACCCTGTGGCGACGGGTGCCGCCGGCGAGTAGGCTACCTTGTCGAGCGCCCCGCCGCATACCGGGCAGACGCGGTAGGCGTTCAAGCTCGTATGACCGCAGCCCTGGCAGACGAAGACCTCGCGACCCGAGAAGACCTCCCCTACCGCTGGGGCGGCTTCCAGGAGGGCGCTGTGAAGCTCCGCGAAAGACGCGAACCGGTCTGCCCGGTTCTTCTGCAGGCATCTGGCCACGATGTCGCTGAGCGCGGGAGCGATGCCCAGATCCAGATCGCAAAGAGGCCTGGGCACCCGACTGAGGATGTTGTTGACCACGGCCCCTACCGACCCTCCGGAGACCGGCGGGCTCCCGGAGAGCGCCGCGTACAGTGCGGCCCCGAAGGAGTAGACGTCCGAGGTGGCGTCGGCCGAGGAGGCGTCCAGGAACTGCTCCGGCGGCATGTAGAAGTACGTACCCAGGCCCATGCCCGCATCGCTCTGGCCCTGGCCGTAGACCTTGGCCAGCCCGAAATCCGTGACCTTCGCCCCCATGCGCCGATCGACCATGATGTTGGCCGGCTTCAGGTCACGGTGCACGATCCCCGTGCGCCCGCGCACGGTGGCGCTGTGGACGTACGCCATGGCCTCGCAGACCTCAAGCGCGTACCGCACCACCTGCGGCGGGAAGAGACGCCCCTCGGCCTCGATGAGCTTCTGCAGGTCGCTGCCGTCCACGTACTCCAGCCACAGGTACGGCTGCCCCTCGATCCCACGGTAGATGATGGCCTCCACCACATGCTGGTGCCGGCCGATGTTCATCCACGTCTTGGCCTCCTCGCAGAACCTCTCCACGGCGGCGCGGTCCTCGAGGAACTCGTCCTTCACCGTCTTGATCGCAAATCGTTTCTGAGAGAACTCGTCCAGCACGATGTAGACGACGCTCATCCCGCCGCGGTGCTTCTCGACCACCTTGTACTGCTCGTCGATGAGGTCCGTAAGCTGGAATTCCATCGCACCCTGGCCCTCGCGGCAAGATCGGTTGGCGGCTTCGTGGCCGTGGTCGGCGGGCGTGTGGCCGGCCGACCGGACGCAGCTTCAGAGAGCCTGCGCATTCTGCCCCCACCGGGCACGTACTATTCGCCATCGGGTGACACGGCACCTGTCTCCCGCAGCCCGAGCACCTCATAGGCCGGACATTCGCCGTCGATACCACGGAGCTCAAAAGGCCCCCGTGCGGTGGCCTCGACCATGTCGCTGACCAGTCGGTGCGTGCCCTCGCTGATGAGGATCGGGACCTCGAGGTCCTTGGCCAGGTTCTCCAGGCGACTGGCGAGGTTCACCGTGTCCCCCACGGCGGTGTACTGCATGCGCTCGCCCGAGCCCAGGTAACCCACGATCGCCTGGCCGGTGGCGATCCCGGCGCAGGCCCGCAGCTTTGGCATCCCGTAGAACTCCCACTCATCGCGGCGCAGCTCGACCCTCCTTTGAAGCTCCACCGCCGCCGCCACCGCCAGATGGGCGTGGTCGATCTGCTCGGTGGGCGCGTTCCACACGGCCATCAACTCATCGCCCACGAACTTGTCCACCGTTCCGCCGAACTGCTGGATGCCCTCGTGCATCAGGGCGAAGTAACGGTTCAGCAGCGCCACCGAGCGCTCGGGCCCGAGGCGGGCGCTGGCCGCGGTGAAGCCCCGCAGATCGGCGAACAGCACCGTCACTTCCCGCAGCTCGCCGGTGAGCATGGGGGCCAGATCCTCGTCCGTGATCCGCCCCGCCAGCTCGCGGGGCAAGAAGGTGCCCAAGATCCCCTGCAACCGCGCCAGTGTCTGCTCCAAAACGAGCAGCCGGTGGCCCGCTGCCACCAGGGTGGCCAGCAGCATGCCCAGCGTTGGTGCGGCCATGGGCACCATCACCCGGTGGGCGTCAAACAGCCACAGGGCCCCGATGTTGTGTCCCGCCAGCAGGAGCAGGCAGCCCGGCCAGTAGACCGCCGCCCTGGTCCGCGAGATCAACAGGCCGATCAGGAGGCACAGCGCCACGGTTGCGCCCACCGCCATCTCCGGAGCCGGCTCGCGCAGCGCCCGGCCCATCAGAATCCCGTCCAGGGCATTGGCGAGGATCTCGACGCCCTCGAAGGCCGCGCCGTACGGCGTGGGCCGCACGTCGTATAGCCCCGTGGCCGTCACCCCGATCAGCACGGTCTTGTCCCGCAAGGCCGCGGCCGGCACTCGAGACGGGTCGTGGAGCACGTCGGCGGCGCTGAAGTGCTGGAAGGTGCCGGGTGGGCCGCGGAAGTCGATGATGCAGTTGCCGGCCCCATCCAGCGGGAGCGTACGGCGCTGCCCCAACTGCACAAGGCGGCCGGGAAGCACCCGCACATCCGCCGCCGGAACCTGTAGCGCATCCATGGCCAGCGCCAGCGGCAGCGAGGGGTACAGGCTGTCGGACTGCACAATCACCGGCGGGAACCGACGGTACAGGCCGTCCACCGAAGGAGTGATATCCACGAATCCCGCACCCCGGCAGGCGGCGGCGAGAGCCGGCGTCGGGCCGATGACGGCGCCAAACTCGCGGAGCACGGCGGTGGCCGACAAGCCGCCGGCGCGCTCCACCCGCGCCCCTTCCAGCGCGAACCGCTCCAGCTCGGGCGCTACGGCACCCCCCACCTCCGGCCCGTCCCGGGAAGTCACCGCCGCCAGGGCGTGGAACACCCGTCCTGAGGCCGCGGCCGCCGCGGCCAGCTCGCCGTCCGCCGCCGGCTCCGGGTCGGGCTCCGCAAACAGGACGTCGAAGGCGATGGCCCGCGCCCCGGCCCGCTGCAGCCTCTGCACCAGCCGCGCCTGCAAAGACCGCGGCCACGGCCAGCGCGACGCCCCCAGCTCTCGGAGACTGTCGTCGTCGACCTCCACGATCACCACCTGTCCCGAAGTGCCCTGCGGACCCCGAGCGATGAAGCGCGCATCCACCGTCTGTAACTCAAGCCGCCTGAGGAACCCGGATTCGGACCCGTACGCCAGTAGCGCCACGATCAGCCCGGCGGCCGCGCACAAAAGCAGGGTTCCGTTCTTGCTGCCACTACCGGCCGGGTGCATGTGTCGTGGGTGTCCGGGTGAGGGTATCCGTTCTCTGCCCGTGCCGATCTGGCCCGCTCGGCGGCCCGTTTGGCGCCTGCGGCGAGCGGGTAAAACCAACGCACAGTCAGGCCAATGGCCGCAGGCCACCGGCGTCGTACCCCTGAGCATAGCCTCCGGGGACGCAGGCACGCAAGTCCATCTGCGCCGGGTCCGGCGGTGTCGGCCGCCTATGGAGCCTTCATCATGAGGAAAGCCGCCGTCTTGCTGGTAGGTGCCCTGGCGCTGCTTCTGTTCATCGGCGCCTCCATGATCCAGTCGCTGTTCGTGATCCAGCGCTTCGCCGCCGTCCGCGAGGTGAGCGGCAAGGTGGAGGTCAAGGCCGCCGGCGAAGAGGCCTTCGGCCCCCTGGGCGATGCCAGACACGTGCGGGCAGGCGACGTGGTGCGCACCGCCGAAGATGGCGGCGTCACCCTCAACTGGGTGGACGGCTCCCGGATCCGCCTGGGACCCAACACCGAGATGACGGTCCTGCAGTGCCAGATCGACAAGACGAAGCAGGCCCAGTCGTATCTGTTCAAACTCGACGTGGGCCAGGTCTGGGTCCGCGTCCTGCAGACCCTGGGGCGGCAGTCGAAGTTCGAGATCCAGACCCCGACGGCAACGGCCGCCGTCAGGGGGACCGTGTTCTCCGTGGAGGTCGATGACGCCGGCGCCACTACAGTCTCGGTGCTCAAAGGAGAGGTCGCTTTGGAGGGCGCCGGCAGCAACCTTAGCGTCAGAGAGCGCCAGGAGGCCGCCGTCAGCGTCTCTGAGACGCGACCCACTCGCCCCATGACGCCGGAGCGTGAGACCGAGTGGGAAGTGGCCAGAGTAGTGGCCGAGCCCTGGCTGCGGCTGACGCAGCCTGCTTCGGACGGGCTGCCGCAGGGCGCCTCCTTCCTCTCTGTATCCGGCGACACCGAGCGCGGCGCGGTGGTAACGGTCAACGGCAAGCCGGTGGTCCCCAACATGATGCAAAGCTTCACCGTGGATGTCCCGATCCCCGAGGGTGCCGAAGAGTTCGAGATCACCGCCCGTGCCCGAGATGCCAAGGGCTTCGAGACGGTGGTCGTGAAGCGTCTGAGCCGCTGAGCCGGCCCGCCTCGCGGCACGCTGCCGCCGGCCCCGGGACCTCGCCGGGGTCGCCTTGCTCGCCGTCGGCCGGAGCTGCCACGCCCACCGCGCGCGTTGTCGTCCATTGACCGGGCCGCGGACGGCAGGGCGCGCGGGCCATGGCGGCTTGCGGCCCTCACCACAGTACCCTCCTCACCGCCTCCAGCACCTCACGACCGCCCGCCGGCTTGTGCAGACACTCCGTGGCCCCGAGATCATCCACGGCTCCCCGCTCCACATTCCCAGTGACCACGATGACCGGGGGCGGCGCAGGAAGCCGCCGCGTGTAGTCCAGGACCGCCCGCCCCCCACCGCCCGGCACGAGCAGGTCGGTGACGACCACATCGAAATGCGTGCTGTCCAGCAGCGCGATGGCTTCCCCCGCATCGGCGGCCAACTGCACGCAGTAGCCGCCGCCGGATAGGACGAGGCCCATGACCTCTCGCAGGTCGGTCTCGTCCTCCACTACC
>CAZXDD010000038.1:0-24431 GCA_964639415.1 uncultured Armatimonadia bacterium
CACCCTATCCTACACTCTTTCCCTACACGACGCTCTTCCGATCTCGCGTACTGCTCGGGCGTCCCGCGCCAAAAGCCGCTGTAGTGTGGCTCGTTCCAGACCTCCCAGTGGGTGATGCTCCCCTGGTAGTGGGCCACTAGCTGGGCGACATAGCGCCGGAACGCTTCCCAGTCCGCGGGAGGGTAGGCCTCGGGCCTGTCGGCACCCGCGGGTGCGCCGGATGCCCACCTCGGGGTCCACAGGAACTCGCCCAGCGTGGAGAACCCCCGGTCATCCAGCTCCCACTGGGCCTCGTCGTAGGGCCACCGCCACTGCTCGGGCCCGTCGGGCTGAATCCGCGTCCACCAGCCGGTCTGCAGCATGTCATGGCAGCGCGCCCACTGCAGCCCGATTATCCGCCCGGCCTGGAAGTGCCACTTGTAGTTAATGCCGTCCATGTGTCCGCCGAAGACCGAGCCCGGTAGCGCGGGCGTCTCGGCGAGGCTCAGAGCCAAGACGGTGAACCCGCCGAGGTCTTCCACCCAGCCCAGGGCGTCGGCGCTCTCCCCGGCGTCCAGAGCCACCTTGAAACATCCCCGGGCCGGTGGGACAAACTCCGCCGTGAGCTCGGTCTCCTCGCCCGGCTTCAGGCTCACCCGCGCCACGGTGCGGGCCGCCTCGCGCTGCCTCACGTCGATGAGGCGCAAGCGCAGATGGGTCGCGATCTCCCGGGCGCGCTCCGTGGTCAAGACGATGTGCAGCGCGGCGCTGTCGCCGTCGAAGCAGACGCCGTGCTCGTCCTCGCCGCGCACCGAGACCACCCTCACCAGCCCCTCGGGCGCTTTGTCCGCGAATGCCTCGTAAGGCCACTGACTGATGTCGACCTCATCGCTGAGCTCGACCCCTGCCCATGCCAGGTCCGTTCCCCAGCCGCCCACGAGCCCGTACGCTCCGCCCAGAGGCGGCGGTTCCGGGTCGTCGTACTCCACCAACTGCTTGTCATCCACGAACCCCACGATCCTGCGGCCGCTGAAGGCCAGGCGCAGCTCGAACTGCTGAGTATTGCGGGCATACAGCCACGGGTCCGGAGCCTGTGACACCACTACCCAGTCGTCGCCGCGTTGGCGCAGGAGCTGCAGGGCCACGAACTGCCGATTGGTCTCCAGCCGGTAGACGCCCTTGGCGAGGATGCCGGCGCGGTGGCAGGATCGGGCATTGCGCACCGTGGCGCGGAATGTGCCGTCTCCGTCGTGGGTGACCTCCAAGCATCCGAAGGGGTTTGACTTGTCGCTGCGCACCGTCAAGAGGCCGCTTGCGATGCGCCAGTCGCCACCGGAAAGGTGCCAGTCGGGCACGGTGCCGCTGCCCTCCGGCAACCGGCCGAAGCCGCTCTGATAGATCGGGGCGCAGACCGCGCCGGCGCCGCATAGCAGCAGGGAGCCCATGCAGGTCCAGGCCCGGAAGTGTGGGTTCATGAACCGCCTCTTGTGTCGGCCGCCGCCCGTCTCGGGCGTGGTGCCGGTGTGGGAACGTGGGCACATGCCGTCGCCCCAAAGGTGCGGCCGAAAGCCCCACCTTCGCCGGGAGTGTCATTCCCAGAGCGTCGTCTCCCGGCGAGAGCAGCTCGAAGAATCCCCTGGCGTTCAAGGAGATTCTTCGCTATCTCGCTACGCGAGATTGACGCTCAGAATGACATACTGGCGGCAGAACCGACTTCCCGGCCGAGCTTCTAGTTCGCAGGCGCGGCCGCAACTCCTCCGCACAGGGAGCGGCAAGGACCAGGCGACCTGAGTGACGAACTGCTCTCATAGCCGAACACCGACGGGCGGAGGTGCTCAGCGCCTGTGGATGACGACACCGTTCTGATGCGGCTGGAGGACCTGGCGCGGGCATTGGGCATCGTGATACGCTACGAGCCCACCGAGGACGGGCGCAGCGGAGTATGCAGGCTGCGCGGGGTCAAGACGGTCATCATCCACTCCGGTCTGCCGACCGGGGCCCGCGTCGGCGCGCTTGTGGACGTGCTGGCGGAAGAGGACACCGAGGGCATCTACCTGCCCCCGGTGATCCGCGAGATGCTGCAGCAACGGTGAGCCGTGGCGGGCGGGGCTACTTCAGCCCCATCCCGCTCCTGCCGCCGAAGAAGGGCTTGGCGCCCTCGAGGCGCAGGCCGAGGCACTGCTCGCCCTCCCCGGCACGCGGCTGCAATTCCAGCCATCCCGTGCAGCCGGCCGCGGGCACGTCCAGCTCGGCGCTGTTCTCCCGGTCGGCCTCCACCCTCGCCGTCAGGCGGTGTCCCTCGCCGCCGAGGTTGACGACTATGCTCCGCTCCCCCAGGTCCTCACGGTAGCCCCAGCAGACCCGGAGCTTCCCGGCGTCCGGCGGGACCGAGAAGGAAAGCCGGGTGCCACCGTACACGTGCACGGGATAGCTGGGCTTCTGGGCCCACTCGTTCTTCTCCCCCGGCGCCGGCTCCCGGGGAATGGTCGGGCGCGGTCGGATCTGCTCCAGCGGCGAGCGATACCCCTCCGGGTCCGCAGTTCTCCTGTCGATCTCCCGATTCGCCTCCACGATCGCCTTCCAGTAGTCCTCCGTGTAGCCCGAGAGGCTGTAGTAGCCGGCAACCTCGTTGGAGCTGCGCCATACGGACATCGAACCCGGCCAGAACCAACAGCCGTGACCGTAGAGGGCGAAGTTGAACATCTGTGCCGAGAGCGAATGCCGGTCGGCGGGCGGGTGCTTCACCGCCCACAGGGTGCCGCCGTGTACCACGTGTGCACCCCACTTCTCGTACTGCTCCAGCTTGGTGCGCACCGCCACGGAGCTGTAGCCCGATGTGTAGGTGCCCTCGTCGAAGTCCAGAGCCGGAGTGCGGGGGGTGCCCAGGCCCCGGGCCATGCCCCGGCAGAACCAATTGTCCCCGATGCTCAGCAGCAGCACCGCGAAGCACAGGTCCGGGTTGACGGCGTGCACGCGCTCGCGGACCTCGCCCAGCAGCGCCTCCAGCTCGTCCTGCTGGTAGGCGCAGAAGTCGTCCAGGAGGCCCTGCTCGGCGATCCAGTCGAAGCGCGCGTTACCGTCCTCGGGCACGTCCGGAGTGGCCAGTCCCCTGGAAGCGAGAAAGCCTCCAAAGCACCGGTCGCACGCGCACTTCTCCCGGCTCGCGCCGTAGGGCTGGTAGATGGCGCCCGACCGGGCCCTCTCCCCGGCATCCGCCAGGTTCTTGTCATACCACCCGCCGAAGTAGTACGACTCCGGGTCCAGGCCGACGCCGATCACGTTGGGGTATTTCCGGGAGAGTTCGGCGACCACCAGCGCCCGGCGCAGGAAGGACCTCTCCCAGTACTCCCGGGAGATGGGGCAGGGATGGGGGCCGCGCACGGAGAGGCGGGTCAGTGCCCGGGTGTAGTCCCCCGCGGCGGCGCACTCGTTCTCCGCGCAGCCCCACCCGACGTAGGGAATCAGCCTGATGTCGGCATCCTGGGCCGCCGCGCACATCTGCTCCAATCTCTGCCGCCACTGGGCGAGCCCCTCATCATCGGCAAAGGGGATTCCCCACTGCCAGGCAGCCATCAGCGCCAGGTTCATCCCCGCCAGTTGGCTGTCACGCAGCGTGTGCAGGCTCAGGGGACTGGAGAGATAGATGCTCCTGCCCCGGGCGTCCAGAGCCCAGTGAGGATTGCGGATGACGACCGAAAACGGGTTCCAGGAGGCCGGCCCGGAGTTCACCAGCAGCGTGTAGCGGCCGGCGGTCGGTGCAGGAACACGAACTCGCGCGGTCTCGCCGGCGGCAACGACGCCCTTGCTCAGCAGGGCACCGGCAGGGTCAAACAGCGCGTAGATCGAGTCGGTGAAGGCCGAGGCACCCGGTAGGGCGTCGAGGTCGAAGACGATCTCGACGCCCGCCTCCATCTCGATGCGGAAGATCGCCTGTCCGCGCAGGCGCAGGACGTCCCCGGTGGGGATGGGCGGCTCCGTGGGAACGAGACCGTCCTCGGGCACAGGGGCGCCGAACGCAACACCGTAGGAGATGCCGCGGAGACGCTCCATGTCAATCCACTGCAGGAAAGGCGCGGCCTCCGGGTTGAGGACTTCGCGGATCGGGAGCGGCCTGGCGCCCGAGAGGCAGACCTCTGACACGCCAAGGAAACCCTCCACGCGCCCTGCTTCCCCGGCGGTGAGGGTAACCGCCGTTCGGGTGTCGTTCTCCACCTCAAGGGGGAAACCCACGGTGACTTCGGTGCCCGCGGCCACGCGAACACTCTGCCGCCCAAACCGCGACGCGGCGTCGGCCTCGCCCATGAACCCCTCGACCGTCACCTCCGGTGCTTCTCGGTCGCTGCGCACAGTGATCTCGATCAGGTTCTGCCCGATGGAGGGGTGGCGCAGGGTGGCGGCAGCGATCTCCACGCCACCCGGCGGGGTGTAGACCAGACGCCCAAATCGCGCGGGATTGTGGAAGACGCCGAAGGTCTTGGCCCAGGCCGAGGTCTCGCCGGGCTCCAGGCGCCTGGTGCGGCAGAAGTTGGCCAGGGACATGCGCGGGTCGCTGAGGCCTAGGGCCGCGCGGGGGATGCGCAACTCCACCGTCCAGATGTCTTCGCCGCGGGCGACCGCCGCCTCCCATGCGCAGTTCCAGGAGCCGTCGCCGCCCAGCTCGTCATGCCGGTTCCCGGCGACATCCACCGAGAAGTGGTAGAACGGGCCGCCCATCGCGTCGGGCATGAAGAAGAACTCGATGTGATCGTTGGCATACAGGTCCATGGAATCCGGGGGCAGGGGCTCGACCTTGAGCCTGTCCATCTCCGCTTCGCTGCAGCCGAAGGCCACATAGATATGCTCGGCGTCCAGACCCATCTTGGCCCAGGTGTCGTTGACGGCCGGAGCGCCCTCCAGGAAATGCCAGAACGGCCCGGCCACCTGGGCCGCCGCCCATACGGGCTCATCCGGCCTGCCGTCGATGGTCGGTGCCTGGTCGAAGGTGGCCACATGCAGCAGGGGCTTGTCGCCGAGCAGATCGGTCTCGGCGGCCGTAGCGGACCGGCCACCAGGTGTAGCAACTGCGGCCACGACGGCGAGGACCGCGAGTGTGCACGAAAGTGAGCGGGGGCTCTGCATGGGAATCCTCCGGGTGGCTTCTGCGCGCGGGTACTGGAAGCGTGAGACGTCTGCCCAAAGCCGGAGCAGTGTTCCCCGTTGTCCGCCGAGAACCCTTCGCCGCCCCGGTCCGGCGGTGGCGCCAAGTGCCGAAGATGACGAAGCTTTCTTCGGGACAGGGCGCTGCGGCCTTCGGGCTAGAGTCATTCATGCACGCAGTAGAGCCGGCTCTCGGCATAGTCGCGCCCGCAACAGTCGCTGTAGTGCCGTTTTGCCCCCTCCTCCCGTCTCCGCCGGTCGTCTGGCGGAGTAGGCGATGGGGAGGCCGGAGGCTGAGGCGACGTCGGCAGGCGCCTGCCCGGAACCTGCATAGTCTGGGTTCGCGATCCGCAGGCGCGGCCCCAAAGCCTCACGACGAAGCGCCCGGAACGGTGGGGGCGGGCTGCACAGCGGCCGGAGACCACCGCGAACCGCCCCCGACACCTACTGGGGCTCCCACGACAGCCGTACATGGGACTCACCGGCTTCGATGGGCACCGTCACGTAGTTGGGGCGCAACCTTACCGGCCGCGGACGGACCGTCTTGTGCGAGGCAGGGTCGAGCACCGCGGCGGCAGGCCGCCCGTTCACCAGCACAGCGGCCGGTAGGCTCCTGACCGCGACCTCGATGGTCGCTGCCTTGCCCTCGGGGAGCCGGAAGACCAGGTCGGCTTCCCGTGTCGCCGGGTCGTAGCGGCCGGACACGTACGCCGCCGGCGCCCACTCACTGAGGACCAGCGGCGAGTGCCGGTTCATCAGCTCCGCGTACACGATGGGGGCCATCCAGTAGAACCCGCTGCCCGAGGTCTCGCGGTTGTGGCCAATCTCCCGCAGGAGCGTCTCTTCATCCTCCCCCAGCAGACTTCGTGCGTGGAACCAGTGGAGGGTGATGTAGCCCGAGTTGCCGTCGTGAGTGGTGGAGTAGGGGTAGCGGTAGGCCCGCTCCCCATCGAGGATCCTGGGGAAGAACTGCGGCACCAAGGCCGCCCACTCGGCCGTCTCGGGCCGGGCCGTGCGCATGACCAGATCGAACAACTCCTGGTGCACCCCATACCCGTTGTACGAGCAGGTCAGCCACCACGGGTCCGGATCATTGGTGGCCGCATTGTGCTGGAAGAGCTGGGTCTCCTGGAACCCGTTGATGAAGTGGCGATCACAGTGGAGCTCGTGCTCCCAGGCGTAGGCGTCGAACTTCAGGCGCACGGTCAGCGGGACCGCCAGCTTCGCCGCCAGACCCGCATAGCGAGTGAAGTCGTCCCCGCGGCCAATGACCCCGGCCATCCGTGCCGCCGAGACGACTCCCGCGTACGAGGCCGTCGCCATGTCGCAGCCGAAGCCCGAACTCCCGTCATCGGAGGCGCTGTCGCCCATGATGGCCCAGTCGTGACTCCACTCGATGTAGGCCAGCGCCTGGTTCACGAAGTCGAACTGCCGCTGCACCATCTCCCACGCGCCGAAGACGTGGGCGTACTTCTGCAGGCCGTTGACGGCCAACCCGTTGCCCCAGTTCATGTCGATACCGCTGTCCTGCCCAAAGCACGCCGGGTACCTCAGCCCCGTATGAGGCTCCTGGCGGTAGGTCCAGCCGGCCAGCGGGTTGTCCGCAGCACCCCACGCCTCCATGTTCCTCTCGTTGGCCCGCACCAGGGCCTGCTGCTGCTCCGGCGTCAGGATGGCCCAGGCGCACAGGGCGTTGCCGGTGATCTTGCTGGGGAAGTTGCACGACACCGTCGCCAGCGGCCAGCCGTTGTACCCCGGCTCCGGATAGCCCTCCAGACCCGCGCAACGGTTCAGCTCCTCCCTTAGCCGCTCCTGACCGACCACGTCCACGTACCCCGTCTCCTCCAGCGGCGGAAGCGGGAGGCGGTACGCGACCTCGGCCCGGCCCAGGACCGCCTCCAGCGGGCCCCAGACCGTCGGGATGCCGAGGTCTGTCGTGTCGCCATCGACCTGGATCGGGTACCCCACGCGCCGCCCGCTGGAGACCATGGGCGGGAGCGGGGCGGCCACCAAAGGCTCCACGTCCCAGTCCGACGGGAGCGTCCGGTAGCGCGAGATGCGGTTGGTGACGATCGCCTCGTCCCCTCGCACCTCATAGTGCTCCTGACAGTCCAGAGGGAAGGCCATGAGCAGACGAGCGATGCGGTCGCAGTGGTCGCCCAGCCACCCGGCGTTCTCGGGCTGCAGGGCCTCTTCGGCGGCATGCAAAGAGCGGCGTCCCAGAGGATAGGCGATGCCGAAGGTGGTTCGCCTGCGGTCCTCGGCGACGAGCCGCAGGCCTCCGGCTACCGGCTCAAGACGCAGCGAGCGCGGGCGAGAGGTGAAGAGCACCTGGACGGGCTGCAGGGAGATGCTGTCCCAGAACAGCAGCCAGGGGGCGTCCATTTCCGCCACCGCGATCTCGGCCGCTGAAGTGGTGGCGACTTCCGTGCGCTGCAACTGCCCGCCGCGCCGCAGCAGCACCGTGACGGACGGGGCCGTCTGGGGCTCCGAGCCGATGATCTGAGCGCGGCCAAACCCCTCGAGGGTGAACGTGAGAGGGGCACACTCCACCAGTATGCCGGGCGACAGGAGGCTGTAGGTCACCCGGCGCCGCGCCTGGCCTCTGGTGAAGACGATCTGCTTGGTCACCCAGTTGACGGATTGCACGTCCACCCTCACCTCGCCGTCGCCGGGCGGCGCCAGGTTGACGGAAGCCATCGGATAGCCCCATGTGGCGCCGCGGGAGAAGTCGCCGCCGGGGCTGAGGGCCCCGACCAGCACACCGTCGGTGGGCGCCACACCGAAGCGGCCGAAACCCTCGCAGCACGGGGCCTTCACAACGCCGGCGTGACCGGCCACTGCCGCCGGCAGGCACAGGATGACACACAGCGACCCACAGCACAGGAGGCGAGGCATGCATCTCACTCCAGTCAGGCCAAAGTCGCGGGTGGCCCGGGGCATTGAACACAGCCGTGCGGACCATGGCTTCGCCGAGGAGTCCCCGGGTCCCTCCGCCGGTGCCGTGATGGTGGGCCCCCGGCCGCCCCCGGACCGGGCGCTGCTGCGCATCTGGAGGCGCGGCCGAACGGTCCGCCTTCGCCGGGAGCCTCGTTCTGAGAGCGTCCGCTCCCGGGAAGAGCAGCACACGGAATCCCCCGGCATGTGGCGGGATCCTTCGCTGTCGCGCCGCGCGGGAATGACGCTGAGGATGACATCCTCACGGCGGAACCGGCCTCCGGGCCGGACCTGCATCGGGAGGTGGTTCGCGCGCCCCGGGCGAATCTACTATTGTCCGACTCGAGGACAGATCACCGCCCGGGGGTAACCCACCACAGATGACACCCGCCCGCCTCCTCGCCGCTTGTCTCACCGTGCTGTGCCTCTCATGCGCCTCCGCCGCCGAGAAGATCACGTCGCAGGTGGAAGGTCTCCCGTTCGAGGCCGTGGAGGGCTCGCAGGTTTCGTTCTCCGTGACACACGTCGTGTCTGCCGAGCTGGCGACCGTCACTTTGCACGTGGAGATGAAGAACCGGCCAAACACCGTGTTGGCCGCCGAGGTTCGCGAGGTCTCCGGGGAGGGCAAGACGGAGTTTGCGTTCCCGGTTCCGGCTCGTGAGGCGGAAAACGAGGTGAACTTCGCCATCTGGTACGGTGAGGACTGGCGTCAGGCCTTGGTGCCCATCATCCACACGGAGTTCGTGTCCATCATCACGGCTCAGCAGGCGGCGGCCGCGGAGGCCGAGCGGGAGCGGGCCGCGGAATGGGTGGCGAAGATGAGACAGGTACTGCCCGCCGAGGGTGCCGTGGCGATACTGGTCGACGACCTGCCCGGCCTGGATAGGGAGCTGGCCACGCGAGTGGCCGTGGACCTGCGGGCACGGAACGTCCCGCTGGTGGAGCTGGCGGCGGAGGATGTCTGCAATGCGGGGATCCTCAGCCCGGAGCATTTCCGCGCTTTGGTGCTCACCTCCTCGGCCGCGTACCCCGCCGAGGGCGGGCGGGTCCTGGAGCGGTTCCTGGCCGAGGGTGGCGACTTGATCGCTCTGGGGGCGCCGGCGTTCACCCATGCGGTCAGCCGTGTCGAAGGCCGCTGGATGGATGAGGCCCAACTGCGCCGGTTGCTGGCCGAGCAAAAGCCCCGGACGCTGCTTTTCGATTTCGAGACCGGGAGCGCGGAGGACTGGGGAACGACACAGGGCGGTGCCGCTCAGGTGGAGCTGGACTTCGCCGCGGCCGGGCCCGAGGGCATGGGCAACGCCCTGCACTGCGTGGTGCCCAACTTCATGAGCTGGGACACACTGATCGCCCCCACGGTGGAGGCGCCGTTTGCGCCCGACAGCACCCTCACCTGTCTGTGGGCCAAGGGCGGCCCCAGTACGCAGTCGCTCGCCCTGGAGTGGGTGGAGGAGGACGGCTCGCGCTGGATCGCCACCATCCCCCTCACCGAGCAGTGGCAGCACTACGCCGTTCCTGTCGGGCAGTTCCGCTACTGGCGCGACAACCCCAGCACCGGGCGCGGCGGCAGCGGCGACCACTTCCGGCCCGAGAACGCGGTACGTCTCACCATCGGCCTCTCGATGACCCACACGCCCATGGCCGCGGGGCGCCACGAGTTCTGGGTGGACCAGATCGGCACCGCCCCCAGCCCCCTGGGCTCCGCTGCGGGGATAGGTGAGCTGACCCTAGCGCCCATCGAGATGGTGACCCCCACCTACAAGTTCCACAGTGTGACCTCGGCGGTGTCGCTCAAGGTCACCGACAAGCAGAACCTGCTGGCTCCGGCCGAGCTCAGTGTTCCTCCCGGACTGATGTCGGTTCACCCCCGCCCGCAGGCCACGGGCTTCGACAAGGACCGCAAGTGGCGCTGGATCCCCCTGCTGGAGGCTTACGATGACTCGGGCGAGGTCTGCGGCACCGCGGCCTGCATGGTGCTCAACCGGACGGGGCGCTTTGCCCACTCGGCCACGGTGACCTTCGCCCTGCCCGAGGGCGCCTACGATGACACGGTGGTGGACCTGGTCGGACAGGCGGTGGTCCGCCTGTGTGACGGCCGCTTCCTACAGGAGGGCGGGGCTCAGTTCTACGCATACTTCCCCGGCGAGAGCGTGACCTTGGGCGCGAGGGCGGCGGGCATCGGGACAGCGGGACTGGAAGGCTGCAGCGCCGGCTTCTTCGTCACCTCCGAGATCGGCACGGAGTTTGAGCAGACGGTTCCGCTGACCGATGGCGTCGCCACCTGCACCTGGAGCCCCGGGCAGTTCGCCAAGAGCGACTACGATGTGATCTGCACGCTGCTGGATGCCGACGGCCGGCCGCTGGACGTGCTCAAGCACCCGCTGGTTGTATGGAACCCGCCGGACGAGCCCAACTTCATGCAGGTGCGAGATGGCAACTTCTGGCTGAACGGGCGGAGATGGACGGCGCACGGCATCAACTACATGCCCTCCAGTGAGATCGGTATCGAGGATGGCGAGTACTTCGAGTTCTGGCTGGACAAGCAGCCGTATGACCCGCTGGTCACAGAGCGAGACCTGCGCCGGATCGCCGCGGCCGGCATGAACATGGTCAGCATCTTCTGCTACTATCGCTCCCTGGAGTCCCGCAATCTGCTGGACATCCTGGAGCGCTGCCGCCGCCACGGCCTGATGGTTAACCTGTCCCTGCGGCCCGGGACGCCCCTGGACTTCCGCTGGGAGGAGATGCAGGCACTCATCGAGGCCTATCGCCTCGCCCAGAACGACACCGTCTTTGCCTACGACCTGGCCTGGGAGCCCGCGTTCTGGGGCTATGGGAGCCGCAAGCGCTGGGATGCCGAATGGGAGCGCTGGATAGTGGAGCGCTATGGCGCGATCGAGGCCGCTGAGGAGGACTGGGGTGTCTTGGTACCGCGGGCCGAGGGGAAGGTGACCGGCCCCTCCGATGAGCAGGTGTCCACCGAGGGCCCGCACCGGGGGATGGTCTGCGCCTACCGCCGGTTCCTCGACGACCTTCTGGCCAAGGCCCACGCCACGGCGAACGGTCTGGTCAAGAGTATCGACCCCAACCACCTGACCAGCTTCCGGATGACGGTTGCCGGCGACCCGACGCTGTCTCCCACCCAGATCGCCTATGACTTCCGTGGCCTGGCGCGGAGCGTGGATATCATGCAGCCCGAGGGCTATGGCCGCATCGGAGACTGGGAGCGCGTCCGGCCGGGGATGTTCACTGTGGACTACGCCCGCTGCATGGCTCCCGGCCGGCCCGTGATGTGGTCCGAATACGGCTATTCCACCTGGGATACGCACCGGATGGCGCCCGACGCCGGGCGCGAGCAGTGGGCAGGCGACTACTACGATCGCTTCCTGAGCATGGCGCTGCAGTCCGACGCCGACGGCACGGTGGCGTGGTACTATCCCGGAGGCTATCGGGTCGGCGAGCGCAGTGACTATGGCGTCTTCAACCCGGACGGCACCTGGCGGCCGGTGACGGAGACCATCGCCCGGTACTCCGCGGAGATGACCGCTCCGCGTCCGACGATCCCCACCGACGAATGGATCGTGATCGACCGCGACGCCACCTGCCTGGGCGTGCAGGGGGTCTACGAGGCGGTCCAGGACCGCTACTGGGAACTGGTGGAGGCGGGCAAGAGGCCCGGCCTGCGCACCGACGGCTTCGGGCTGGACTCAGCGTCCGCCCCGGCCTTGGCCGTGGGAAACGTGCCGTACAGGCCCGGCCGCAATCCGCATAAGTACCTGAACGCCGAGTTTGACCGGGTACAGGTCAAGAACGCGGCCGGACAGTGGGAAACCGTCCTCGACGGGACGACGGTGAAGGTGAAGCGCGGCGAGCCTCTGCTCTTGCGGGCCACCGTGGGGAACCTCGCGGATGCCACATGGCTGGCGGCCGAGGGCACGGGACAAGTGGCCCTCACCTGCGGGGAGGCCCTCAGACCCATCGACGAGGATGTGCCGCACATGGGGACGGCTCAGATCGACGACTTCCAGGTCCTGATCGTGGAGCGGGCCATGGACTTCACGCTGCAGATGTGCGCCTGGCCGGACACCGTCTTCGGCGAGAAACTGCACCTTCGCATCGAGCCTGAAGGCGGGTAGGCCGACCGGGTCGTGTGCCCGTCTCCACAACCTCGCGGCCGCGAAGCGCCTGAGGAAGGCAGGTACTGCCGTGCTCCCCGGGGCTTGCTCCGGGGGCTCGGTGGGCCTCTTGTGGGATCACCCATCGCAGCTTGGCCATAGCACGGTCGTATCGGGCAGGCAGACGCCGCGAGCCCTGAGCTGCCGCATTGTGGGGAATGACCCCTTGGAGGATCGTGACGCCTTGGTTTGTGCCCCCGTACGCTTGCTCTATGTGGCGCTCGCCCTGGTCTGGGCCGCCTTACCCCTGTGCGCCGCCGATTGGCCCCACTGGCGTGGCCCGGAGCGCGACTCATCCACGCCGGAGACTTCGGGCTGGGACGAAGGCGCGTGGCCTCCGGGTGAGCCGGCATGGCAGACCGACGTTGGGCAGGGCTCCGCGACGCCTGTGATCGCCGATGGGAGGCTGTACGTTCACGGTTGGGCCGATGGCACCGATAGCGTGCGGTGTCTCGATGCCCCAAGCGGCAGGCCACTGTGGGCGTCGGAGTACCCGGCTTTGAAACACGGGCGACACCACCGTGGCGACGAGAACCTCTACGCCGGCCCCCAGTCCACTCCCGAGTTCGACGCCGCTACCGGCTACCTGTACACACTGGGCGTCGACGGCGACCTCAACTGCTGGAGCACCCGGGAGGACGGGCGCCGTGTCTGGGGCATGAGCCTGTACGAGACCTTCGCGGTTCCCCAGCGGCCGGATGTGGGTGGCGACCGGCGCGACTATGGCTACACCACCTCCCCCATGGTCTATGGCGATCTGCTCCTGGTGGAGGTAGGCGCCGAGGCCGGCAATCTGATCGCCGTGGACAAGCGTACCGGGCGTCGGATCTGGGCTTCGCAGTGCAAAGACCCCGCAGGCCACAGCGGCGGGCCCGCACGGATCGACGTAGCGGGCATCCCCTGTGCGGCGGTGCTAACGCTCCGCAACCTGGTGGTCGTGCGCCTGGACCCCGGCCACGAGGGCGAGACCCTGGCGATCCACGATTGGTGCACGGATTTCGCCAACAGCATCGCCAGTCCCACGGTGGTCGGCGACTGCGTGATCCTCAGCAGCGGGTACAACCGCAGCCGAACGGTGAAGCTACGGGTCGCGCCGGGCAAGACCGAGACCCTGTGGGAGAGCAGAGCATTCTCCAAGGTCTGCAGCCCCACGCTGTGCGGCGACTACGTGCTGCTGGCCTGGCAGAAGCTGCGCTGCCTTAGCCTGCAGACAGGCGAGAAGGTGTGGGAGGGCGGGAGCTTCGGGGACGAAGGCTCCTGTGTCGTGACACAGGACGGGCGCGCGATTGTGCTGGGGCAAAAACAACTTGTGCTGGTACAGGGGCCTCAGCGGTCCCCGGGCGGCTACACGGAGCTGTCGCGCCGGGGAGGGCTGAAGGTCGGGCGCTGCTGGGCCCACGTGGTGCTCGCCGAGGGGCGGCTCTACGTGCGCGATACCGAGGGGCGGCTCCAGTGCTACGAGCTTCTTCCGCCCGGAAATGGGCGGCAATGAGGCGAGGCCGACACCCCGGGGCCATGGGGCCGCGGTGCTGTTTCGCTGCGAACACGCCGGCGCACCCCGCGGGTTGCCGCGGGGACCATTCGGCCGCCGTCCGGTGGGCGGCACGGAAACGGCGCCCGCAGACTACGCAGGCGCCGTGATGGCCATGTCGCCTCTGGGAACGGCCTCGCCGGCCAGCCGGAAGCCGCAGTCCAGCAGGCCTACGTCCAGTGCGAGCAGCTCGCGCGGGGTGGGCGGCGTTGCCAGACCGTCCTCGATCCGGACCCGCGCCGGGTCGGCATTCTTCAACTGCTCCGCCAAATCTGGGATGATTGCCGCGGCCTCCCGGAGAGCGTCCAGCACGGTCTGTCCGGGGTTGGCCGATACCGTGTACTGTCGACCGTTGAGGTTGACGTGTAGCTTGAACATGTCTGCAGATCCACTCCTCGACGCCACTGGCCGCGCACGTCGGCCGGGCGCCATGCGCACATCCGGGCCATCACGCCGCGAATCTGCGCCGGCTTCCCCCCCTTATTATCAGCAGTGGTAGGTGCAACTTGAGGTCGATCGAGCTCCCCACCGGCGACGCCTGCATCCGTCTGAGAAGCTCCTCCGTCCGCCGTCGGTCACACGGCAAACAGGGTGTGGCGGGTCGGGCACTGTCGCACTTGCGAGAAGTGGTGTACGCGGCAGACCTCGCTGCCGTCGATGACCACCGGCGTCGGCCGGAGGATGATGAACTCCGCCCGGTCGAGTCTGTTGTACCCCACGTGAGCCACGTCGAACCACTCGATCCAGTGCTCTGACTTGCAGGTGAAGTCCGGAACAATGACGGGCCCGGTGTCCACCTGGAAACGCCGCCGCTCCGAGTGGAAGTTCATGGTCCGGATGGGATACTCAAGAACCGCGCGGATGCCGGTGGCCTCGTCCCACAGCTCGGTCTGTGCGATGAGCCCCTCGTCGTCCATGGTGGCGCGGACGATGGCGTCGTCGTCCTCAAGCGGCCGGGCCGCGGCGTGGTTGCGCAATGTGAGACGAACGTAGTTGAACGTCTTCTCATTGAGGCCGGACTGCCTGGCCACGTAGTCATCAGAGCCGGTGATCGTGCCCACCGGACCGTCCGAGGCGGTCTTGCGCAGCCCGGCTCCCTCGGCCACCAGACCGTAGCCCGTGCCCAGATAGCGGTCTTGCGACCAGATCCCCCTGTACTCGCGATTGGGGTCCTGGAAGATGATCTCGTCTCGGTACATCCACTCGGTGCGACACGCCGCTATGAGGTAGAACGCTTCTTGCCGCCCCGAGGCCTCCTGAAACATCTCGCAACGGGCCTCGATCATGATCCGCGCCTCATTGCCCCACGGCATGTGCCCGGGCTTGCGGGTGTCATCCGGGTCGGACGAGACCCCCCAGGTCATGTA
Organism: uncultured Armatimonadia bacterium; assembly: GCA_964639415.1. Lineage (GTDB taxonomy): Bacteria > Armatimonadota > Zipacnadia > Zipacnadales > JABUFB01 > CAYRFY01. The sequence goes on from CAZXDD010000038.1 coordinate 15,126, forward strand.
GGATTTGTCGTAATCCAGCACCTGCATGGTCACTTCCCCCTGAGATCTGTGAACTGGGCCCGACGCGCCATGTTCGCGGTCTCCCGGCTTTAGTGCGGATCAGAACCTCCGCCCGGTCTACGGGCATCGCCGAGGCCGCGCGCTCTGCGAGGTTCGTCTTTGGCCAGGCGACACCTCCCTGCCACCTCAGCGGACTCCCGATACCGGCCGACGCGGCGACGGAACAGACTGAACGGGCGTTCATTGCCTTGCCTGGCCGGGCAAATGGTTGTATCCTCAACCGCGCCGGCGCTCACTACACACCGGCAGCGATCCTCTGGGGAGTAGCTACCATGCTCAAAGTCGGCGTCATCGGAGTTCGCGATATCGGTAACCTGCATGCGGACTGCTACCGCTCCAGTCCGCACGCTGAGTTGGTGGCCGTCTGCGACATCATCCCCGAGCGTGCCGATGCCGCCGCCGCCCGCCTCGGCGTTGCCCGGTACTACAACATGCACGAGATGCTGGCCAACGAGGACCTGGACATCGTGGATGTGTCCACCGGCGGCAAGGAGAACGGTGGCGACCACTACGCTCCGGTAATGGCGGCTCTCGAGGCGGGCAAGCACGTGCTGTGCGAAAAGCCAATCAGCAACAGCATCGAGCACGCCCGGGAGATGGAGAAGAGGGCCCGCGAGAAGGGACTGTGTTTCGCCATCAACCTCAACTACCGCTTCACCCCGGCGTGCATCACCGCCCGACGCTGGATCGAGGAGGGGCGCCTGGGTGAGCTCAACTTCGTCAACAAGGTCCTGTGGATCGCCAACCCCAGGGATGACGAGTGGTTCCACATGCGCGCCCTGCATCCCCACAGCATCGATGTCATGCGCGTGCTGTGCGGCGATATCCAGTACGTACACGCCTTCATGAAGCGCTCGGAAGGGCGCACCTGCTGGTCGAATGCCTCGATCAACCTCCGGTTCACAAACGGGATGATCGGGCATCTCACCGGCAGTTACGACATGACCACACGCCACCCCATGGAGCGCACGGAGGTTGCGGGGACCAAGGGGCGGCTGGTACTGCAGAACGTATTCGAGGACCTCTGGCTCTACCCCCATGAGTCGGATGAGGTCATCCACGTCCACAACTCGATCTTCGGTGGCATCCAGGGCTTCGACGACACGTTCAGAGTCCGCATCCACCGTTTCTGCGAGCAGGTCGCCGAGGGCGCGGCCCCTGATGAGATCGAGGGGTCCGGCCGAGACGGCCTGATAGTGCAGGAGGTCATCGAGGCCGCCATACGTAGTCAGAGGGACGGCGGCGTGGTGCAGGTGCCGCTGTAGGCGGTAGGCGCGCGGCCCACCCAGCCACCGCTCTCCGGCGTCCACGCCGGCCGGAGCAGTCCTTTGCCCGTTCACAAGACAAGGCACACACCAGAGCCCGCCGCGAGGGCGGCGGGAGATGGAGGAGATCGTCGCGATGAAACGCTATCTTGTTATCCCCGTATCAGTCGCACTTCTGATGAGCGTGGCCGTATGCCATGCCGAGACGGGACGCATCAGCGGAACCGTCTCCTGCGCCCGCAGCGGGTTCGGCGTGTCCGTGCACCCGGTGATCGTGATGCAGGGCACTGAGACCCTGGCGCGCAGCCTCACCGATCGCAACGGCAGTTTTGGCATGGAGTTCGCCTTCACCCAGGGCAATCCGCTGACGATCCAGTGCGACATCACCCCGGGCTACCTGGCGGCCAAGGGCACCGTGGAGCCCAATACGGAGGTGGCCATCACCGTCATGCCACGCTGGGCCACGGTGCTGGGGGTCGTGTCCGACCGCAGCACGGCGCAGGGCCTGGGCGACATCCCTGTGCGCGCCGGGCGCGGAGACAAGTTCCTCAATGACTCGTGGGCCACGGTGAAGACCGACGCCACCGGCGTGTTCATGATGAAGGTTCTGGCCTTCGAGAACGATGATGTGACCAAGCCCATCAGCGACCTGTGGCTATCGATCAACGAGGGCCGGGGCGCCAACGAGGCCCTCGCCGTAGTGCGGACCGAGGCCGTCCCGCTATGGGCCTGGCCGGATCCCACGAGGCCGACCAAGGTCGAGGTCTCTCTGCCGGCGGCGGATGCCCAGGGCGTCGGCCTCGCCGACGTTGTGAAGGTCTGGGATGCCCAGCAGGCAACGCCGGCTCCGGGCACCGCCACGCCGGCTCCGGCGACCATGGGTCCTCAGGCCCCCGCCGCTACCGCGCCGCCCCCGGGCCAGGGCGCAGGTACTGTGCCCACGGCCACCGCGACGGCGCTGGGCCCCAACGAGCTGCTCATCAACTGCCCGCACTGTGGCAAGAGGATCAAGCTGATCGTCATCCCGGCGGAGTAGACCGCCGGTCACCCTGTCGCCGGTCCCGAGCGACAGGTGAGTCGCCGCGAGGTGGTGCCGATGGGTGACGACAGCCCCGACCGCATGCCGGGATGGCTGGAACGTAGCATCCAGGCCCTGGAGAAGGCGAGCACCGACGAGCAGGTGCGCGTGGCGCTGCAGGCCTGCCTCTCGGACCTGCCCCACAGTGGCGGGCCCGAGTGGTTCAAGGCTTTCGTAGGTGCCAACCTCGGACGCGCCGTGGCGACGGTGACGTACAAACAGCTCCACGATAACTGGCTTCCCGCGATGAGGCAGGAACGCGACCGCCTGGCGGCGCGAGCGGCCGGCGGATCACCACCACCACCGCCGCCATCTCTCCCGGGGCCAGCCGCGCCGCCGGGGGAGCCCCGCAACGTGGCCAACCGCCCCGGCTGCTTCGGTGGGACGGGGATCCTGCTGCTCGGGGCACTGCTGCGTCTGCCCCAATAGGCCGCTTTGCCGCCGCAAGGGACTGAGGTGAGTGTCCACGATGCCCCAGACGCCTGAGGCACCCAGAGTCGACCCTCTACTGCCGTGGCTACAGAGCACCATCGAGCGCCTGGAGGCCACCGGCACCGATGCCCAGATGCGCGCCGCGCTGCAGGCGGCGGTGGGCGAGTTGCAGGATGTGGCCGAGGATCCGCACATAAGGAAGCTGCTGGCCACCAACCTGCAGCAGGCCGCGGAGACGCTCACCCGTGAGCAGGCCACGACGCGACTGATACCGAACCTACAGCGCATGAGAGATGACCTGGCCAAGGGCCCGGCAACGGGCGGACAGCCCGGTTGTGGCGGCAAGGCCGCGGTGATCCTGCTGGCATTGGCCGCTCCGGGCCTGATCCTCGCCATCGGGAGCCTGCTGCGATGACCCTGCCCACCGTGCCCATCGGTCCCCTGGAGGTGACGCGCCTGATCGTGGGCGGCAATCCCTTCAGTGGGTTCTCGCACCAGTCGCCCGAACGCGATCGGCAGATGCGACAGTATTACACCGTGGAGCGCATCAAGGCGACGCTGCGCGACTGCGAGCAGGCCGGGATCAACACCTGCATGCTGCGGGTGGATGCCCACATCTGCCGGATGCTGGAGGAGTTCACCAACGAGGGCGGCAGGCTGCAGTGGCTGGCCCAGATGGCCCCCGAGGAGGCCTGCGAGGCCAACATCAACCGGGCCAGGGCTTTCGGTGCCGTGGGCTACTACATCCACGGCGCCGTGACAGATGCGGCGTACCGTGAGGGCGACCTGGACCGTATCCGCGGGATCATCGATCAGATCCACTCCCGGGGCCTGCTGGCCGGCGTCGCCGGCCATGTGCCTGCGGCGCATCTGGCCGTGCATGAGGCCGGCATCGCCACAGACTTCCACATGGTCTGCTTCTATGATTGCGGCTCCGTACACGCGGGGGAGGGCGAACGGTTCGACCCCGCGGACCCGCCGCAGGCCGTCGAGGCCATCCGGGCCATCGACAAGCCCTGCATTGCCTACAAGGTGTTGGGGGCCGGCCGGGTTGCCCCGGAGGAGGCCCTCGCCTACGCCTATGGCCACATCAAGCCCGTTGACGCGGTGAACGTCGGCATGTTCACGGGTGACAGGGCAAGCATGGTGGCCGATAACGTGGCCCTTGCGGCGCGGCTGATGGCGACGAGCTGACGTGCCGCCCCAGACCGCCCATCCTCCTCTCAGCGGTGACGATCAACTATGCACTCAGCGCCCTGTCCTTTGCTGTGCGAGCTGGCCGACGAGCTCGTGGAACTGTGGCATTCGGCGGAGCAAGGGCGCCGACGCCGCCTGTGGGCCGACCACTTCAACGGCCGGACGAAGGAGGTGCCGGTGAGCTGCGCCATGTTCCAGGGCTCCCAGGACCTGGTCTGGCAGCAGATCCTGCCCGAGGAGAGCATCGCTCACGAGGGCGGTCTGGCCCGCCACCTCGAGCTGCACCTGCGCCACCGCCTGTGGCGCGCGGGCAACATCCCCGATGACACCCCTGTGGACCCCACCCTCGTCCTGCACGCCCTGCCGCCCCTGGCGCCCGATGAGCTCTGGGGGGTGCCGCTGGGCTTTCAGTCCACCGGTGCGGCGGGGGGCGCCTACAAGCCCAGGCCGCCATTGGTGGACCCCCAGGACATCGACCACCTCCGTCCCCCGCGGTTCAGGCACGATCCGGAGGCCGTCGAACGCCTGCAGACCGAAGTCCACGGCCTGATCGGCGACCGGCTTCCTATCGTGTTCCGCTGTGACGCGCTGCACAACGGGCCCTTCGAGTGGGCGGTGCGCCTGAGGGGCATGGATGCCCTACTCCTGGACTGCTACGACCGGCCCGAGTGGCTCAAGCAGCTCATGGACTTCCTCAGCCGGTCCATCGTCCGGTACCACCGGGAGCGCGAGGCGGCGGGCTTTGCCAATGCCCGCTTCGAATCCGTCCTCCACAGCCCCTGGGACGATGAGTATGAGACCCAGGACAAGCGGCTCTCAAGCTGCTGGGCCTACCTGCACGCCCAGTCGGCGGCCTCCTACGGCCCCGATACCTACGCCGAGTTCGTCCATCCCTACAACGTCCCCATCGCCGAGCTGTTCGCCAAGACCTACTATCACGGCTGCGAGGATCTCACGGCAAAGGTCAAGGTGATCCGGGATCTGCCCGGGCTGCGCCAGTTCCATGTGTCGCCCTGGTCACAGGTTGCGCCCATCGCCTCGGAACTACCGGCCGGCGTGGTGATGGAGGTCCACTCGCACCCCACGAACGTCCTCTTGCTGTGGGACGAGGCCCAGATGGGCGAGGAGCTTGAGGGGCTTGCCCGTGACGCGGGCGAGCACCCGTTCAACCTCAAGCTGTGCGACATACAGACCATCAACGCCGATGGGGGCGAGGCTCTGATCGCGTGGTCGAGGATGGCCAGGAAGGTGGCCGCGAGATGCAGAGCATAGGGGCTACTCGACGCCCGGGGCCGCCGGCGGGCCGCGGCCTGTCCGGCGCCTTGGCCCTCCTCGTCCTTACCATCCCGCTCTCGGCTCAGCAGACGGTGGACGTCACCCTCAGCGACGAGACGCTGGGCACGGTGTCGGGGAGCTTCTGGGGCCTGCACTATGACGGTCCGGAGCACCAGACCTCCGACAGCATCAGCGGCGGCCTCATCACCATGCCCGGGGCCTACGGTTCGCCGGCCTGCCGCGAGCTGCTGCACAACCTGGGCATCGTGCTGGTCCGCATCTTCGTGTGGCAGGCCGGGGTGCATCCGGATGCCGAGACCTGGAACTGGGAGACGACGGACGAGGAGGTGCGGCAGGTGGTGGAGGCCGGGTTTGAGCCCCTGCTCTGCCTGCACCAGACGGGGCCGACCTGGATGGGCGGCACGGAGGAGGCACCGTGGTGGGAGACGGATGTGGGGCGGGAACAGTGGGCGGCCTTCGCGGGCACACTGGCGCGGCGCTATGGCGAGAGGTGCCGCTTCTACGAGATTCTCAATGAGCCCAACATCATCCATGGCGAGCGTCGCGACTGCTTCGGCTGGGACGGTGTGGCGGAGGTCTACCTCCGGGCCGCCGCCGCGATCCGGGAGGCCCGGCCCGAAGCGGCCTGCGGCGGCGCCGCCACGTGGGCCGCCTGGGAGACGGCGCAGTTCGGCAAGACCGTGCTCGCGCGCCCCGGGGGCGAAGAGCTGCTGGACTTCGTCAGCTTCCACATCTACGCATCCCACGACCTCGACGACCCCAATGATGCCCTGATGGCCAGGACGCCGTGGTTCTCCGAGACTCCGCGGTACATCCGCGAGCAACTGGCCGCGGTGACGGACAAGCCCATCGCCATCGCCTGCACGGAGTACAACTCCAGCGCGGTGTGTGCCAGGGACGGGAAGCCGTACACGGACCCGCGGAACGTGAACGCCTTCGGCGGTGTGCTGGCGGCGGACGTGCTCTGCCGCTCGGCCCTGGGTGGCGCCGACATGGTGTTCCACTTCGCCACCATCGGCGGCTTCGGCCTGATCGTCTGGCCGCCCGAGTACCGGCCGCGCGCCTGCTACCACGCTCACCTGCTGCTGGCCGCCGTGGCCGGTCTGCAGCCGGGAGCCCTGGTCCTTGGCACCTCCAACTCGCTGCCCGAGACGGAGGTGCCCGGAGCGGTGGAGGGGAAGTGGACGCACCGCGCCCTGGAAAGCTACGGCCTGCAGGCCCGCGACGGGAGCCGCTGCGTGGTGCTGGTGTGCAAGGGGGCGCAGACGAGCTACACCGCCCGTGTGAGCCGGTCGGCCCCGTCCGCCGGCGTCGCCGAAGTCTACCAGTATTCATCCCGCCGCATCCCGGACGCGCTCTACCCTCTGTCGGTGGCAGACACGAGCGGCGCACCGGTGGAGGTTCAGTGTCCCCCCTACAGCGTGACGGTGGTGAAGTGGCCGGTCGGGTGATGGAGCCGGCAGCGGGCCGCGGCGGTGCCTCCTCTCGCCTCACGGGTCTTGGGCTGGGCCTCCTGGCCTCGGTCATGTGGGGCACGGTGTTCGTGGCCGGGCGGTACCTGGTGGATACCCGTGGGCTGGATCCGATGTACGTGGCGGCGCTGCGCTTCAATATCGGCGCCGTGGCCGCATTGCTCTTCATGCTGGCGATGGGCAAAGGCCCGGATCTGCGCAACGCCCTGCGTGAGTTGCCCCTGCTGATCCTTCTCGGGGCCATCGGCATCTTCGGCATGGGCTCCTGTGTGTTTCTGTCCCTGCGCTACACGGCCTCCGTCAATAGCTCCATCATCACCAACGCCAATCCGGTGTTCATCGCGCTCTTTGCCCCTCTGATCGGCGAGCGCGTGCCGCCGGTGCGTGTGCTGGGTCTGGTGCTGGGGCTGGCGGGGTGTGCCGTCATCAGCCTGCAGAGCCTCGGTGAGGTCAGAGCAGGCGACAACGACCTACTTGGGGGCCTGATCGCGGTGGGGGCCGCGGTGTGCTGGGCCGCGTATACGGTTCTGGGCAAGGGCGTCTCCCAGCGCCGTGACGGTCTGGCCTGCGCCACGATCTGTCTGGCCGCCGGCGGCCTGCTGTACCTCCCCATCGTCCTCTTCCGCGGCGCCGCGGCGCCGCTGGACGGCACCCAGCTTGCCGTGGCGATCCTCCTGGGGGTCGGCCCCTCGGCGGTGGCGATGCTGGCCTGGTACAAGGCCCTGCAGTACGTGGACGCCAGTGTCCTGGGCCCGACCCAGTACATCGCCACGCTGGTAGGAACGCTGTTGGGTTGGTGGCTGCTTTCGGAGCACATCGGTGGCGCGTTTGTGGTTGGCGGAGCGGCTATCGTGGCCGGACTGTGGCTGGCGACGCGGAGAAACGGGCGGGCTCCGGCCTCATAGCAGTACCCCGGCGACGGGGTGCCTCCCTGCGCTCAGACGCCCCGGAGGCCTCAGAGTCGAACGACCAGGGAGCGGCCCATGCAGCCGAGAATCGGCCTCATCAACATCGGTCATCCGGACTATCCCAACGAAATCGGGGCGGCGCTGGCTCTGCAGGCCGTTGAGGCGCTTGGGCACCGTGGCATTGACATCGTCTGGGACGGGTGCGTGTGTACCGACCCGCTCACCGCCTGCGAGCGCGGACGAGAGATGTGTGGCCAGCGGCTGGACGGAGCGATCGTGTGGCTCGGCACCTGGATCGAGTGCTCCACGGCCGTTGCCGCTATCCGGGAGATAGAGCATCTGCCCTTCGCCATCTGGGGCTTCAACATGCTCGAGGTTGAGGGACGCCGCGAGTCCACGGGTTCCTTCGTCGCCGCCGCGGTGCTCAAAGGCTCCCTGGAGCGCATGGGCTACCGTTTCCCCACGATCCTGGGGCTGCCGGGGGATGAGTCGGCTCTCACAGCGGCCGTGGACTTCTCCCACGCCGCCTACGCCGCCGGGAGGCTGAAGCGCACCCGTCTGGGGCTGGTGGGCTATGCCTCCATGTCCATGTACCCGGGCACCTTTGACCACGCGCTGCTGCGGCGCCACATCGGGCCCGAGGTGGTGCACATCGATACCTACACCCTGGTCCGGATTGCCGAGCAGGCTTCGGAGGAGGCCGTGCGGCGGGCCGCGGCGGAGATCTCCGCGCGGGCGCGGACACAGGTGAGCCCGGAGCGCCTGCAGAAGGCCGCGCGACTGGCCGTAGCTCTGGAGACCCTCGCCACCCGCCACGGCCTGCAGGCCCTGAATGTCAAGTGCCAGTACGAGCTGTCGCAGGAGTGGGGGATGACGCCCTGCGTGGCGTTGTCGCTGCTGGCGGACAAGGGGATCGCCTGCGGCTGCGAGGGAGACGTGCCGGCGAGCGTCACCATGTGCCTGCTGAGCTACCTGCAGGATGATGCGGTGGTGTTCTACGGCGACATCCTGGACCTGCAGGGCGATGAGATGCTCCTGAGCTCCTGCGGCTTCGCCCCGCTGTCCCTGGCTCACGAGCCGGAGGGCGCCACGGTGCGCGAGCTGGGGCATCCGGGCTTCGACGGGATCATCTGCTCCTGCACGATGAAGGAAGGCCCGGTGACTTTCGCGCGCCTCGTGGAGGGCCGCGGCGACCCGCACCTGGTATTCGGCACCGGCACGGGCCTGCCCGGTGAGCTACGCCAGGGCCGTTTCCCCGCGCTTCAGGTGCGTCTCGACGGCGATCCGGAGAGGCTTTTGGAGAGTCTGTCCTCACAGCATTTCGCCGTCTGCTACGGCGATGCGAGCCGGCGTATCGAGAAGCTGTGTGCCGTCCTGGGCATCGAGGCGCAGAGGGTCTGAGCGGCTTACGGCCCGCTTGCCCCCTGCACGGTCTTGTCTGACGAGGCTTGGCATCACGGAGACCGGGCGCAGGCTGTGTGTGCGTGCCGGGTGACGTCTGCGATCCCACGGGGCGGGACGCCTGCGGGCGGCTCTCGGGCGCACCCCTAATAGCCTCCCACCTCTGCCAGCGTGTCGTACATGGCCACGAGGTTCTC
>CAZXDD010000039.1:0-24422 GCA_964639415.1 uncultured Armatimonadia bacterium
CCCCACCCCCACCCTATCCTACACTCTTTCCCTACACGACGCTCTTCGATCTATGTAGTCCACATTCATCCCCTGCCCGTCGGTATTGGTCAGCACGATCGTGTGCTTGCCGGTCTTGAGATCCAGCACCAGCGGCTCGCCGTCGGCGCCCCGGAGCGGCGCGTGTCGCCAATCGCTCGGGTCCGCACCGAAGCCCCCCGTAGCCTCGAAGGTCTGCGGAAGCGCCTCCGCGCCGTCGACCTCGGCGGCTCGCTGCACGGGATTGGGGGTGCAATAGCGCACCACCACCCAGTACTTGCCGTCCCTGTCCGCGTCCAGCTCCCAGCGCAGCCAGTGGCCTTCGTCGTCCCAGTGGGAGATGGCTTTGCCCACGACGCCGGCCTTGTCCGTCCTGATCTGCACCTCGCCGCCTCCCTGGGCGCTGAAGTCCTCGCCCTGCACCATCGGCACACCGCCTAGCGGCGGCTCCACAGGCCGGGCGGGCTCTTTGTCCGGCGGCTGAGGGATCTCGGTCAGGCCCAGAGCCGAGAGATCATGCAGCATCTGCGGGGCGAAGCAGAGGCCCTGGGTGAAGGTCTTGCCGAAGGAGTCCACCGGCGAACGGTACATGTGGGCTGAAGTGGCCTCAAGTAGCCGGTCCCTGTGTCTTCGCTCCGGGTCCAGCAGGCAGCCGTAGGCCAGACCGTCGCCCACCAGGCTGAGCGTCCAGGTCCCGCCTTTGGAGGCAAAGGTGGTGCACTGGGAGTAGCAAAAGCCCATGTCCGCCGGGATGTAGGTCTCGCGCCAGAGAAAGTCGCAGTTGTCGACGATGGCCTGCTTGATGTCCTCCCGGGGCTGGGCCAGGTCGTACATCTTCAGCCCGTGGAGCAAGACGCCGGTCATGAAGGGCTTGCTGCCCCAGCATCGGGGCTGGTGCTTGCACTCATTGGGGTCCAGGAAATGGCCCCACATGCGGCGGTCTGGGTGCATCCGCCACAGGGCGCCGTCGGCCATGAGCTTGGCGGCGTTGAGGTATACCGGGTTGCCCGTGACGTTGTAGCCCCCCACCATCGCCACCAGAGGCCAGCCCACATTGCGCTCGGAGTAGAAGCCGAAGTCCGTGGTTCGCGACACGAGCCAGTCCGCCACCAGGCGCCCGGTCTCCAGGTACGTGGGCTCACCGGTGAGGGCGTACAGGTAGAAGTGGCCCTGCGCCCAGGTGTGCCCCGTGTCCCGCGGGCCGCGGTTGAAGAACCCCATCTCCTTCCAGTCGTCGCCGAAGTACCCGCCGGTGTGGCCGATGCAGTGGGTGTAGACCGACCCGACCTGTCTCGGGTCCGGCCAATGGTGGGTGGTGTCGATGTCGGCATTGTGCCGCGCGGCGCTCTCGGCACGCCGGAGCATGTCCAGGTTGCCTGTCCGTGCGAAACCCGCCGCCAGAGCCCACTGCGTGTCGTACTCCTGGTTCCCCCAGTTGAACTTGCGCTCACCGAACCAGTCGCCGTAGTTCATGAAGCCGTACTCGCGCACGGCCTCCCGGCGCTCCAGGAACTTGTGGAAAGCCGCGTCCATGCTGCGCTCGTAGGGCTCGAACGCCCCGTCCCGACGGGGCGCCATGGGCCCGAAAGCCCCGCTTTGGCAGTACCAGTCCGGCGTACAGGCCAAGTACAGGGGCTTTTGCCAAAGTTCGGCCGATAGGTACTCTCCTTCCGTCACCTCGGGAGCGAAGTCCACGGCGAACTCGCTGGTCAGTCGCACTCCGGTGCGAACCCTGTACCTGCCCTCATCGCACCAGAAGTAGAGCTTGTTCACATCGTCCTCGGAGGCCCCGGCGTACTGCCCTGAGAGAAGCGCCGGGTGAAGCTGCAAGTCGATCCCCCCGGCGTCGGTGGCAAAGCCTTTGGGGTAGCGCTGCCAGAAGTCGCGCACCGTCACCGCCGTGGCGCCCGCAGCGCTCTCGGCCAGTAGCCAGCCCGCGGCCCTCTTGCCCTCCACGGTCGCCGCAGCGAAGTGGTTGTCCTCGTCCTGCAGCAGGCGCCCGCCCACAGGCAGCGGGACCGTGCCGTCGTCGGCCCCGCACAGGACCGTGGCCCCGGACAGAGCCGCCGGAACCCTCAGACGCACCGAGGAGAAGAGGTTCATGTCGGGCTCGGACACGTCGTTATCCAGGGAGAATACGGTCCTGACGTAGGGTCTTCCGGCGAAGAAGTGCAGTCGGCACAGATAGCGCATGTATGCCGCGCCATCGGCGGCGACCAGCTTGCCCCTTACGCAGAGCGTGGCCCGCAGCGGCCCCTCGCTCTCGACGATGACCGCCTCGGGCTCCGCCAGGGCGGAGGAGTATACCTTGCCGTCGGCGTCGGTGATCTCGAAGCCGCCCTGACCCTCCGCGACGGCGGAGACGGCCCTGTCGCCCACCGTGACGCGTGAGAAGGGCGCGAACCCCCCTTGCGCAAGTTGCAGACGGAGGGCCCCGGTGTCGACCGTGACCGGAAGCCGGACGACACCCGCGGGACGCCGCCAGTCCTCGGGAGTGGTCACGATGCCGCCGGCATCCACGCGCACCCGGGACTGTGGCTCCGGCACCGTGCCGGTGAACTCCAGGGTGTAGAGTGTGTCTTCGCCCGCCCGGGTGTCGGCGAGCAGGTCGACCTGCAGCCATTTGACCCAGATGCCGTCGGGCCACCAGGAGAGCGCTGAGAATTGGGCGGGAACGGGGGCTCCGGATGCGTCCACAATCCGGCAGCTCGCCGGGTTCGTCACCAGCCCGTGGGGCAGTGGGACGCCGGAGGTCACCGGCCACGCGCTGCGGCCCTGTCCCGTGGGTTCGTGCACGGTGAGCCCGATGCCGGTGGGCAGGTCGGCCTCCGGGGGCGGTCCGGCATAGTGCTGCCGGGGCTCCATCCACACCGTGTAGCTCGCGGCTGCCGTCATCGCTTCATAGGTGTCCTGGGGCGGCTCGACACAGGTGATGGCCAGTTGGTAGCCGGAGGCCCGCAGCTCGGGTGGCAGGATGACGAAGTGGTTGTTCACGGCCCCGCGGCCCTCCTCGAGGGTGCCGTTTTGCTCGAACGCTTCCGGACCGGCCAGGGAGTAGTGCACGCTCCCGCTCGCGGGCCGGTTGGTGGTCCAGGCCACCATCACCCGCTGCCGCCGCTCTCCCGGCTCATCGGGCATGTGCCAGGCGGTGATGTTCTCGATCCTCAGAGGCGGCACCGACGGCTCCTCGGCCAGCATGCAGACGCTGGTGAAGCGTGCCTTCGCCGCCTGCGCGGCATTGCTCAGCCGGATGGCATCCCCCTGCTCCAGGGTCTGCGGCCGGGAGGTGTAGTACAGCACCTGGCGCGTGGTGGGGTTGGTCCCCAGGACCGTACCAATGCGCTTGCCGTTGACGGCCAGGTCGAGCCCCTCCAGTTGGGCGGCATTGTCCTGCAGGACGAGACCGATGTGGTACTCCCCGCTCGCCGGGCAGCGCCACGTCACGGAGCCCTGCTCCTCGATGGGCCCCTCGAACTCATCGCTCATCAGCAGCGTGTAGCCCTCGATGGCAGCGTCGGCGGGAAGCAGACGGATGGTGCCCGCCTGCTGCCACAGGCGGTAGGTGAGCTCCGAGAAGTCCGGCATGGTGAGTGCTTCGAAGTTCTCGGGCCTTGGGTACGTCATCTCCGGCGCCTCCCTCTCGGGGTAGACGGGAACCCGGCAGTCGATCCAGACGGTGCTGTCGCCGTCGCTCTGGTTCGTCCGCACCTGGCTGAGCACGTACATGCGGAAGTCGGTGTTCCCGTCTCGGACGGTCATTGCGTCCGGAGACAGATCATCGCAGATGTAGATGGCGTTGCCTTCAACGACCATTCTCACCGGCATGAAACGGTCCTTGCGCACCGCGGGGTTGATCACGCGCAGGCTGTCTTTGGAGTCGACCAAGGAGTACATGATGTCCACCCCGCGCACCCAGTCGGCCTCCTGGCGCCCGGTGGTCGTGTCGTTGTCGATGTCGCAGTACAGGTGGAAGATGGTGTCGTCGGGGGGGTAGTCTTCGGCGAAGGTGATCTTCCATACGTAGCGGTCCTCGGCAACGTGCCCGAAGTACACCTTGTCAATGTCGGGCGCGGTGGGGCCGGGGCGATCCCCGGTCTGCCGGGTCTTGTCATCGATGACCACCTGGAGGGCTTCGTCCAGGTCGGGGTTGGTGCCCAGTTGGGTCTCGATATGGTCGGGAAGCCCATCTGAGTCGCGATCCTGCGCCGCGGCCCAAGGGGGGCAGCAGACGATCACGGCGAGACTGCAGATGACTATGGTACGGGACATGCGCGACCTCCTGCGTCTCTGTGCCGGGCTATCCCTAGCGCTCAGGATGCCCTGTCTCAGCCTTCCTCAGCTTGCTTCGCCGTCGTCCGTGTCTGTGTGGAACGCCGTCCTCCGTGGAACTCCGTGTTCTCGGTGGTGAGACGTTCGCTCTCACCTCGGCCGTTCTCTGTGTGCTCCGCGGTTCTCCGTGTCTCTGTGGTAGGCCGTCCTCCGTGGAACTCCGTGTTCCTGGTGCCTCCGTGGTGAGACGTTGGTCGTGCCGTTCGCGGAAGGCCCACTCGCCCTGGTTGGCGAACCAGTGGGCATCCACCACGGAGGGCCTTGCGCATGTCGGATCAGCGCCCGAACGTCATTCTGTTCACCACCGACCAGCACCGGGGAGACCACATCGGGTTGTCGGGGCACCCGGCCATCGAGACGCCCAATCTGGATAGCTGGATCAAGGACGGGGCGTATTTCCCCAACGCCTACTCCGAGATCCCCTCGACCACCGGGGCCCGGCGGGTGCTGCACAGCGGCAAGGGCAGTTTCGATTGTGGCCTCGTGGGGTATTCGGCGGCCGAATGGCACGAGCCCAATACGCTGGCGGCGGTCCTTGCCGAAGCCGGGTACCACTGCATCAGTGTGGGCTGGCGCAACATGCACCCGGCCAGGAAGCTCTACGGTTTCCACACGGTGATCCCCCACGACCTGCGCGAGGGCGACGATGACTACCTGGACTGGCTCCGCCTGCAGGTGGGCCCGGAGGCCATGGAGCGCGGTCACGGCTCGGACGCCAACGGCTGGCTGGGGCGGCCCTGGCACCTGGAAGAGCGGCTGCATCCTACGGTCTGGACCACCGATGTGAGCCTGCAGCAGCTCCGCAAGCGCGACCCCACCAGACCCTTCTTCCTGTGGTGCTCGCACCTGCGGCCCCACTCACCGTACGACCCGCCGCAGTTCTACTGGGACATGTACGCCGACCGCGAACTGCCGCCGATCCCCGTGGGCGAGTGGGCGGCCAAACACGATATTCGCCAACCGGGTCTGGAGCGCACGGCGTGGCGGGGCCGCCTCACGCCGGAGCAGACCCAGCGCTGCCGTGCGGGCTATCGCGGCCTCATCACCCACCTGGACTACGAGCTGGGGCGGATGATGGAGATGCTGGGGCGGGTGGCCGGAGGGGCCGCCGCCGACACGCTGTGGCTGTTTGCCTCGGATCACGGCGACATGATGGGCGACCATCATCTGCATCGCAAGACCTATGCCTATGAAGGCTCCGCCCGCATCCCCTTTGTGGTTCGCTACCCCGCCGGTCTCGACCTCCCCCGCGGCACCTTCGAGCACGTTGTCGGGCTGCAGGACGTGATGCCCACGATCCTCGACGCGGTTGGGGTGGAGCCGCCTCGCGGCATGACCGGCCAGAGCGTCCTGGACGCCGTGCGGGGCGAACCGTGGCGCAAGTACCTCCATGGCGAGCACTCGCCGTGCTACTCGGCCGAGGAGGCCATGCACTACCTCACCGACGGCAAGGAGAAGTACATCTGGTTCCCGACCACGGGCTCGGAGCAGTTCTTCGATCTCGCGGCAGACCGTGAGGAGCTCCAGGACCTCTCGGCCGACCCCGAACAGGCCGACCGCGTGGCCCGCTGGCGCCAGAGGCTGATCCACTTGCTCACCCACAGAGGTGACGGCTTCGCAGACGGCAACAGGCTCCTGCGGCGCAGGGACCCCTGGGGGTCGGAGGCGTGAGGCAGGGCAGGTGACTTCAACCGGGGAGCGGCTACCATCCGCCTCTGTCGGGTGGTTCGACATCGGATACAGGAGCTTGACCATGCGCCCAGTGATCTGCCTTGGCCTTCTCGTTCTCCTCCTCGCCGGCGCTCACGCCGCAGACATCCGCTGGCGCTCCCAGGGCCCCGGCGGCGGTGGCTGGATCCAGTCCATCGCCTGCGACCCCCGATCCCCGGACCTCCTCTACGCCGGCTGTGATGTGGGTGGCCTGTTCGTCTCCACCGATGCCGGTCGATCCTGGACCGCGAGTAACGAGGGGCTCAATGACCTGTTCGTCCAGTGTATCGCCGTCCACCCGAGCGACGGCGACACCCTCCTGCTGGGGCTGGAGGGCGGAGTGTTCAAGTCCACCGACGGCGGCAAGACATGGGCATGGAAGCGGCAGGGCTTTCCCGAGCCTCAGCGGTACAGCTTCTCGGCCCCGGTGGGCGCGTTGTGCTTCGACCCGACCCGTCCCGATGTGCTGTATGCCGGTATCGGCCGTCCGCGATGGGGCAAGGACGGCGCCGGGGCGGTGTACAGGAGCGAGGACTGTGGGGAGAACTGGCTTCTGGTAACAGATGGGGCCCTGCCGTCCGACGCCATCGTCCGTGGCCTGTCGGTGTCTCCCGATGGTCGCTACGTGTTGGTGGCCACGGACAAGGGTCTGTTCCGCAGCGACGATCAGGGCGTCACCTGGCAGAGATCGGCGGCAGGGCTACCCCACGACAGTGTGGGGAAAGTCGCCGTCGCGCCATCGGACCCGGCGGTGGCGTACTGCACCTTGCTGACCACGGCTCGGGGAGATGAGCCCTGGAACGGTGGGGTATACCGCTCCGAGGACGGCGGCCGCAACTGGCAGGCGAGAAGCGCGGGTCTGGCCACGCGCGTGGGCAAGCCCGACGAGGCGGCCCAGATGACCTCGAACTACCGTGAGATCGTCATCCACCCCAAGGACGCCGGTACCCTGTACGTGGGGGACTGGGCCTGGGTGAGCGCCGGGGTCTACAAGACCGTGGATGGGGGAGAGGTCTGGCGGAAGGTGACCGACCATCACACTCAGGGCAGGAACATGCAGTACGGCTGGATCACCAACTGGGGGCCTTCGGTGGAATGCCTGGCCATCAGTGCGGCGGCGCCGGAGCGGGTAGTGTTCGGAACCTCCGGACATGTGTTTCTGACAGATGACGCGGGCGCCACCTGGGACCAGCGCTACTGCCGGGAGTGGGAGGACGGCCGTTTGCGGGGCATCGGCCTCGAGGTCACCTGCCTGTTCGGCGTCTTCCCCGATCCCGTGGACACCGACCGGGTCTACTTTGGTTTCTACGACATCGGCCTACTGGTCAGCGATGACCGCGGAGAGACATTCCGTACCTCACGGGAGGGCATGCGAGACGCAGGCAATTGCTTCGCCATGGCCTTTGACCCCGATGACCAGGCGAAGCTCTGGGCGGCCACCGGCCAGTGGGGAAGCAACAGGGGCTTTGTGTGCCGAAGCACGGATCGCGGGCAGAACTGGACAGTGGTTGGACAGGCGGAGAGCGGGCTGCCTCTGGGGCAGATCCGGACGCTTCTGGTGGATCCGGACAGCCCGGCGGGGCGCCGGACGCTGTACGTGACCTGCAACGGACACGGCGTCTTTCGTAGCGAGGACGATGGGTCCACCTGGCAGGCGGCGATCGGCGGCCTGCCGGAGGGCGCCACGAGCAGACCGTGCGGCCTGGCGATGGACCCGGAGAACCCCGCACACCTGCGGCTGGCTCTTGGGGGCCACCCGGGAGTCGGCAGCGGAGTGTACGAGACCTCCGACCGTGGCGCCACGTGGACGCGGCTGAGCGGCGACGGGACTCAGTTTGGGGACGTGCAGGCCCTGGTGGCATCGCCGGCGGACTTCGACACCCTCTACGTCTGTCAACGCGAGCGGTACGAGCGTGCCCTGGACCCGCCGCAACTGCTGCCCGGTGGGCTGTTTGTCAGTGAGGACGGCGGACGCACCTGGGAGCGTCTCAACGACTACCATTTCGCGAGCTGTCTGGCCGTCAGCCCTGTCGATCCCCGGGTGCTGTACCTGGGGACCACCGACCACCCGTACCACGACGCAAACGCCGCCGCAGGCCTGCTCAGATCCGCCGACGGGGGGAAGACGTGGCACGCGGAGAACTCCGGACTGCCCAATACGCACGTCTCGTGCATCGCCGTCGATCGGCATGAGCCGTGGCGGCTGTACCTGGGAACGGGGGGCAACGGACCGTTCGTGGGGATCGATACTGCCCTGGCCGTGAAGATGGGAGTGAGCCCGGAGACCGAATGAACGTGCGGGGCAGGTCGGCAGCCCTGCCCCGCGCTTTGCTCATGTGTCCGGCCCGGTTGGCGTCGCGCTACTTGCCGACCTCGACCACGGAGTTCTGGGCACCCAGCCCATTGGTGACCTTGGGCGAGCGGGGGCAGCAGACCCACTCGCCATCGACGACGAACTTGAACTCGTAGACGCCTGGCTCCAGATCGAGGCGTGTGACGAAGACGTCCTCGCCCCTGCGCGCACGCTTCATGCGGCGCGCCTCGGGGTCCCATCCGTTGAAGTCGCCGGCGATGAACACGCGCTCAGCGCCGGGGGCTTCGAGCACGAACCTCTGGCACACCATAGGCTGTTCCCTCCCTGCAGGTCAGTTGCGGTGTGACTGTGCAGGCCCAGAGGCGGCCCTTGCCGACCCGACCGCCATAGGGCGCCACCACGTCTCCGACCCTCCGTGGTGTCCTGGCAACGACAGACCGGCACAGGCAGTGGTCAGGCGCGTGTGCCGGGAAACGGCTGTGTTGTAAGTAATGACGCGCGACCCGTCACTTTGTTCCGGGCCGGCCGCAGCCCGGGTCTGTGGCCCGGTCCGAGGCGGCGCACGTGGAACAATCGCCTTTTCACATCAGGCTCGGCTACAGAGGTGGCGTTGAGAGCCGATATGTTCCAACAGCATCGCGGTTCGCAGGCGGCGGAACCGGACCGGCACTCGGCCCATGGTGTCGCCACCGCCGCACCCGCCTGCCACGTGGGCCTCGGCACGGAGCGAGGCCGCCGCGGCCGCAGGGGCCTGCACGCGCGATAGAGGCCACTATCACCTCCCTGCAGTCGATCGCGGGGCGAAGGCGCGCAATGTCCCGCTATCGGACAGAACCAGGCAACGCAGGCTCCGGGGGGCCTGCAGCGAGCCGGTCGCGCAACTACCACCGAGTGTCTTCCCCCGTAGGCCGGAAGGTCGGCAACCGTTGGGCCCGGAGCGGCGAGAGCCGCCCGGTTGGCTCGGTGCGGAAGTCTCTCGCGCCGGGGGAAGAGGAGCGCATCAGATAGCGGTGGGGCGCCCCGCGCGGCGTTCCGCAGGCCGAACGCAGGGGCAGGTCGCATCAGGCCACACCAGATCTCGGGAAGGGGAGAGCCTGAGATGGACTACCGAACGCTGGGTCGAACCGGGCTGGAGGTCAGCCTGCTCGGTATGGGCGGGCTGTTTGTGTCCCGGGCCGGAGGCACCGACCGCCAGAGAGCCTGCGAGGCGGTGCACAGGGCATTGGAGCTCGGGGTCAACTTCGTGGACACCGCTCCCAGCTACCTGGACAGCGAGGAGGTGCTGGGAACAGCCCTGGCCGGAGTGTCGCGGCCGGTCATCCTGTCCACCAAGCTGGGGGGCAGGCCGGAGCCCTTCGACGCCAGGAACCTGGACCATCTGAAGTATTCCTTCGCCCAGAGCCTGAAGCTACTTGGGCGAGATGCCGTAGACATACTCATGGTGCACGAGCCCGACCGGCCGGGCCAGAGCGATTGGTGGACAGACTGGGAGAGCTTCACCGGACCCGTTACGGAATACCTTGCGGAGCTGAAGGCCGAGGGGCTGATCCGGTACACGGGCCTCGGCGGGACGACGGCGTATGTGATGGCCGGGATCTGCGCCACCGGGCAGTACGATGTGGTCCTGACCGCCTTCAACTACAGTCTTCTGTGGCGCGAGGCGGCCATCGCCGTGATCCCGGAGGCGGTGCGGCAGAACATGGGTCTGATCATCGGCTCGCCGCTGCAGCAGGGCTGGCTGGCCCGGCGCTTTGACGAGGAGGTCGGCGGCGGCGCCGGGTGGCTGAGCCCGTCGAGACGGGAGCAGTTCAGGACGCTGTACGCACTTGTGGACGAGATCGGGATGCCCCTCACGGACCTGGCCATCCGCTGGGTGATCTCGAACCCGGACGTGGACACGGTGCTGATGGGCGCACGCTCGCGCCAAGAGGTCGAGATGAACGTAGCTGCGGTCAATGCCGGCCCCCTGCCACAGGCCGTGATGGCACGTCTCGAGGAGATCGGGGCGATGGTGCCATTCCGGCCCTCTGACGAGCCCTTCGGCTGCGGCTTCGGCGGGAGCTACCGGGGGCCGGGCCGCGCCTGAGCGGCGAAGCGCGGTGCATCGAGAGCCGACTTTCCGGCGAGACGGGAGATGAGCTGAGACAATGAGCAGACAGCCTGTACCGGCGAAGAAGGAGAAACCACAGGACGCCACCAAGTCGGTCCTGGGTTTCTTCTCCGCCAAGAAGGCAGCACCACCCCGGCCGCCGGGTCAAGGCCCCGTCGGCAGCCCGCCGCAGCGCCCCGCGACCCCGAAGGCTCCCCGGCCCGCTCAGGCCGGATGCCAGGCGCCTGCCAAACCGACTGCACAGGCCCCACGGAGCGCCGCAGTGGCCAAGGGCGTGGCTCAGGGCGCCCAGAAGGCCCCGGCGGTAAAGCCCGGGGTGCCGGGTGAGCCGAAGGCCCCGGCCGCCAGGCCTGTCGTCCCGGCGGCTCAGAAGGCGCCGGCGGCCAAGCCCGCCGGCGCCGCACCCAAACAGGGCGTCCAGCGCATCGCGCTCACACCCGCCCAGCAGGCCGCGGTCAAGCCCGAGCTCATCGACTGCATGAAACGGTCCTTCGCGGAGTCATTCTCCACCGCCTGCAATGAGAAGCTCCTGTACGCCGGTGAGGAAGCCCCCGGAGCCCCCTTCGAGGGCGCTCTGGGTGTCATCACCCTCTCCGGCGATATCAACTGGGGACTGGTACTGGGGTTTCCCAAGCCATGCGTGCCCGGGATTGCGCAGGTGTTCGCCGGCTTCGAGGTAGACTACGGCAGCAGCGATGTGGTGGATCTCGTCGGGGAGCTGGCCAATGTCTTCGTGGGCAATTTCGGTACGCGTCTGGCCAGGACGGGAGTCAAGACGGACCTCGGCCTTCCCAAGGTCCTCCGTGTGCCCCAGGACCAGATGCCCAGTCCCGGCAGGGTCCAGTTGCCCAGGATGAGGTTCAAGTTCTCCAAAGGCGTCTTCTGGGCGATGATCGGCGCCTCCTGAGCCTGTCGGCCCGGCCGATCGGGCCGCCTACGCGCCTCGGCGCCATGGCTCGAAACGCGCAGGATGAGTGGTGCCATGGTGCTCGGAGTGTGTCTGGGCCGCATTCGGGACGCGATCAGCCACCGGACGTCTCCCGCCCGCGCATGTCCGAGGGTGCGCAGGGCCTTGGCCGACAGGCCTTCCTGAGTCCCATCGCGTGGGTGGCTTCGTCCGAGCACACCTGCCGCAACCCAGACGGCCGCCCCGCATCCGGCGGGACGGCCGTCTGCGTCTTCCGGCGCCCTACACTCCGCGTTTGCGCCACACTCCCCTCACGGTCACTTTGCCAGGTCCACTCTCACCACGCCCCACTCTGCCAGTTCCGGGATCACCAGACGCACGGCCTCGGGCAGCGTCTCCGTCTTCAGCGGCACCGGCGCTTGGCCCGGTGAGTGCCAGCTCGCCATCGCCACGTCGCCACCGGGCAGGGCGCTGCGCCTGAGGGTCAGCGCCAGGTGCCCCATGGCCACGGGCGGCTCTCCGGCCGCTGCCCGAGTTCGGTTCAGGATGTGACAGACCCAGGCTCTCTCGCCTCCGCTCTTTCCGTGACGCAGCAAGGCGAACACCCCCTCTGGTGCCCACACCGTGATGGGCGCCAACTCTCGCAGTAAGTCGTCGGTAACCCGGCGGCCGGGTAATACCGCCACCGCGTCCGCGGCCTGTGCCAGCGCCTCTCGGTCGTCCCGCGGGAGCCCGGACAGTCGATCCGGAACAACGATCATGCCGTAGCGGTGCAGGCGCTCGGCAGCCAGGGGAACGTGGTAGAAGGTGTCTCCAGAAAGTAGCAGGTGGAACGGCACCTGGGCCCGCAGCAGTCGCCTCACGACATTCCTGGTCCATTCTGCGTCATAGGCGTTTGTGTCCACGACGACGCCCACCAGCCCCGGCGTCTCGAAGCCATCGAAGAGCCCCTGATTGCCCCGCACAAAGCCGTAGAGATCGCCGTACTGATCCGGGGTCCCGAAGTGGCGGTCCTTCTCCGGCCCCATCCAGACATCCCAGGGCACCAGGTAGAGCTGTCCCAGGGCGTAGGTCGCCGCCAGCGCCATCCTGGTGTCGGGGACGGTATGAGGGAAGGGCGAGACCACCTGGTACTTCCCGAGAGCGTCGGCGGTGGCGGCGCAGATGGCCAGGTCCTCCATCTCCGCCGACGAGGTCTCGCCCAGGCAGAAGTCCGGTATGTCGGCGAGGAAATTGTGACGCTGGGAGGGGTTCTGGAGGTTCGTGTTCACCGACAGCGGCACGCGGCGGCCTGCGTGCGCGTCCATCTCGCGTCGCAAGTCGGCGAAGAACGACCGCACCGATCTGCGCTGGAAGTCCTCCAGCAGCGCGGTGGTGGGCAGGTCTGTCCGCTGCTCCCTGTATGCGGCGGCGTCTGAGATGCCGTGCCTGTGGGCCAGGAATGCGCGGTAGTCGAAGGCTTGGAGGTCGCCAATCCCTGCGGCGTGCAGCGCATCCTCCGGCAGCGTGCGCAGGTACTCCGTGAAGCCTGCCATGCACCGATCGCACATGCAGCCTCCGCCCCAGGAGTGGGCGCCGGCGGTCAGCGCCCAGTCGTCGAACTGTACCCAGTCCACTCCGGCGTCCAGCGTCCTGCGGGCGGCGGCGAACACCGCCTCCCGGTAGGCCGGCTGGTTGTTGCAGCCCCACTTGACCGGGTCGGTCTTGTTGAAGGTCACCATCCACGGCGCAACCAGCTTGGTCCCGTCCAGGTCCACACAGTACGCACCGGAATCGTCGGTCCTGTGGTTTGCGTTCAGGGCGCCCTGGACCGTCTGTGCCACCGCGTGGACGGCGGACACGAACTGGGCGCTGTTAGTGTAGACCCACAGGACGCGGTTTGCTCCGAAGGCCCGGATCGCCTCTACCGCGTCATCGCGGTCCCAGCGGGTCGAGAAGCAGACATCGGAGTGGCGCAGCCCGGTGACCGCCTCCCGCTGAGGCGGCGCGGGGAGGTCGGCGACTGTGGGCTGCTCGGCGTCATCGCGGCGGTGCAGCGCCGTCACCTCCTGGGGTGTGAGCACGTCGTCGTAGACGGCGACGTTGTCCATACGGCCGCGGAAGGGACGTACACCGTCGAGGTTGCCGATCTGCACCTGCTCGCCGCCGCAGTCGGGCGTGGGGAGCCCGCTCCAGGAGCCCACCAGCCGCGGGGCGGCGCCGTCCGGGCTCAGGTACATCTCGGCTGTGCGGGCTCCGGCATCCAGTGTCACGGCCACGAAGTTCCATGCGCCCCGGGTCGCCGACGGGCTCTGTGGCGGAGGCGTCAGAGAGTGGTCCTTGCCTTCGGAGACGATCTTGAGGCTTGGGCGCAGATTCGCGAGCATCAGGTCCCACTCGCCGGGCATGTACAGCAGACGCGCCGGGCTCCCGGCATCGGCGGGCCGGAACCAGGCCACCAGTGTGAGCCGTTGCAGACCTCCCAGGCGCCGGTCGACGTGGACCACGGCCCCACCGGCCGGCTCCCTCGTCCGCCCGCCCGACCTCCCGGCGGCGGAGAAGTCGACGCACAGGCCCCACGGGCCGGGTGCGTAGCGCATCCCTTCTCCGGCGACGTACTCCTCCGCCCGGGCCTCGCCCCCGAGCGTCCCCTCATTGCGCAGGTGTCCGCCAAAGCGCAGCATCAGAAGGGGCTCGGGCGAAGCGGCCGCGAGCGAGGCGGCACACAGCAGCAGGCAGCCCAACGATTGCGAAGCACCGGGCATGTCAGAGGACCTCCGCGGTGGACTTGCTCGGAGGGCCCGGCCGCTGTGAGGAGCCCTTGCGGAACCGGAGCGGTCCCGTAGCAGGTACGGATGTACACAGGCAAGCACGATCGCCGCCTGATGCACTGCATGCCTGCCCCTTCGCATTCCAGGGCCGGGCAGGGAATCATCTGATAATCTTCGCCACAGGAAGGACACCGGCCTGCCGACGGGGAATAACACACAGTCGTGACGGCGCCCGGGGGTCCGCCGTCACCTCCCGGAAGCGACGGGACGCGGTGCGATCGGCCCCATCGGGGGCGTCGCGCGCGCCCGTTGGCCTGCTGTGACCAGATCCCGGGAGGAACCGCCCACGTGACCGTCTCCGAGTTGTACCAGTTCTCAGTTGACCTGTGCCGCGGGCTGGACCCCCGGGGTGACGACGCGCTGTCGGCCCGGCTTGCCGAGTTGGCCGGGGAGTACGGATTCCTGGACGGGGCGGCACGGGACGCCTTCGACGCGGCGCGCCTCACCAACCCCTTTGGGGACACCCGGATCGTGTGTGGCGCCCCGGAGCGCGAGGTTCGGCGCCTGATCTGTGGCATCGATATCGATGCCACAGAGGTGCTCCTGGCCGATAGGCTGGCCGATCACGGCCGGCCGGTTGACCTGGTTGTGGCGCACCATGCCAGTGCCATCGGCGGGGCCCTGGGCTCTCGCCGCGACACCATCTGGCCGCAGGTGAAGCTACTCACGGACTTCGGCGTGCCGGAGCACCGCGCGCACAAGCTGGTCCGGCGCGCCGCCGGGGCCGGCGAGGAGCGCAGCAGCAACCACAAGATCAACCAGGTCGCCGAGGCTCTCGGAATGCCGCTGATGACGATCCATAGCCCGGCGGACATACTCGTGCATCACGAAGGACAAAGTCTGCTGTCACGGAGAAAGCCTCAGACTGTGGGGGATCTGGTGGCGCTGTGCGATGAGTGGCCGGAGGTGCGGTGGCTTGTGTCGCGGGGTGTGGGCACACGCATTGCCGTGGGTGACGAGGCGGACCCTCTGGGAAGAGTGTATGCTTGCTTCTACGGTGGCTGGAACCCGACGGGTGAAGTGGTGGAGGCGCTGTGCGATGCCGGTTGCGGGACGCTGTGGGTCGTGGCCACCAACGAAGGGCTCAACGAGGTGGCGCGCCGGCGTGACCTCTCAGTTGTGGTCGTTCCGCACCATCCGGCGGACAATGTCGGGCTGAACCTGCTTTGGGACCGCGCCATGGATCGGTTCGGCGATTTCGAGATCGTGCCCGCAAGCAACTTCGTGCGGTTCGACCGCCGTAGCGGCGGCATGGGATGATGCTGTGATCCCCGGTTGCGTCCCGGCGGATGTTGGGGACGCCGTGTGGCGAGTGTCGCGGACCGTAGCGGCCTGCGGGCGCCCCCTATCCAGGAGCGGGGAAGAAGGGCACCCGCCCGTCGCCGCTCGCTGTGCGTGGTGAGCGGGGCAATGCCGGATGGGGCGCGATCGACGGCGCGGCGCCCCCAGTTCTGAACGTCTTGATTATCTGAGAATCTCTTGATATAATTCGACGGGTCTCGGCCTGAGCCCCGGATCGCTGACTGTGGAGACCTTGCGCAAACCCAGTGAACGCTTGAAGGTGAGAGTGCCCGTGGGAGCGAATTCCCTGGGGGACGCTCAAGCCAAGCTCTGTTCATCATCAACCGACGCCCGCGAGACGCGCGGTCCCCTCGGGGGCTCGCGGACATCGTCAAGCCCGATGCAGGGCGCGGGCGTTGGACCGGGGGTCTGCCCAACGATGAACAACGGGTCACGGAACGGAAAGCGGCGCTCACGGCGGGTTGTGGTCACCGGTATAGGTGTGGTGTCGTGTTGCGGCGTGGGGGTGCATGAGTTCTGGTCCAATGTGCGCGACGGCCACTCCGGGATCAGCAAGATCGACGCTTTTGACGTCAGCGACCTGTCCAGCAAGGTCGGCGGCCAAGTGCGGGACTTTGACCCCACGGACTATCTGAGCGCCAAGGATGCCGAGCGCCTGGGGCGTTTCACTCAGTTGGCCATCGCCTCGGCACGGTTGGCGGTGGCGGACGCCGGCCTCGAGCTGGACCGGGAGGACCGTTACCGGTGCGGGGTGGCCTTCGGCAGCAGCGGGGCCGGGAATGGGAACATCGCCGACGAGTACTATGGGAGGTACTTCTCCGGGGGGCTGGGGGCGGTGCATCCCACCGCGATCGTGGAGGTTCCCGCACATGCCGCCGCGAGCCATGTGGCCATCGACCTGGGTCTCAAGGGGCCCAGCGTCTCGGCCTCTGTGGGGTGCGTGACGGCCGTAGCCACGCTCTCTCAGGCGGCGCTCACGGTTAGCAGCGGTGATGCGGACGTCGTGGTGGCCGGAGGCACGGAAGCCTGTCTGTCGCGGTTCATTTTCGGGCTGCTGTGTCGTCAGCGGGTGCTGACGAGCAAGAACGGTGACCCCTCCCGGGCGTGCAAGCCTTTCGACGCACAGCGCGACGGCCTGGTACTGGGGGAGGCCGCGGGGGCCTTCATCCTCGAGAGTGCCGAACATGCCGAGAACCGGGGTGCCCGTGTGTACGGCGAGGTGCTCGGCGTGGGAATGACCGCCACGGCCCATCATATGGTGATGTCCACCACCGATGGCAGCGAGCTGGCCGAGGCCATGCGGCGGGCAATGGGGAGCGGCGGCATCTCGCCGGCCGACATCGACTACATCTGCGCTCACGGAGTGGGCAGTCCGCAACTGGACCTGGTGGAGACCAGAGCCATCAAGCAGGCTCTGGGGGCGCGGTCCACCTGCATCCCGGTGAGCTCCATCAAGGCGGTTTCATCGCAGCCGTTCGCCGCCGCCGGCGCATTGCAGGTGGCCGCGACATGTATGGCCATGGCCGAGAACGTCGTCCCGCCCACCACGAACCTGGCGGTGCGGGACGCCGAATGCGACTTGGACTATGTTCCCGCCCAGGCCCGCACCGCTCGGATAGACACGGCGCTACTAAACGCGTATAGTTTCGGGGGGACGTATGCCTCCGCCGCTGTGCGCAGGTACGAAGGGCTTTCGTAAGCACGCCGTCGTTGCGCCGGGGCGGCGGATGCTCCGGACGGGCGATGGCATGGGCAGCCCCGGGGAGGAGATGGTAGGGGCGGCGGCAGTGTAGCGGGCGGGCGACCCATGGCGTGAACAGTGAGGGAAGGCGAACATGGGGGCACAGGTACTGCTGCTGTGACTTGAGGTCCGTCCATGGGTCTGTGCTCGATAGCGCTCACGGTAACGGCAGTCACGACGCTGATGCTCGGCGCCTTCGTCTATCGGCGCGTGCCCGACCGTCCCGGCAGCCGGCTGTTCGCAGTGCACACCGTGTGCGTGGCGGCGTGGTTGCTGTCCAATGCGTTGGTCGTGGTGTCCGGCGACCACGCGCACATCACCGGCCTTCTCCGGCTGGCCCACGCCCTGACCGCCTTCATGGTCGCCACGCTGGTGGACTTCGTCTGGGCGTTCCCGGATCGCCTGCGCTGGGGGCCTTCGGGCCCGCGAGTGGCCCTGTACCTCGCCGCCACCGTCGTGGCCGCCGTGGTCTCACTGCCGGACCTGGTCAGCTCCGTTACCCTGACCCCAGTCGGCCCCATCGCCACCTTTGGCTGGCCGCTCCTCGTCTTCGCGCTCTACGCACTCCCCCTCATCGTGTACTGCAATGTGGTTCTGATCGCCAAGGCTCGGCGACTGAGCGGCATCGCGCGCGCCCAGATGTGGCATGTGCTCGTCGGCACCGTTGCCTCGGAGCTGTTCATCATCATGGCCAACCTGGGCCTCCCGATCATCACCGGGCGCACGGAGTACGGTGGTTGGGGAGCCGCGGGCTATGTCTTCACCGTGATCGCCGTGGCGGTGGCGATCACGCGCCACCATCTGTGGGACCTGGGAAGCGGCGCGCGCCGGATCGCCGCCGCCACTTTGGCCGCCGGAGTACTGGCCGGCGGCAGCGTTGGCGTGTACTACATTGTGGCCCTGGCCTGGGTGGGCGCCGAGCCTCTCACCCCCCACGGCTTCTGGCTGGCGGCGGGCGTCATTATCGGTCTGCTGTTTGCCCCGACGTACCAGGTCCTTGGCGGGCTACTGCTCAGCCGTTCCGGACCCGACGGCACGCGGATCGGCCGACTGCTGAGCAAGCTGGGCGGCGCGATCGTGCACGCTCCACCGGGCCCGTCGGTCCTGCTGCCCGTGTTGGTGGAGACGCAGCGGTTTTTCGAAGCCGCGGGCGTCCGTGCTTTCCTGAGGAACGCCGACGGAGCCTATGTGGACGCCGGCAGCGTGGCTTTTGTTCACCAGGAGTTGATCGTACAGCCGGGCAGTCGTGTCCCGCTGCCCCTGTCCACCGCTCTGGCTCTGGCTCCGGAGACCATCGTTGAGCCGGTGGATGCCGGGCAGGTGGCCCGGTTCGGGCCTCTGCAGGAGCGGGCGCAGTTGCTGGCGGCACTCGAGACGCTCCAGGCCAACGTTCTGGTGCCCATGAGGTGGGAGGACGCCACCATCGGGCTGCTCGCGGTGGGCTACAAGCTGTCTCGGGACATGTACCACCAGCATGACATCAACCTGCTCCGGAGCGTCGCGGCGCATGCGGCCATCGCGGCCAAGAACGCGGAGCTCAGGGCCCAGATTCTCGCGGAAAAGGACCGGACCGACAAGGTTCTGGCTCAGATGGAGAGCGGGGTAGTGGCCGTGGACGGCGCCCGGATGGTGCGGCTGGTGAACCCCGCTGCCTGTGTCCTCCTGGACCGCCGACTGGACGAGATCCTCGGCCGTCACGTGAGTGTTCTGCCCCGCGCGTTGCACGACAACCTCCACCTCGCGCTGGAGGGACAGGTGACGCTTTCTGCCCAGAAGGCCTATCTGGATTCCAGACGCCGCCTACCCGTGGCCGTGAGCACCTTCCTGCTGGCGGGCGGCGAGGACAGTCGAGACGGTGCCGGGATCGTGTTCCGCGACCTCCGAACTGAGGAGGAGTTGCAGCGAGTAGAGCGTGAGACCCGCCAACTGCGGTTCATCCGCACCGTGTCGGCGGGCATGGCCCACGAGATTCGCAATCCTCTGGTGGCGATCCGGACCTTCGCGGAGCTGGCGCCCACTCGGCTCGACGACCCGGAGTTCCAGGAGTCGTTCCTGCAGGTGGCCAAGTCGGAGATCGGGCGTCTGGAGGAGTTGGTGTCACAGTTCATGGTCCTGGCCCGACCGGCGGGCGCAGCCCGCGAGCCCGTGGACCTGCTGTCCATCTGCCGCAATGTGGGGGCCGCCGTCTCGGCCACCGCCATGAGTCGCAATGTGTCTTTGGCGCTGGAGCTGCCTTCCGAGCTGCCGGAGCCTCTGGGCTACGCCGACCGGCTGCACCAGGCGATGATGAACCTGCTTCTCAACGCCATCCAGGCGGCCCCGGACGGCGGCGAGGCCGCGCTGCGCGTCACCAGGGGCGAGGACGGTGGGCATGACCGGGCGGTAGTGGTGACGATCTGGAATTCCGGCAGCTACATTCCACCGGCGGACATCGAGCGAGTCTTTGAGCCGTTCTTCACCACCAAGGCCACCGGCACCGGTCTGGGGCTGGCCATCTGTCACACCATTGTGGATGAGCATGGGGGAAGCATCGTGGTGGAATCCGACGCAGAAATGGGGACAGCATTCGTCATGCGTCTACCCCTCCAGCCGGAAAGCGGAGTCATGCAGGTGATGGCATCATGATCACCGCCGCAGTGCTGTCGCCACACGGTGAATGGACAGGGCGTGTGCGGCGAGTGCTATCGGAGCACGCCACCATCATCGATCTGGATGTGACCGCCGGCGCCGGTGCCGCGCTGGCCACCATCACGCTGGACATGATCGTCTACGAGCTGGTGCCGCTTGCTCGCGAGAGCTCTGTTGCCCTGGCTCAGGTCAAGGCCATGCACCCGCACAGTGTGACGGTATGCGTGGCCACCAATGGCGTGACGGACCCGCTGCCGCCCGCCGGCGATGCTCCGGACCACTGGATCATCGTGCCCGGCCCGGCGGTCCAGATGGAGAGCCATATCCGGGCGATCGCGGACTCGATTCGTACCGCCGCGTCGACCTCGGGCGGCCACCACCCGATGCGCAGTGCCCTGTCTGCCCCGGAGGCCGGCCTGGCCTCGGATGGAGGCCTGCAGACGAAGACCGACAGTGCCCTGTACCGGATCATCGGCCGCATGATGGCCAGCCACCAGGTCGCCGATACCCTCGCGGCCTACTGCGAGGCGGTGCACGAGATCACCAACTGCGTCAGCCACTGCCTGCTGTGGCGCGAGGAGGTGGCGCAGTGCTTCACCGTCGCCAGTTGCGAGGGGCTGCCGCCCCTGCTCCGGGATCTGTGCCGGTTGCCGGCGAACGGCGCGCTTGCCACCTGGCTGCAGGCGCACCGAGGCATCGTGTCGCAACGCGCACTGATTGAGTTGGGCACGCAGTCGGCCATCCTGCGCGAGCTGGAGTTGTGCGGTGCCGTACTGGCCATCCCCCTGCTGTCGCAGGGGATCTTGCGGGGCATTCTGGCCCTGGGGCCCAAGGCCATCGGCGAGCCGTACACCCGGGCCGAGATCGAGCCGGTGTTCGTCCTTTCCGCCTCCGCCGCCGCCGCCGTCAGACAGGTTGAGCTCAATGAGGAGCTTCAGGCCCGCAACGTGTATATCGACCAGGTCGTCTCCAGTATGGAAAGCGGCATCGTCACGATCGATCCGGAAGAGCGCATCAGGGTCTGCAACCCGTACACCACTCGCATTCTGGGGCTGTCGAGCCCCGGGACGGTGGGCCACGACCTGCGGGTCCTGCCGGCCCCACTGGGCGACTACCTGTACGAGTGTCTGGTCTCCGGCCGTGAGCGGACACGGGAGGAGCTCACGGTTGCCGGCGGCTCGCCGCTCCTGCGGGTGTCGACGCGGCGCCTGTTGGGCGCGGACGCCACGGTTCTTGGGTCGATGATGCTCATCGAGGACATCTCGGCCGAGCGGGAGTTGGCCGAGGAGCGGCGCAAGACGGACCGCAACGAAGTGCTCAATCAGGTGGCGGCCCGGTTCGCTCACGAGCTCAAGAACCCGCTCTCGACCATCCACACCTTCGCCGAGCTACTGCCCGACCGCAGCGATGACCCGGAATTCCAGAGGTTCTTCGCCGAGCAGGTGAAGCGAGACGTCAGCCGGCTGGATGATCTCATACAGAAGCTGGTTTCGCTCTCCGAGCCACAGTACACGACCCGTGAGTTGGTGGATGTCTTCGAGCTTCTGACCGCAGCCACCGAGCGGCTGGACATGCTGGTGGAGGGTGCCAGAGACAAGGTGGTCTGCCAGCATAGCGGCCTGCTCCCCCGGGCACACGTGGACAAGGACGTGGTGGCCGCAGCCCTGACGCACCTGATGCGTTTCGCCATGGGGGCCCGCAGGGGCAAGGTGAATGTGGACGCCAGGCTGCGAGATACCCAGTTTGGAGAACGCAGTATCGACCTTATCATCCGTGGCGAATGCGATGAGACCGTGGCCACCGACCCTCAGGGGCTGCTGGACCCGTCCTTCGTTTTGGACAACCCGGACGTCGACCTGGGGCCCTCGGCCAGTCAGAGGCTGATCGAGGGGCAGTCGGGCTCTCTCGACGTCCACTGTGAGGGCAGTGAGATCGTGTTCGTTGTCTCGCTGCCCCCAGCCCGTACCGACGTTCCGAAGCATGGTCACGAGGAGCGATGAACCCATGCGTGGCAACATCCTGGTAGTCGACGACGAAGCCGGTCCGCGCGAAGCCCTGCGCATGATCCTGAAACCGAACCACGAAGTGCGCACGGCCAGCAGCGGCCCCGAAGCCCTGACGCAGATCGCCGAGGGCCAGCCCGATCTGGTCTTCCTCGATCTCCGCATGCCGGGAATGGATGGCACGCAGGTGCTCAAGGCCGTCAAGAGCCAGTACCCCGACGTCCAGGTGGCCATCGTCACGGCGTACGCGGGGATCGAATCTGCTCGGCTCGCCGTGCGCTACGGAGCCATCGAGTATCTCACGAAGCCGTACTCGGTGGCGGAGGTGGAGGAGATCGTCGAGAAGGCGCTGACGGTGCGGCGCCAATCCCACGACGAGCAGGTTCTCCGGGCGCAACTGACCCGGCTCACGGAGAATGCCACCGGTGCACCACTGGCCATCGACATGGAGGACCCCCGGGCCGTGGAGGAGGCCGTCGACCGCCTGGAGTCCATGCAGACTTCGCTCTCCCGCGACCTGCGCAAGGTGCGGGAGCTGTACGACTTGGGTGAGGTGACCGCCGAGGTCACCCACGACATCAGCAACTTTCTCACCATCATCCTCAGCAACTCCCAGTTCCTCCTGCGCCAACTGGACCTGCAGAGCGAGTCGGGCGACGCCGCGGTCTCCGAGCGCGTCCTGAAGATCACCCGGGCGGCCGAGGACTGCTCGGAGATGATCGCGAGGATCAAGGACTTCGTGCGCGCGAACTCCCAGCGCCCCATGCAGTCGCTGAACATCAACGAGCTGGTGGCCTCGGTGGTCAACCTTAAGCGTGGCGCCTCCCCGGACGAGAGGGCCAACGTCCGCTTCGTCCTCGATCTGGGTCCCGTGCCGCTGGTGATGGGGGACGAGGTGGCGCTACGTACCGTCCTGGTCAACCTCATCGACAACGGCCTGGACGCCATGGGGCACGAGGGGCGCATCGAGGTTGCGACGGAGGCCACGGCAGACAGCGTGGTGATCCGCATCACGGACGACGGATGCGGGATGTCTCCGGAGGTCCTCAAGCACGCCAAAGACCCGTTCTTCTCTTCAGGCAAGGACCATGGGACCGGTATCGGGCTGCGTGCGGCCGACAAGGTGGTCCAGCGTCACCAGGGCAGTCTGCGGATCGACAGTGCCCAGGGGGAGGGCACGACGGTGACGATCGAGTTGCCTGTGGAACCGCCGGTCACCGCCGAGCCCG
Source organism: uncultured Armatimonadia bacterium (assembly GCA_964639415.1). Classification (GTDB taxonomy): domain Bacteria; phylum Armatimonadota; class Zipacnadia; order Zipacnadales; family JABUFB01; genus CAYRFY01. The sequence goes on from CAZXDD010000039.1 coordinate 23,102, forward strand.
CCCTCTCGATAGATGCCGACGCCGCGCCGCTGACCGTGGTGCTCGCCGAGGACGAGCCGGGGATGCGGGAGCTTATCGCCCGGGCGCTGAGCACCCAGGGCTACCGCGTGCTGGCGGCGGCGGACGGGGCCGGTGCCTGGCGCATCGTGGAGGACGAGCTCGAGAACGGATCGGCTTTACAGGGCCTGCTCGTGCTCACCGACCAGGTCATGCCGGGGATGTCGGGGCGGGAACTGGGGCTGCGTGTGAAGGCTGCGGCTCCGGAGGTGCCTGTGCTGCTGGTCACCGGGTATGGCGAGCCGCCGGGCGATGGGGTGGAGGACAGGCTCATGGAGAAGCCCTTCGAGCTGCAGGACCTGCTGGACGCTGTGGACACGCTCCTGCAGCAGGTGCGGGCGTAGATACTGTGCGGCACACGGGGCCCGGCGCCGCGTGCCGGCGTCTGTCGTCCTCCACGGGGCAGGCCGGGCCGACAGCCGTGCCGCCGTAGGGTGCAGAAGCGGCCTACGATGCTCCGCCTGCGCCGGAGCTCCGGCCGCTTTCGCCGTCACCGGGCAAGGGCACGCAGGCCGCCTGGTTGAAGCTCTCCACGAAGCCCTGCATCGAGGCCGCGTCCCCCGTGGCACACCACAGCCGGGCGAGATCGCGAAGCTCCCGCGCGTCGATTCCCGACAGTTCCGCCATCAACGCGTGGTCGTCGGTAAGCCCCGTCACGATCCCCGCCTGCTCCAGCATCTCGATGAAGCGCCGGGTGTCCCGGGTGAACTGCGCGAAGTTGCGGCCGTTGAGCCGGTACGGGAGCGGCTCCCAGAACTCGGGCGGGAACAGCATCTTGAACTTGTACCCCAGATTCTGGCGCAGGTACTCGTCCTTGTCCACCTCGAAACCGTACTCCTCGGCCTGCGTGAACCAGGGAGTGCCCGGCAGAAGCCCCGGGAATGAAACCGGGACGTAGTCCGGCGCCAGGCGTTTGAGTAGCTCGAGGCTCTCCTGCATGGTCTGCTCGGTCTCGAAGGGCATGGGCACGATCATGCTGCAGACGGCGACGATCCCGGCGTTCTTCGCCGCCTGAACCGTGTCGCCGATGCGGTCCAGGCGGATCGGCTTGCCTGTCGCACGCTTGAGCAGCTCGGGGCAACCGCACTCGAGGCCGAAGAACATGGCATGCAGTCCGGAGCGGCGCAGCAGCTCGAAGTGCGCCGGGTCACTGCTGGCGAAGTGGGCGAAGCTGCAGTAGCGCACGTCCAGCCCGCGGTCAATGATGCCTGCCGCCAAGAGATCGGAAGAGCGTCGTGTAGGGAAAGAGTGTAGGATAGGGTGT
>CAZXDD010000040.1:0-10032 GCA_964639415.1 uncultured Armatimonadia bacterium
ACCAACGTCAGACCACGGAGACACAGAGAGCACAGAGTTCCACGGAGAACGGCGACGAGGCGGGAGGCGGTGGGGAGAGAGGGAGAGTGGGAGGGAGAGTGGGAGGGAGAGTGGGAGGAGAGGAGAGGAGCTAACGACCAACGTCAGACCACGGAGACACAGAGAGCACAGAGTTCCACGGAGAACGGCGACGAGGCGGGAGGCGGTGGGGAGAGAGGGAGAGTGGGAGGGAGAGTGGGAGGGAGAGTGGGAGGAGAGGAGAGGAGCTAACGACCAACGTCAGACCACGGAGACACAGAGAGCACAGAGTTCCACGGAGAACGGCGAAGAGGCGGGAGACGGCGAGGAGTGACGGTGTGCCTGCCGTGAGTGGCGCGGGCTGGAAAGCCCGCGCCACCAACAGTAGACGGCAACGGCCGGCGGGCTGGAAACTCAGATTATGCAGGTTCCGGGCAGGCGCCGATTCACGTCACCTCACCCCCCAGCCCCGCCTCTCGGCGTCTCTTCGAGCCGCTTGTACTCCGCCAAACGACCGGCGGAGACGGGAGGAGGGGGCATAACGGCAGTACTTCGACCGTTCCCGACGCGGAAATGGCGCAATGTGTCTCCAGTGCGTTCATGCATAATGTGAGTCGAAAGCCCGCCACAATAGCGACCCAGGAGGCGCAACCATGGACAAGCTCGGTGTCGGGATGATCGGGTCCGGCTTCGTCGCGGAGATCCACGCGGAGTCATTTGCGCGCATTCACAATGCCCGGCTCGTGGCCTGCGCCTCGCCCACCGGCGATCACGCCCAGAGCTTCGCCGCCAAGCACGGCATCCCAAAGCATTTTGCCGACTATCGGGCGATGCTCGAGCTGCCCGAGGTCGAGCTTGTCATGCTGTGCCTGCCCAACACCCTGCACTGTGAGGCCGCCTGCAATGCCGCGCAGGCCAAGAAGCACATCATCTGCGAAAAGCCCCTCTGCCCCACCCTGGCCGAAGCGGACAAGATGATCGACTCCTGCAGGGCCGAAGGCGTCAAGCTCATGTACGCCGAGGAGCTGTGCTTCACCCCGAAGTACGTGCGGGCCAAGGAGGTCTGCGACTCCGGGGCCATCGGCAAGCTGTTTCGGCTCAAGCAGTGCGAGAAGCACGACGGGCCGCACATGCCGTGGTTCTGGGATGTGGAGCGCTCCGGCGGCGGCGTGACCCTGGACATGGGCTGCCACGCCTTCGAGTACTTCCGCTGGATGCTGGGCAAGCCGCGGGTCAAGAGCGTCTGGGCCGACATGGACACTTTCGTCCATGGCGATAAGACCCGTGGGGACGACGATTCGCTGATCGTGGTGGAGTTCGAGGGTGGTGCCCGTGGCGTGGCCGAGGAATCCTGGGCCAAGCCCGGCGGCATGGATGACCGCATCGAGCTGTACGGCTCCGAGGGTGTGATCCTGTGCGACCTGCTGCACGGCAGCGCCTTCCAGACCTACAGCAAGACCGGCTATGACTACGCGGTGGAGAAGGCAGGCAGCACAAAGGGTTGGAGCTTCACGATGTACGAGGAGAGTTGGAACTACGGCTTCCCGCAGGAGGTCCAGCACTTCGTGGACTGCGTGCTCAATGACCAAGAGCCGCTGGAGACGGGCGAGGACGGTAGAGCGGTGCTGGAGATCATCCTGGCGGCCTACGAGAGCGCAGCTACCGGGCGGAAGGTGACCTGGCCGTACGAGGCGCCACGGGACAGGACGCCGCAGGAAGTGTGGGGGAGGTAGGGGGGCGACCGGAGGCACCGGCGACGGCCATGCTCGTGGGTGCTGTTGGCCCTCCCCGCGGGAGGGCGCCGGTCCCGCGCAGGCTGGGGGACAGACAAGGGAGGCGGACATGCCACGCGACACAAGCAAGTACCGGGTGATATTCAACCACGACGGCACCTGTGTCTTCACTACACAGACGCCCTACCAACGGGTCCAGGATCCGGTGGGCGTGGCCCAGGTGTATGGGCATGTGGACGAAGTGGCGGACGCCGGCTGCGATGCGCTTCTCCTCTCACCATACTGGTGCCAGACCATCCCGATGTGGGACAGCGAGCGGGTGCCGCTGTGGCGGGGCAGGGGCCGTACGATGGAGTGCCCCGACACTTTCCAGGGGCGGGCGATCAGCCGCATGCGCGACTTTGTGCTCTCCGGCAACGACTTCGTCGGCCTTACCCGCGAGCGGTGCCGGGAGCGGGGAATCGCCTTCTTCCTTGCGTGGCGCATGTTCGACGTGCACGGCCTCGATCACCCACACGACCCGTGGACCAGCGACTTCTACCGGGCCAGTCCGCAGTTCCGCATCGGCCCTACAAGCGATCCGGTCTGGAACGGGGAGATCTCGCTGGACTTCAGCTACCCCGAGGTGCGCGCGCATCAGCTTGACATCATCCGCGAGTTCGTCGAGCGCTACCCCGTGGAGGGCATCGAGCTGGACTTCCTGCGCAATCCCTGCCTCTTCGGGCGCGCCATCCCGTACGAGCAACGCGCGGCCGCTCTGCGCGAGTACCTGCTGCAGGTCCGCGCCATCCTCGACGCCATCGGTCCGGACCGGCCGGTCGGCGCGCGGGTGCCGCAGCGTTGGGACCTATCGCTGGAGCTGGGGCTGGACCTGGAGGCCTGGGTGAAAGACGGGCTGGTGGACATGGTTAACGTCTCATCGTGCTATGAGACCTGCACCGACAACGACCTGCCCATCTACCGCGCGGAGCTTCCCGGCGCCCGGATCTTCGGCGAGATCACGCAGTGCAGCAGTATGGTGCAGTCGATCGAGCTGGGCCTGGAGTATTGCCGCAAATGCACTCCCGAGATAGTGCGCAGCACCGCCGAGGCGTTCCTTGCCCAGGGCGCCGATGGCATCAGTCTCTTCAACTTCGTGTACTACCGCGACTACAGCTTCGGGGTCGTCGAGAAGCCCGACAAGTTCGAACCGCCCTTCGCGTCGCTGCGCGGCCTCGCCGACCGACGCAAGCTGGCCGACGAGCCCAAGCACTACGTCCTCGCGCGGCAGAGGTGCTTCCATCAGGGACAGCTTCCCCTGGACCTGAGCAACCCCGGCAGCCGCCATCTGCAACTGGAGCTTTTGGTCGGCCAGGACTTCACCGACCCCTCCGCCCGCGAGCCCTTCCACGGGACTGCCGTGCTGCGCCTGCAGTTCGAGGGTCCCGCGGACGGACTGGAAGTCACAGTCCGACGCTCGGGGCGGCTGCTCAAGCCCTGCCGGGTGGACGGCGAGCTGTTCCCCACGCCGTACATCGAGGGCGTGCCGACGGACCACGCGTACGCCCTGGACTACGAGCTGCCGCTGGAGCTGCTGGGGATGGGGCCCAACCGCTTCACACTGCGCCTTCACAAGGGCGACGCCGCCGTGGTCACGCGGCTCGAGGTGGCCGTCTACCGCAAAGACGGCTACTGCCCGCAGCTCCATGCCCCGGACGCAGACGGGCTGCTCGCCGGGTAGGCCCAGGGCTCGGAGTGGCGCGGTCGGGAAAGCCGCGCGGGGGGAATGCCGTGCGGGAGGCTTGGGGGCTGCGCACAAAGAGAGGCACAGGACGCGCTGCTACTGCAATGTTCATTGTGGAACTTGGGGTTGGGTCGAGAGCCGTCTGCCGTTGCTGTACAGCCCCGGAGGGGCGGCACATGGGTAGCCACGGGCGCAAGCCCGTGGATTCCGGCCCTCAACCCCCTCCTCCCCGCCGTTCGCGCGGTCCGTCAGGACCGCGCGGGGGGTGAGGCGAGGCACCCAAGGAATCACGGTTAGCATTGCACTATGTGGTATCCGGTGTGGCGCCGATGAGGTCGAAGTGAGAGTCGCAGTGCAGCAGGTCGGCGTCGTGCAGGCGCGCGATGGCGACCACGAGTCGGTCGGCCAACGGGACGGTGATCCCCGAGCGGCGGAGGTTGAAGCCAAGGGCCGCCGCCCGCGTCCAGCACTCCTCGGTCAGCGGCAGCCACGCCAGGCCACCGAGGACGAGTTGCGTCTTGCGGTACTCCGCCGGCGTGCGGCAGCCGGTCAGGAGTTCGGCGAGCACCACATCGCATGTTGCCGCGCGTCCATCGCGCACGGCGGCGACGACGCCTTCGGCCACGGCCCCCCCAGGGTCGCGATCGGCCTCAATGAATGCCGAGCTGTCCACGAGCACCAGGCGCCTACTCATCGGCCCTCATCTGCTCCAGGTCGTCCTGTGTCATGTCCAGAAAGCCCGTGCCGAGCATCCGCACCAGCTCCTCGCGAAGCAGCTTCCTGACGTACTCCTCCAGCGCCAAGGTGAGCACCTCACGCTTCGTTCGCGCGGGGCCAAGCTCCAGAGCGGTCGCCAGGAGGTCCTCCGGAAGATCCACCGTGGTTCGCATCATGCATCACCTTCCGGCTCTATTGTGTGCCACGCAGACCGCCCTGTCAAGCATATGAAGGGGCCGGATGTGGGCATCAGAACCGCGCTACCGCCGTCTCATAGCCACCGCGGCCTCAGGGACAGCCGAGAGCGCCCATAGGGAGCGGAAGGTGACGCGGCCTTCGGAGGCGCCGAGGGACAAGAGGCTGCAGGAGGTGTGGGGGAACTCAGGGCGAGGCGCTCGGGGGGGAACGCATTGCCGCCGGTCGTCAGACCCGTGGTCTAGCTCAAGGAGCCGCTAACACGCCATCTACATCGCTGGCGCTCCCAGCTCACGCCGTCGCGCGGAGACCGGGCCCCTGCCGGGGTCGGGCTGAGCTGGCGCTGGTCCTGCTGATCACATGCCTGCTGGCTACGGAGGCCATCGCCATGATCTACCGGCCGTCGGTGGGGCGGTTCAAAGACGGATTCGTGCTGTGGCACGAGGGGCGGTTCTACCTGTACAGCATGTACATGCACGAGCCGGGAGATGACTCGCACTTCCGCAATGTCTGGCTGGCGACCTCGGGCGATGGCGTCCACTGGGAGGACGTAGGCCCGGTGATCCGCGACGCGCCGTTCAATATCTGGGCCATGGCGGTCCACCGCGTCGGCGACAGGTTCATCATGAACCACGGCAGCTTCTCGCGGCCGGGCGTGCAGAACGTCATCCGGTTCTGGGAGTCCACGGACCTGGTGCACTGGACGTTCATGGGGCATGAGGCCGATCTGTTCCCCGATGCCCGCTGGTACCATCCCGACAGCCGGCTTGACTGCATGAGCGTGGTGCCCGTGATGGAGGACGGCCGCGCCGGGTACTACGGCTTCGCTACGGGCCCGGGAGGCTTCCTGGAGTCGGAGGACGGGCTGCACTGGTCCGGGATGCCCCGGCCGCGGATCGAGTGGGGCACCGTGCCACCGCCGCCGACACCGCCCGACGAGGGCGGCTTCGAGGTGGGCGGGTGCCGGGAGATCGACGGCAAGTTCTACCTGGTCGGCGGCTGGTTCAACTACATGGGCTCCACGGGCTACGGGGTCTACACGCGTGTTGCCGACACGCCGCGCGGGCCCTTCCGCGCCGATGCCGCCGCGTACCGATTGTGCGGCAACTCCGGACGCTGGGTCGCGCTGTGGGCACGCTTCTGCCCGACCGACCGCGAGCTGCTCGTGAACGGCTACATGTACAGCGGCTACACGTATGAGACGGGCGAGACCTGGCTGCCGCCACTGAAGAGAGCCATCGTCGACGCCGGTGGGCACCTGCGCCTGGGGTACTGGCAGGGCAATGAGGCCCTCAAGGGCTCACCCGTGAGTCTTGACTTGAGCGCATGCAGCATGGCGTTCCCGAGCGCGGAAGGCGGCGGCTGCTCCATGGGCACGGCGGGAGACCGCCTGGAGCTGCTGGCCCAGCCGGAGCGCAACTCCATCCACCGGGTCGACATCCCGACCGCGGTGGCTGTGCTGGACAGCCCGTTGGACTTGGCCAAAGGGGTGGTCATCGAGGGGACGATCCAGGCGACCTGCCGCGACCGTCGGCTGGTTGCTTCGTCGGTGGGGCTCTACCTCGAGGAACAGCCCGGACAAGGCACCGCGATCCTGCTGCATAGCTATGGGCGCACGGAGATCGGCAGGATGACCCTGACCGATGGCGTCGCTTTCGAGCCGGAGGACACGATCGGTCCCGGCTGCGCCGCGCCGGCGGGGATCGCGCCCCACGAGGACCATGCGTTCCGCCTGCTGGCACGGGGGAACATGTTCGAGCTGTACCTCGACGACATGCTTGTCCAGACCTTCAACACGACCCACGAGCCCGGCGGCGTCGGTCGGACGCCCGTGCGCTTCGGCTTCATCGCGCAGAACGGGCAGGGCCTGTTCGGAGACATCAAGGCCTGGTCCATGAGTCTGGCGGACTGAGCGGGGCGGGCTCAGTTGGTGACAGGTTGTCTGACGAGTAGCCCGAACGGCCGAAGCTCGCCGGACGGCACGGCGGGGGGAGGGCCGTCGAACGCGCTGCGGGGCAGGAGGCCGTGGGGGTCCGGGGGAGGTAGGGCTCCGGCCTACTTGGTCCTGGACAGGACCGCAACCTCTCTCTCCAGCCGCTCACCCAGGCGATCCCGAGCGAGTTCCAGGTCGTACTGGGCCTGCAGATTGAGCCAGAAGCGCTCGGTGGTCCCGAAGAAGCGCGCGAGACGCAGGGCCGTGTCCGCCGTCACCGCGCGAGCGCCGTGGACGATCTCGTTGATGCGTCGCGGCGGGACGCCGATGCTCTTGGCCAGCCGGTACTGGCTGATGCCCAGCGGCTCCAGGAACTCTTCCAGCAGAACCTCGCCCGGATGCACCGGGTGCAGTTTTGCTTGCATCGCGAATGTCCTCTCAATGGTAGTCAACGATCTCCACATCGTGCGCGTCGCCTGCGCGCCACACGAAGCAGATCCGCCACTGCTCATTGATGCGAATGCTGTGTTGCCCGTGACGGTCACCGCCGAGTTTCTCAAGCCTGTTGCCCGGCGGCACGCGCAGGTCCGCCAGTTCCATGGCAGCGTCCAGCATCACCAGCTTGCGCAGAACGGTGCGCGCCACGGCCTCGGGTAGGTTGCGTGGGCGCTCACGGTGAAACAGCCTCTCCGTATCGCGGTCGCGGAAGCTGCGGATCATACCGGACCCATGATAACGCGATGCGTTATTAACGTCAAGCGTTACTAGATTCTCCCGCGGGTCACTATGCCGCGCGAGGCCGGGCGGGAGCCGACCCGGAGTCTGTAGGAGGTGCAGAGAGTGTGCATCGCGACCGTCGTCGCGCTGCTGTGTGTCGTGACGCTGCCCTGCTGGGGCGAGATGGGCCTGGTCACCTGGCTCCATCCTCAGGAGGATGGGCGCCTGGCGGTGGAGAGCGCCCACCGGGGCGTGGAGGCACGGGTGCAGGGAGCCGAGGGCGCAAAGATCGCGGACGCCGCGGGCCTGGAGGCGGCCGGCTGGGAGGGAGCGGACGGAGGCTTTTGGCAGACTCCGGCGCGCTCCGGCGGTGGGAGACTGCGCGTCACCGTCACCGGCCTGCCGGCGGGCACGCACCAGGTCTTCGTGCGCTACTTCTCGCAACCCCGTGTGGCGGGGAACCCCTGGTGGTTCGCTCTGCAGGCGGGCCTTGAAGATGGGCGCGAGGTCAGGGGCTGGCTGGACCAGAATGCCGATCGCATCATCGCCGGCACCGGTGGCCACGATCCCTCCACCGTGTACGAGACGCGTATCGGCATCGTGGGCGAGGAAGACAAGCCGACGACGCAGCTCACGATGTGGGTGCAGCGCTATGAGTGGAGCCAGATGGCGCGTATCGGCTCCATCCGTGTTGAGACCGCCCCCTCGATGCATGCGTCCACCACAGGCGAAGCTACTTCGGCCAATGACGCCATCCGTGCCGCGCTGCTGACGAGCGGCCCCAAGACCGATGGCAAGCCCGCCTACGGCGTCGCCGTGGTCAGCGGCACACTGAAGGTGCGCCCCAAGAGCTTCGAATCGCTGGTGGGCCAGGAACTCCCTGCCCGGGTCAACCTCGCCGCCGCGAAGGGGGAGTATGAGAGCCGGCAGGTGCTCGTCTACAGCCCGGACCGTGACCTGACCGACGTCGCGCTTGAGTGCTCGGCGCTGACCTCCGAGGCGGGGCATACCATCCCCGAGAGTGAGCTGCTCTTCGCGCCCGTTGGCTACTGCCCGTACCGCGTGCCCTCCGACCTGTCCATCCACGGCTACTGGCCCGACCCGATTCTGACATTCCTGGAGCAGTTCCGCGTGAAGCAGGGCGATGTGCAGAGCCTGTTTTACCGGGTGCACGTGCCCCGCGACGCGGAGGCCGGTGTCTACCGGGGCACGCTCACGGTGAGGGCAAAGGAGGCGCCGGCCTGCACGCTCCCGGTGGAACTGCGGGTGTGGGACTTCGAGCGGCCGAAGTGGCCGCGACTGCGGGTGGTAGTGGGCATCAACCGGTCCGATGAGTTCGAGATGAGCTACGGACTGAACCCCACCAGCATCTACGGGTTCCAGGACGAGTGGATCGCAAGGTTCCCGCGGTGGGCGGAGGCGGGCGCCACGGCGATCAACCTGGGGTACATCTGGGGCAAGCAACTGGACCAGCAGACGAAGCTGCCCACCGGGGCCCAGCTCGAGGAGTGGGTCGCCCAGATCGGGGAGCGCTACCGGGCGGCCACCGAGGCGGGACTGCGCGAGGCGTGCTATGTGTACATGTTCGACGAGGCCACGGCCGAATGGGATCCGGCCCTGCGGATGATCGCGGAGCGCCTGCGTAGAGAGTTTCCCGACCTGCTGCTGCTCACCACCGCCCACCGGCCCTGGCACGGCCCCGGAACTATCGAGGACATCAACGGCTGGTGCCCACTAACCACCCACTACCAAGCTGAGGCAGCCGCTGAGGCGCGACGCCAGGGCCGGCAGGTGTGGTGGTATACCTGCAACTCGCCGGAGAAGCCGTTCGCCAACCTGATGATGACCTTTCCGGCGATGGACGCCAGGCTGCTGATGGGCGCGATGGCCTTCGCCTACGGGACGGATGGGTTTCTCTACTACTCCACCGTGCTGGGCTACTTCGACAACAGGCCTGCAATCACCGAGGGACCTTACACCGAGTGGGAGATCGTGGACAACGCCCACGATCATCTCTACCAGAAGGGCCCCGACGGACCTCTGCCTTCGCTGCGCCTGGAGGCCATGCGCGATGGCCTGGAGGACTACGACCTGCTGTGGCAGGCCAGGGCCGACACCGCTGCACTGCAGGAGCGCGGGGTGGCCCTGACGCCTGAGCTGACCGCGCTGCAGCAGCGTGTTGCGTCACTATCGTCCCCCGGCAACGAGCTGGTCCAGAGCCTGACCGAGTACAGTGAGGACCCGGCGGCGCTGGAGAGGGCGCGGTGCGAGGTCGGGAGCTACGTGGAGCAGACGGAGCGCCTGCTGAGGCGGTAGGGCCGGGGCGATGACGGCGAGACGGTCCGGAGCGTGGGCGGGCGTGGTGCGAGCGCGGAGACTCGCCGGCGGGGCGGGCCCTCACCCGGCAAGCGACTCCGCGAGCCGCCGGGAGAGGTGAACGGCGAACGACCCGGCCACGCTGCGATGGCGTTGCCGGACCGCGCTGCTCGTCGGTCTGAGGCAAGCCTTCGCTGGAGCAGTAGCCCCGGCGCTGCACCAGAGCAACAGGGAGAAACCAACCATGCGAATGGCACAGTGCCGGGTGTTCATCCTTGCAGTGTTGGCGGTGTCCCCGCTGCATGCGCAGATCGTGGACGACTTCTCCGCGGGCGGATGGAAGCTGTTCTCCTCCACACCGGGCCAAATCAGCGCCCAGGCGGGAAGCCTGTTCCTGCAGGACGCCGACGGCGAGCCCGGGTGGGTCACCGCCAGCCGGGTCTTCCACGTGGATGTGGGACAGGCCCCCTTCTTCCTCGTCGAGGTCTCCGAGGTCTCGGACAGAGGAACCGTCAAGCTGATCCGGCAGGAGCCCTACGACAAGCAGGTGGCCATCGAGATCGACCGACCGGGGCTATATGCCGTGGACATGGGCGCCAAGTTCGGCTGGAAAGGCGCTATCGACATCGAGGCCTGCCTGTACGCCATCGGCGAGGGGGAGAGCATCACCTACAAGTACG
>CAZXDD010000040.1:10132-23664 GCA_964639415.1 uncultured Armatimonadia bacterium
ATGTACCGCGGCAGTATCGTCAACCTCCAGGAAGCCACCACCTATGAGCTGGAGCTGCGCGGGGGCGACGGCGAGGTGCTGGCTGGGACGGAGTTCACCACCTGGAGCAGCGAGGTCCCCATCGCCAAGACCATCGTGCTGGATGAGCAGAGCTTCGACGGGCACCTGGCCGTCGAGGACTCCGGCTCACCCGACGGCTGGATCCGGTACGTTGCCAAAGAGGGCTTCGTACTGCGCAATGACCGCCAGGGGCCGCTGATCACGCTGCGGAAGGCCAGGTACGTCCTGCTTGAGGGGCTCACGCTGCGCGGCGGGCTGAAGGACGCCGTCATTGTGGAGAGGTGCGAGCACGTCCGGATCGTCAACTGCGACATCGCCGGCTGGGGCCGCATCGGGACCCAGCGGTTCGACCTGGACGGCAAGTTCTACACGGAGGCCGGTGGGTACATCAACTGGGACACCGGCATCCGCATCAGCAAGAGCCTCGGCACGGTGGTGGAGCGCTGCTACATCCACGATCCGGTGTCGCATGCCAACTCCTGGTACTATTCGCATCCCGCCGGCCCGCAGGCGGTGGGTGTCGACAGGCCGCAGTCCACCGTGCTGCGCTACAATGACTTCATCGGCAGCGACCTGCACCGCTGGAACGATGCCATCGAGGGGGCGGGCAACTTCGATCTGGACGGCGGGTTCAACCGCGATGCCGACATCTACGGGAGCTTCCACTGCTTCGCCAACGATGACGCGATCGAGATCGACGGCGGGCAGACGAACGTCCGGGTGTTCGGCAACAAGTTCGAGGGGTGCCTGTGCGGGGTCAGCATCCAGGGCTGCATGTCCGGCCCGTCCTACGTGTTCGAGAATCTGCTGGTGAACATGGGCGACGAGCGCGGCATCGGCGGGCAGACGATCAAGACCTCCTCGTACGCCAACGGTCGAAGCGCCGTCTCGTTCATCTTCAACAACACCTGCTACGGCCCCTCGGGTGACCTCAGCATTCCGCCGAACCTGCGCATTGTCGCGATGAACAACGTCTTCGCCGGCAGGTCCGCCGTCCGCGGCCGCGCGCAGTCGCCCGGCTCCGAGTGCGACTACAATCTGCTCTCCACCGCGGACAGCGTCCCCGAGCCCCACGGCATCCTGGGTGCGCCCGACTTCACAGACCCGGGCGCGGGGCTGTTCGAGCCCCTGGGAGCGTCGCGGGCCGCCGGCAATGGGACGGTGATCGACAACTTCGCCTCCGGAACCGGCGGTCGGGTGGACATCGGCGCCATCCCCGTCGGCGCCGGTGTGGTATTGCCCGAGCGGCCGATACCGGTCTACCTCGATCGCTACCAGCTCGAGTTCTCTCCGGGCGAGGTGCGGGCGGCGGGGGAGAAGCCGGTCGTGGCGACGGTGAAGGGCGAGGGGTTCTCCAGCGGCTACCGCATCGCGCAGAACGATGCCTTCGACTGGTTCACCGTCACTCCGGAGCAGGGCGTGCTGCAGTCCGGGCAGACGGTGCCGTTCACCGTGACCGTTCTCCCGGACCGGATGAGGAGCCGGAAGGTCTACCGTGGGGTGTTTCTCGTCCGGCTGGCCGACGGCTACTCCCGCCCGGTCACGGTGTACGCCCACACCGACTACGTCGCCCCGGTGAAGCCCGAGGGCGACGGGAGCTTCGTGCAGTACCTGGAGGCCGAGGCGCCGTCGGGGGGCCCCGGATATGAGGTCATCGAGGATGAGGCCGCTTCGGGCGCCAAGTGCGTCCTGGTCGCCGGACCCGGCGATGGGCAGCCCACCGAGTACCGTTTCACGGTGCCGCAGGAGGGCAGCTACGTGCTGCTCATGCGCGTGCGGTCGGAGCAGCCGGTGGGGTCTCACGATTCGCTTCAGTTTTCCCTCGACGAGCAGCCGACCGACGAGGCCACCCTCCGCAGCGACGGCTCCTGGACGTGGTCGATGGTCGCCCACAACCGGCAGCAGCGTCTGACCTGCCTGCAGCCCTTCAAGCTGGCGGCGGGGGAGCATGTGCTGAAACTCACGCCGCGGGAGTCGCTGTATCTGGACCTGATCGCGGTGACGACCAATCCGGGGTTGTTTGAGTAGGAGCCTGCGGCCAACCGGCCGGGGGCCTACGGAGGGTCGGTGGTAACCGACGACGGCGATCCCGCAGGGGGGATCGCCGATTCGGGCCTGCCGTTCAAGACCCGGCGTGGCGGGTGGGGCGAAGGCCACCAAGCGATGGCCCAAGGGCTCTCACCCCCGGTGCGCGTCACGGCCGATGGTGGCTCTCGATGTGGGTTGGGTGGGCTTTCCCCTCACCCGCGCCGGTAGGACTGGCGCGACCTCTCCCGAGGGGAGATGTGAACACCAGCGCCTCCCACCACGCGGGCATCCTGCAAGGCGAAGACGCTCCGGGCGCCGACTGGGTCGCGGCCTACTGTGCGGGATACGCGCTCCCCATCGGCCAGGCCTGCAGCGACTTGAGGAGGGCGTCGCGCCCGTGTGAGCGCAGGGAGACGCCCAGGCTGTCCTCGCGGCCGGGGTAGACGCGCACGCCAAGACACTGACGGCCGTTGACGAACACCTCGACCACGCTGTGATCGACAAACACGTGCAGCCGGATCGGCTCGCCCTCGGGGATGTAGACCGGCGCCGTCTCAGGAGGCCTGGACTGCGCGTCGGGCAGCTCGGAGGCGTAGGACGTGTCCAGAGAGACCATCGTGTCCTGACCAGGTCGGCCACCGCGGTTCCAGTAGTGGAAGCCCCTATTGGGGTAGATGCAGAGGCGGGTGCGCTCCTGATTCCCCGGCGAGCGCAGCACGTTGAGTTCGATCGTCGGCGCTCCCTGCGGGGCGATCTCCGCCTGCAGCTCCAGGCTACGTCCCCTTACCTGCTCCAGCACGACCTCGCTGTTGGCGGGCAGGACCGTCTCGCCAACAGACCAGGCCTCTCCGCGGAGAGATGCGTAGTCGCCTGCGGGCTCCTGCAGCAGGTCGCCCTCGGGGCTGAGGGTGAGGCGTCGCGGGAGTGACATGATCTGATCCCAGCCCGGAGTCGGAAAGCCCGCGTTCATGTTGAAGATGGCGATGACACCGCCCTTGCCGTCTGGGAAGGCCGAGGGCGCGTGGGTGCCGGCGGGCCACGCGGGGCCGAAGTTGAAGGCCCCGCCGTCCTCCACCACCAGGCGCTGGCTTTCGGTGTCATACCGCCCCAGGAGGTAGCGCCCGCCGCTCATGTGGCTGAAGTGCAGCAGGATGTGCCGGTCGCCGATGGGCCAGAAGTAGGGGCAGGCGCCGTCGTCGCCCACCAGCGTGTAGGGGTCTTCCTCGACCAGTGGATGCAGGTACTCCCAGGTCGCGAGGTCTTTGGAGCGCAGGAGGAAGTCGGCCCGGACGCGCTTATCCCCCGGACCCGGGACTGTCCCGGCGGAGAGCGAGTAGTAGTACTCCCCCTGCTTCCAGATGCACGGGTCGAACACCCCGTAGGGCGGGATCGAGCCGTCCGGCATCCGCGTGGGGGTGACCGCCTTGCCCGTGACCTTCTCCCAGTTGAGTAGCAAAGGGTCGCCGGAGGTGGCCACCATGTTGCCCACCTTCGTGCCGTGGTACATGGCGATGACGCGATCGGCCTCGACGAAGGTGGCGCCCGAGAAGCAGCACTCCTCGGGGTTGGGGTAGATGGCATAGGGCAGGTCGCGCCAGTGGATGAGGTCCTCGCTCACGGCGTGCCCCCAGTGCTGCCGCGGGTCCTCGGGCGGGTACCCCTGGTAGAACAGGTGCCACCGCCCCTGCCAGAAGCACAGGCCATTGGGGTCGTTGAGGCTACTCTCGGGGCTGGTGAAGTGGTAGACGGGGCGGAACCGCTCAGCGGAGAGCCGTCGCCGCGACTCCCGGAACCGTGCCAGCAGCGGGTTGTCCCGCAACTGTGCCTCCTGCTGTGCGAGCGTCTCGGAGAAGGTGTAGTGGGGCACCTTGGACGTGTAGTCCGGGCCCTGGTCCATACGCTCGACCGACATGGTCTCCACGCTCCTTTGGTTGTCCGCTCCAAGCTTCCCGACGCCCCACTTGGCGCCCAGGTACTCGTTGAGCGCCTGTACCTCCGGCCATGACAGCACGCGGTCGTAGACCAGGACCTCGGCGATGTCACCACGCAGGCACTCGCCGCCCGAGGTGACCTTGCCGCCCACCCGGAACAGGCGCGCCCCGGTGTTCTGCATGGGTGCGACGATCTGCCCGCGCGCCCCGGTGCCCCCGCGCTCGTCATTGTGCCACAGGCGCACCCACCCGGCGCCCTCGAGGGTCATCACGGAGAGGTTGGCCAGACCGGCGTAGAACCGCAGCAGGTCGTGCCGGTCGTTGTTCTGCCCATTGAAGCCGTAGGCTTCGCCAACGGTGAGCAGACTCGCCCGGCGGCCGATGCCGTCGTCGGCCTGCTCGCAGATGACCTGCGCGCCCTGGGTGTCGTCCCGCCGCCAAACCGCCGCGAAGGTGAAGTCGGCCGCCCCCTCGGGCAGCACGGCGGGGCCGTCGAGGAACTGCCGGCCGGCGAAGCGCAAGACCGGCAGCCCGTTGAGCGCGGCGTCTACGAAAGCGGGCCGTGAGGCCGCGTCGGGCTGAGCGAGGTCGTGCCCGCGGCCGGACAGGTCCACCCACCGAGCCAGGCGCCCGTCGGCGGCCGCGGCTCCGGCACGTGAGGCATCCAGGTGCAGTACGAGGCCCTGGGCCGGCGGTTCGGCGGCGCACGCGCCTGCGCTGAGCAGCCACAGACCGGCGGCAGGCCACAGCATTGGCCGAAGAGTCATCCCAATCACCTGACGGTTAGGGCTATCGCGGCGGTGCCGGGGCCGGCGGGGCTCACCGCCCGGCCCCGGGCTCGCGATCACTGCTCGTCTCATACCTCACCGTCACCGCACCGCCCGGGTGTCCGGCTGCTGCCAATTGCCGCGGGTGAAGTCCGGGAACTCCACGGGCATGTTGTCCCAGGCCACCGAGATCTCCGACAGCGCTCCGGGCGCCGACCAGGCCGCGGCGTCGTACACGTCGATGTCCGGCACCCGCCCCTGGCGGTAGAGCTGCAGGAGCCGGTAGTTCATGATGAAGTCCATGCCCCCATGGCCGCCGAGCTTGCGCGCCAACTCCCCCTGCTCGCGCCACAATGGATGCTCGTACTGCTCCTTGAAGCGGTCGATGGGCTCCCAGTCGTGGCCGGGGGCATCGTCGAAGAAGAACCGAGCCGGGTAGTCGACGAAGGCACCCTTGGAGCCCTGGATGAGATTGATGCGGCTGTACGGGCGCGGGGTGACGACGTCATGCTGCAACACCACTGTGCGCCCCAGCTCGGTCTGGATCAGCGACAGGTTCATGTCGCCACACTTGTAGACCTCGGCCCGCTTGGGGCTATCCTCCGGCAGCGTGGCGTCGCGCCTCTCGGCCAGTGCTGCCGGCTGGCTGCTCATCGAGACCAGGCGGGTGAAGCGGTCACCGCGGTTGATGTTCATGTACCAGGCCACAGGGCCGAGGCCATGGGTCGGATAGTGGTTGCCATTGCGGTCGATGTGGGGGAAGCGGCGCCAGAGCCCCTCACCGTGGTCGGACAGCAGGCAGTCGCGCAGGTCGTGGATGTAGGCGGCCTCGCCGTGGGTCAGCGTGCCGAACAGGCCCTCGCGGATCATGTTCAGCACGAGCATCTCGGCGTACTCGTAGCAGCAGTTCTCCAGGATCATGCAGTGCCTGCGGGTGCGCTCGGAGGTGTCCACCATCTGCCAGCACTCGGCGAGGGTCACGGCGGCGGGCACCTCGATGGCCGCGTGCTTGCCGCACTCCATGGCCTGCACCGCGATGGGCACGTGGCTGTCCCAGGAGGTGCAGACGTAGACGATGTCCACATCCTCGCGGTCGCACAGCCTCTGCCAGTCGGGCTCGAGGGCCGGAGCGGGCTGCCCCTTGTCCTCCACGGCCTTACCGGCGCGGGCGATGGCCTCGCCGGAGGCATCGCTGATGGCGGTTACCTGCACGCCCTCGACGGCGAGGACCTCGTTAAGCTGGCCAAAGCCGCGGCCACCGACACCGACAAACCCGACGCGCACGAGGTCGCGGGCCTCGAAGGGCACTCCCACCATGGACTCGCCCTGAGGGGGCGGAACGGTCTTCACGTACTCACGGGCTTCCTCGGCGCTGTTACACAGCTCGCTAGACATAGTCTCACCTTTCGCGCGCAGCCGGTTGGTGTAGGAGGGCCACGCGCGTGGCGTGTTTCGACGTGGGGAGGGGAAGGACCTTGGGGGATGCCGAATGGGGATGGCCGATCACGGCCGCCGAGGCACGGCCCCGAGGCACGCCGAACAAACAACGTCGCGGGGCTCCGCCCCTGCACCCCGCTGGGGCCACGGGCCCCAGACCCCGTTGTTCTCGTGCCACCGGGGCCTCACGCCGACATTGGTGAGACGGCGCTCGGAGGGACGGCGACGGCAACGCCGATGCGGGTCCCGCTCAGCGGCGACCCGCGGCGTCCGGTAGGTCGCGGGGACGGTCACGTCGAAAGGGTCTACTCGTCTCCCGATAGTGACTGAGGGCGAGGAGAGACGGCCCGCCACTCGAGATCGGGGACGTGGGTCCCATCGTCCAAGACCGCTAACATACCTACGGCGTCCGAGGCGGGCCCCATGGCGGCCCGCCATAGAGGGAAGTGATGATCGATGGATGAGCCGAAGGCCGGACCGGTCCAGTTCAGCGGCGTCGTGCCCTCGCTCGCGCAGATCGCCGACCTCGGTCCACCGCGGAGTGAGCTCGGCGTGGGCTGCCTCATGCCCTGGCAGGGGAAGCTGTATGTGCAAAACTACGTATCCCACCTGAGCTCCTCCGGGACCGGTTCGGGCCTGCGCATCATCGACGAGGACTTCACGATGCTGCGGCACCCGGACGGCGTCGATGGCACCTACGCCAACCGCATGGTGCACCACCCCTCCAACCAGCTCATCATCGGCCCCCACGTGGTGGACCGGGAGCACAACGTGCGGACCGTCGAGGAGTTCAAGCAGGTGCGTCTCGGGGGCAGCGCCGAGCACCTCACCGATCCGCAGAACAGGGTCTACATGCTGGGGATGGAGGGTGAGCTGTTCGAGATGGACGTGCACAGCCTGCAGGTCACGCACCTGTGCGACCTGACCCGGGAGCTGGGCACGGCCGAGCCTCTGAAGTGCCATTTCAAGGACTGCTACACCTCCTGCGGGCGGCTGGTGGTGGTCAATAACGACTATGCCGAGGCGGACTTCCTCGGCAAACAGGCGGAAGGGACGCTGGCGGAGTTCGACGGGGAGAACTGGACCGTCCTGGAGCGCAAGCCGTTCAGCACCGTGAGTGGCCTGGGGAGCTTCGGTCACACCATCTTCGCCACCGGCTGGGACCGGGCCTCGGCGATCCTGAAGGTGTTCACCGGTGCCGACAAGACCTGGCGAACCTATCGGCTGCCGAAGGCCTCGCACCTGTGGGACCACAAGTGGGCCACCGAGTGGCCGCGGATCCGGGCCACCGAGCACGAGCGGCTGCTCATGGACTGCCACGGCATGTTCTACCAGATGTCGCCGTGGGCGTACGGCGGTAGCATCTGGGGGATCAAACCGATCTCCACCCACCTGTGGGTGCTGGGGGACTTCTGCTCCTGGCGCGGGCTGCTTTGCATGGGCGCGGACAATGCCAGCTACGAGAGCGGCGGGAATCTGCAGTGCGCCGAGCCGCAGTCTGGTCTTTGGTTCGGGAAGACCGATGACCTGTGGCAGTTCGGCAAGCCCTCGGGGTGGGGCGGTCCGTGGTGGGAGGAAGCCGTGCGGGGCGGCCGGCCCTCGGACCCGTACCTCATGACGGGGTTTGACAAGAAGTGCCTGCACTTGACCCACGATGCGTCGTGCGCTATCTCTTTCGCAGTAGAGGTGGACTTCCTCGGCAACGGAGCCTGGCGGACCTACGACAACATCACCGTGCCCGCGCGAGGATACGTGCACCACGAGTTCCCGGACGGGTTCAGCGCCCACTGGGTCCGCGTGACGGCCAACTACGAGTGCCGGGCGACGGCGTACTTCACGTATACCTGAGGTGGCGGGGAGCGGCAAGTAGCACAACCGTGCTTGCGTCTGAGCCGCGTGCCCTATCCCTATGACAAGGTGAGCACCTGCCCGAGGATCGGCGAGCACGTCGTGGAGGTTCGCCTCGGGCCGGTGCCACGACCAGGCGGCGATCCCGCAGAGCGAGATCGACAAGTCGGGCTGGAAACTCAGATCATGCAGGTTACTGACAGGCGCCGATTCACGTCGCCTCACCCCCCCAGCCCCCCTCTCGGCGTCTCTTCGAGCCGCTTGTACTCCGCCAAACGGCCGGCGGAGACGGGAGGAGGGGGGAGAACGGCAGTACTTCGACCGTTCCGGACGCGGGAATGGCGAAATGTGACCCCAGTGCGTTCATGCATAATGTGAGTGGAAGGCCCGATCCCGCCCTGCGGGACGCCTGCGAACGGCTGGATCTCGGCCCCGGAACCTGCTCCAAGCATCAGGAAGCTCGCCCATCCCTTCATCTCCACGAAAGGCACCGTCATGATCACCACCGGCGTGTTCCCCGGTCGCTACATCCAGGGCCCGCGGGCCATGGCCGTGTTGGGGCAGGAGCTGGCGCGGTTTGGGCCCAGGGCATTGCTGGTCGTGGCGCCCTCCATCCTGGACAACGTCCTGCCCGAGTACCTCCCCGACATCGAGGCGGCCGTGGAGGTCAAGATCGAGCGCTTCGGGCGGGAGTGTTCGGACGAGGAGATCCAGCGGGTGGCCGAGGCGGCGCGCTCGTTCGGGGCGAGCAGCATCGCGGGGCTCGGGGGCGGCAAGACGCTGGACACCGCCAAGGCCGCCGCCTGGAAGGTGGGCGTGCCGGCGGCCTCGGTGCCGACAACGGCCTCCACCGACGCCCCCACCAGCGGGCTCTCGGTCATCTACACGGAGACCGGTGTGTTCAAGCGTTACCAGTTCCTGCGGGCCAACCCCGGCCTCGTGCTCGTGGACAGCGAGATCGCCGTCCGCGCGCCGCTTCGGTACCTGGTCGCCGGGATGGGCGATGCTCTGGCCACGTGGTTCGAGGCCGAGGCATGTCGGCAGTCGTGCGCCTGCAACATGAGCGGCAGGACGGGGCCCAGCGCCGCCTTCGCCCTGGCGCGCCTGTGCTACGACACGCTCCTTCAGTATGGGGCGTTGGCCCGTCGCGCCGCCGCAGCCGGCGCAGTGACCCCGGCGGTGGAGCACATCATCGAGGCCAGTACGCTGCTTTCCGGTCTCGGGTTCGAAAGTGGAGGCCTGGCCGCCGCCCACGCCATCCACAATGGCTTCACGACCCTGGAGCCCACCCACGCCTACCTGCACGGGGAGAAGGTCGCTATCGGGACGCTCGCGTCGCTGTTTCTCACCGACAAGAGCCGGGAGCTGATCGGCGAGGTGTATGGCTTTTGCGAGTCGGTGGGGCTGCCGACGACGCTGGGCGGGATCGGCCTGGGGGAGGTGTCCGACGCCGATCTTGAGAAGGTCTCCGAGGCCGCCTGCGCGGAGGGGGAGACGATTCACAACGAGCCCCGGCCGATTGTGGCGGAGGACGTGGTGGCGGCGCTGAAGGCGGCGGATGCGTACGGCAGGGGGCGGGGGTAGGGTGAAGGAGGGGGGGGTGAGGCGTTGCTGCCGCGGAGGGCGCCTCGATGCGGCGGCGGTTCGCCCCAGGCGCCCCCTCACCCGTCAGATCGTCCCGCTCTGCGGACCGATCTGCCGACCTCTCCCGCAAGAGGCCCGAAGGGCCTCCGAGAGGTGAACGGCCGCCTGGCCTCGCCGCCCCCAATAACCACGAAAGGGCCCTACTCGCCATGAGCTACCCACTGTGCCTCCTCGCGCTGCTCGCGGCTCTCGCCGCGCCTCTCCCGGCACAGACCGTTCCTCCCGTGCCGGGGAGTTGGCTCAATGCCCGAGACTTCGGCGCCTCCGGCTCGGACTACGAGACCACGGCAGCCACCACCGCCGACTCCAAGCAGATCACCGTCGCCGATCCCGGCGACTTCCGCGAGGGCGAGGGCGTGATGATCTCGCGCTGCAATCCGCGCATCACCAAGCGGACGCTGTGGGGCCCGCGGGGGAAGGTTGCCTGGGAGGCTCCGCTACAGGACAGGGCGGAGATCCGCGGCTACAACGGGGATCAGGGCGACTGGCTCATCCTCGTGCTCGACGTGGCCCAGGGCACCAACAGCTTCCGCTGGTCGGAAGACATCTGCCGCACCTGGAGCCCCGAGACCGAGATCAGCGGCGATTGGCAGCCTCTGCGCGACGGCATCGAGGTGCGGTTCAATGAGTTCGAGTGGGAGCAGGGGTACACCGTGGTCTTCGCCGCCCGCGGCCAGCTCATGACCACCATCGAGAAGATCGAGGGCAATGTGCTGACCCTCAAGGATGCCCCGACGCGATCGGCGCCGGATGCGGTGGTGAAACACTGCGACGACGCGGCTTTGCAGGCCACCATCGACCTCGCACTCAAGAGCCGCTGCAATGTCCTCATCCCCCCCGGACGCTACCGGCTCTCCAGGGGCCTGCGCGTGGCCAATCCACAGGGTCTCACCATCCAGGGCGCCAACCCCGTGCACACCACCATCGACATCAGCGACGGCGAGGGCGCCTGCCTAACCAGCGTCAACGGCAGCGAGATCACGCTGCGGAACCTGACCTTCAGCGGCCATTCGGGCTTCGAGGCCCGCGACCAGTGCGGGCACATCCCCACCCGGGGCTCCAGCTACTTCTGGGGCTTTGCGGCCAAGAACTGCAATGCGACCACGATCAGCGGGACCGAACGCGCGCTGGTTGAGAACTGCCACGGGACACGGATGGCCTCGGAGTGCTTCGTCGCCGCCTGCAAGAGCCGGGGTCTAACCGCGCCCGGCACCACCAACTCCACCGGCATCACGTACCTGCGCTGCACCGCCACCGACTTAGGGCGCAATGCCTTCAATGACGTCACCTGCGGCCCGGAGAATACGAGCGTCCTGCAGTGCCGCATCGTGGACGTGGGCGGCTGCGCCTGGGAGGGGGCCTCGCGCTTCGTCCGTTTCATCGGCAACTACGTGCGCAATGCCGGGACTGTCGCCATGGGGAATCTGGGCGAAGCCAATCGGGACTCCACCTACCCGGTGCTGGGAGCGGGACAGCACATCATCGCCGACAATGTCTTTGAGAGCCTCACGCCCTACGGCGGCTGCGCCATCCGCACCTGCAGTGGGGCCACCCAGGTGCTCGTCCGCAACAACCTGTTCGTCAACTTCGGCTCCTCGGCGGTGGAGGCCCTGAGCCGGGCGGATGAGACCCACTATCCCTCCTCCAATACGACCATTACCGGCAATATCTTCGACATGACCTCCGTGGCCGAGGAATCCAGGGCTCGCCACGCCGTCTTCGTCACCGCCTCGGACACGCTCATCGGGGACAATCAGATCTACGTGCGCGGCGCCTGCGACCCGGTGGTCACGGGCATCCGCCTTCGCGAGCCGGCGCAGAACGTCACCGTGCACGGCAACCTGATCCGCAACTGCGGGCAGGGGATCGAGACCGGCCGGGTGCAATCGCGGGTCAGGGAGGCCATCGGCCCGAGCACCTTCCGCCCCGAGGTGGGGAACCTCCCGGCATTGCGGGCCGACAGCCACCTGTACCGCGGCTGGTGTCTCGCCTGGCTCAGCGGCGCCCAGCAGGGCACCGTCGCGACGATCGCCTCTTCCGACCCCGAGACCTTTGCTCTCGAGCTGACGGGGCCCCACTCGGCACAGGTAGGCGACCGCTTCGAGGTCTTCCCCCCGGAGGCGAACTGGAATCTGCACAGCAACACCATCACCGGCTGCCTGCGCCCGGTGATCCTCGATAGCTACGGCAGCGCCACCTCGATCTTCTCCCGCAACACGATCGCGCGCGGCGACACCGCGGGGGTGAAGGCGGCCGTCGAGGTCCACGGGACCTTCCAGGTCATCGGCAACCATCTTTCGGGCTTCGACGAGGGGGGAGCGGTGGCGTTCTCGCTGTTCCCCGACGCCATCGGGCGCATCTGCCCCAGCGTGCTGCGGGACAACATCGCCACCGGCTGCACGGCGCTGCTGGGCGAGAGCCATGAGGGGCTCATCGAAGCGTGCACGGCGGAGGGGAATGTGGGGGAGTAGCGGGAGGCGGAAAGCGAAGGCAACGCTGACGGCGGACGACTGTGCACCGTACGGCAAACGGACAACGTCGCGGGGCTCGGCCCCGCACCCCGACGGTCCTGCGGATCGTTTGGGGGCCACGGGCCCCAGACCCCGTCTTTTGGGCTACCTGCTCGGTTTCCCGCGCCGCGGCCGAAGTGTCTCCGGACGGAGGCCGCCGTGCAACGCGTGACAGGTCACGCGCCGCACGGAGACGACTCTCTCCAGCGAGACTACTCAGCCTCCGGCACCGTCGCCGCTCCCTGCGGGCCGTGGGCCCGCTGTCTTTCTCCTTCGCCGGACGACGCTCAGCAGAGGGCTACGACCGACGGCGGGACCGTACCGTCGGTCGGCGTGGACGCTCCGGCAAGACGATGTCGTAGCTTCGCCCTTCCCGGTCGTCAGCCGCCCTACCCCTCTCCCCGCAGTAGGGGACGGAAGCCGCTGTTGATTGCCTGCTCTCGGCCGCACGGATAGCGGTACGCGCTGCGGCCGGTGAGGCTCCCGCTGCCCCCGCGGAGCACCGACAGCGAACCGCTCCCCGGCCCCGTGGGATCCTCTAGGGGCGATGCGGCGTAGTAGTCCGCCGCGAACCAGTCGCGGCACCACTCCCACACCCCGCCGGTCATGTCCAGCGCGCCACACCAACCGGCGCCCTCGGGGAGGCTTCCCACCGGGAGTGCGCCGGAGGCGGCGATCCTGGCCGCGTCCCAGCCACTCCCCCAGGGATAGTCCCGGCTCTGGGGCCCTCTGGCCGCGTACTCCCACTCCGCTTCCGTGGGCAAGGACAGGCCGTAGTGCGCGCAGTAGGCCTCGGCCCCGTACCAGGTGACGCCGGCCACGGGGCATTGCTCCCAGCCCGGCTGAGCGCGGTAGACCCCGTCGGCCCGATCGATGCGGCAGCCCCCGTCCTCCATGCGCAGCAGCCGGTTGCCTGAAGCGTCCGTCTCGGACCCGTAGGCGGTGAGGAACGCGGCGAACTGCGCGCAGGTCACCTCGCACTTGGCGATCCAGAAATCCCGGGTGATGCGCACCGGATGCGCCGGGCGGCTGCTCTCCCAGTGGCCGCTGAGGTCATCGAGCTCGTCATCGGCCCCCATCCGGAACTCCCCTCCCGGTACGAGCACCAAGGGCGAGCCATCGGGGCCGTGCCTGTCACCCCCGTAGAGTTCCAGCAGCCATCGCCGGATGTCGTCGAGTACGGCCGCGTCGCTGCGGATGCCCGCGTGGTTCAGGCGCCGGACCTGCACCGCATACGAAGCGCATTCGCCGCTGAGGTCGGCGGCCGCACTCCTGGTCTCGACCATGCCGTCATTGGCTCCCGCCAT
>CAZXDD010000041.1:0-1757 GCA_964639415.1 uncultured Armatimonadia bacterium
CGGCATCGTGCGCAGCGGCGTCGTCTCCGTCAGCACCGGCACCTCCGGCGTGGTGTTCGCCCACCTCGACGAGCCGGCGATGGACGAGCAACTGCGGACTCACACCTTCTGCCACGCGGTGCCGGGCAAGTGGCATGTGATGGGGGTCATGCTCTCGGCGGGCGGCTCGCTGCGGTGGCTGCGGGATGCGCTGTGTGCCGATGAGAAGGCGGTAGCGGCTCTGACGGGGAAGGACCCGTATGAGTACATGACCGCCTCCGCGGCCCGGGCGCCTCTGGGCGCCGAGGGCCTGATCTTCCTGCCGTATCTCACGGGGGAGCGCACGCCCTATCCCGATCCCGACGCCAAGGGCGTGTTTTTCGGGCTGCATCTGCGCCACGACAAGAGCCATCTGGCCCGGGCGGTGATGGAGGGTGTGGCCTTTGGGCTGAAGGACTCGTTTGACATCATCGAGGGTATGGGGGTAAGCATCACCCAGGTGCGGGCCTCCGGCGGCGGCGCACGCAGCGCGCTGTGGCGGCAGATCCAGGCGGACGTCACCGGCCGGCCGCACTGCGTGATCAACGTCGACGAGGGGCCGGCGCTGGGGGCGGCACTGCTGGCCGGCGTCGGCACCGGCGTGTGGGCCACGGTCCCCGAGGCCTGTCGCGCATCGATGAAGGTCGTGGACCAACGGGACCCGTGCGCCGAGAACCACCGGCGCTATGGGGGTTACCATCGTCTCTACAAGGAGCTCTATGCCCGGCTTCAGGAGACCTTTGGCGAGGTGCAGGCACTGCTCGATGAGGGAGGTTAGCGGCGAGAGGCCGCTTGGCGAAGGTCGAGGCGTGAGTGGCGGGTCGGAGGCAGACGGACAAGAGAACGGTACCACCCGGCATTTCTGTTCGCTCATCTTTGGGGCATGGACTTGTCCATTGCATGTCCAGGGCAGGGCGCCGGTCGCTAGTGAAAGCACAGGAGAGCAACGGAACAACGGCGGACACCGGGCGTTTGACACGCTATGACGGCTCTGCTATAATGGCCGCGTTTACACGGGACCCCTGACGGCCGTGGCCTCGGGGGTGCTTGTAGTATCCTGCGGTAATGTGCCGGCTCCTGGCGCAAGGAGGACCTTCCCCAAAATGGCGAGAAAGATTCTTGTCGTAGACGACGAGCGCCACATCGTCCGCCTTGTCGAAGTCAACTTGCAGCGGGCGGGATATGACGTCGTCACGGCCTACGATGGCGTCGAAGCCCTCGAGAAGGTCGCCTCGGAGAAGCCGGACATGCTCGTTCTGGACGTCATGATGCCTCGCAAGGATGGTTTCGAGGTGCTTCAGGACCTGCAGGCCAACCCGGGCACCGCAAACATCCCCGTGATCATGCTCACTGCCAAGGCCCAGGACGCCGACATCTTCAAGGGCTGGCAGTCGGGTGTCAGCTCTTATCTGACCAAGCCGTTCAACCCCCGCGAGCTGCTGACCTTCGTTGAGCGCATCTTCCAGAGCCTCGACGATGGCCCCGGTGACGACAGCGGGAGTGTCTGGGAGGTCTAGCGCCTCCGGGCGTTCACCCGAGGATAGGAAGACGGCCGCCGGAGTTCCGGCGGCCGTCTTGTGTTCTCGCTCATCTGTGGATCGGTCCCGGGGCGTGCCGGGTGTGGGGGTGCGATGGGCTTTCTTGCCATCGCCAGACGGCCCCGCCGGCGCGGGTCCAGTCGCCCTTCGGGCTGAACGGCAGAGGACCTTCTGCGGCGGCGGTCTTCGCACGTCGCCCGC